>JBMNCR010000057.1:0-43465 GCA_049366695.1 Eubacteriaceae bacterium
GTTTAATGTTGAGCACACTCGTACCTCGCGTGCTCAACAGGCTAAAGCCATTAATAAAAAAAAGCCCACAGTCTATTGACTGTGAACTTTACCATGATTCACCATTAATATAATTACAAGGCAGGTCTCCTGACTCCCTAATCAAAGTATTTTTGCGCCTTCCCATTTTTAAACAGTGACATTATGCAAATTACTCCTAGGTTACAGTGGTGGGACCGTTTGGGATTTTAACCCAATTCCCTATTATCCTCTAATATTAGAGGCACCCGATAACTAATATTTTTATATTTAATTATTGAGATTATTATAAATTATTTTAATAATCATGTCAATATTTTCTTTAATTATTTTATTACAAGATTATCATTCTCAAAATCTATCTTTACTTCTTTTCCCTCTATAAGTATTCCACTGACTATCTTCTTTGCAATCTCTGTTTCAATATGTTTTTGGATATATCTCTTAACAGGTCTTGCTCCATAAACTGGTGAATAAGATGATTTAGCAATTAATTCTTTTGCCTTGTCCGTTATTATTAAATTAATTTTTCTATCCATTAACTTGTTCTTTAAAACTTTTAATTCTATATCAATGATTTTAATGATCTCATCAATATTTAGAGGCTTAAACAGAACTATATCATCGATCCTATTTAAAAACTCAGGTTTAAAATATGAATTTAATTGACTAAGCACTTTTTCTCTTAACTCTTCATTTACGTTTCCAATTTCATTTATCCCTTGTAACAAATCCTGACTTCCGATATTAGAAGTCATAATTATTACAGTATTTCTAAAATTAACTGTTCTCCCTTGGCTATCAGTTAATCTTCCATCATCTAATAATTGAAGTAATATATTAAATACTTCTGGATGTGCTTTTTCTATTTCATCAAATAGAATTACAGAGTATGGCTTTCTTCTTACTGCTTCAGTAAGTTGTCCTCCTTCTTCATACCCCACATATCCTGGAGGTGCCCCTATCAATCTAGCTACTGCGTGTTTTTCCATGTACTCAGACATATCAATCCTAATAATGTTTTCTTCCTTATCAAATAACGCTTCTGCTAAAGCTTTTGAAAGTTCCGTCTTCCCCACTCCTGTAGGTCCTAAAAATATAAATGATCCTATAGGTCTACCTACATCTTTAAGTCCGGAGCGTGCTCTAATAACAGCTTCACTAACTGCTGTAACAGCTTCATTTTGACCAATTACTCTTTCGTGAAGAATGGATTCAAGATTTAATAATTTATCCTTTTCTTTCTCAACTAATTTAGTAATTGGGATTCCTGTCCATTTTGATACTATTTCAGCAATTTCATCTTCAGTAACTTCTTCTTTTAGTAATTGTTTCTCTTGATTTTTCTTTACTTCTTCCAACTCTTTGTTTAATTCTGGTAATTTACCGTGTTTTAAAACAGCTAAATTCTCTAGATCATATTTTCTCTCTGATTCTTCTATTTGTCTTTTGATATCTTCTATTTCTTGCTTTATCTCTTTTTCTCTAGATATTTTTTTCTTTTCTACTTCCCATTGAGCTTGCATTCCATTAGCTTTTTCTTTATAAGAACTGATCTCTTTTTCGATATCATTTAGTCTTTCTTTTGAATATTTATCTTCTTCTTTTTTTAATACTTGTCTTTCGATTTCTAACTGCATCAATTTTCTACTTACTTCATCTAATTCAGCAGGCATACTATCTATCTCAGTTCTTATCATAGATCCAGCTTCATCCATCAAATCAATAGCTTTATCCGGCAAAAATCTATCGCTAATATATCTATTGGAAAGAACTGCACAAGCTATTATGGCATTATCTGTAATTCTAACTCCATGATGTATCTCAAATTTTTCTTTTAATCCCCTGAGTATGGAAATAGTATCTTCAACAGTAGGTTGTTCTACTTTTACTGGCTGAAATCTTCTCTCCAAAGCTGCATCTTTTTCTATATACTGACGATATTCATTTAATGTTGTAGCTCCAATACAGTGAAGTTCTCCACGAGCCAACACAGGCTTTAATAGATTTCCAGCATCCATCGCTCCCTCAGTTTTTCCTGCTCCCACAATATTATGCAATTCATCGATAAACAGGATAATTCTCCCCTGAGATTTTTGTATTTCGTTTAGTACTACTTTGAGTCTTTCTTCGAATTCGCCTCTGTATTTTGCTCCTGCAATCAGCGCACCCATATCTAATGCAAAAATAGTTTTATCCTTAAGGCCTTCAGGAACATCTCCTTTGAGAATCCTTTGAGCAAGCCCCTCTACTACAGCAGTTTTTCCTACTCCTGGTTCCCCTATAAGTACAGGATTATTTTTTGTTCTCCTTGACAATATCCTAATAGTTCTGCGTATTTCTGAATCCCTACCAATCACAGGATCTAATTTTCCTTCTTTAGCCATTTCCACTAAATCTCGACCATACTTTGTTAAAGCTTCATAAGTTTCTTCAGGATTTTTTGACTGAATCCTTTGATTATTTCTTACTTTACTAAGGGATTCCATAAATTTTTCATAATTAATATTAAATCTTTGAAAAATCTTGGAAGAGGTAGTATTCTTTTCTTTAAGTAGAGCAATATATAAATGCTCAACTCCTATATACTCATCTTTAAATCTTTTAGCCTCGTCCTCAGCGCCAATCATCAATAAATTAAATCTTCTAGTTGCATAAACATTAGATGCACCATTTCCGTATACTTTAGGCAATTTTTCTAATTCATCAAGTAAATCTTTTTTATATAGATTCACTTCAATTCCCATGTAATTTATTAATCTAAGAATTAAACCTTCTTCTTGATATACTAAAGCATAATGGAGATGCTCTCCATCTATTTCCTGATTTCCCATCCTTATTGCTATTTCTTGCGCTCCTTGAATAGCCAATTGAGCTTTTTCAGTATATTTATCAATGTTCATTTATAATCCCTCCTTTATTGAGATATCTTTCATTTTAGTAAATAATTCTTTTAATTCATTAGATATTCTATTTGGATTCATCAACTTGATTTTTATAAACAAGTCTCCTCTATTTCCATTTTTATCAATATAGCCTTTTCCTGCTACTCTTATACTCTTTCCACTTTGTATATGGGGTGGAATGTTAACTGAAATTATTCCATCTAAAATATTGATTGATTTTTTTTCACCTAAAGCTGCCTCCCAAGGGTAAAGTTCTTGAGTATAATATATATTTTTGTCTTTTATCTCAAAATCTTTTTGCTTTTTAAATTTAACTATTAAATATAAATCTCCTGATTTACCACCATTTGCACCACTTTTACCCTGACCTCTTAGTCTTATTTTTTCTCCTTCTTTTACTCCTTTTGGTACTTTAAAGTTAATACTTATAGTCTCGTTACCCTTCCTTAGTGATATTTTTTTCTCAGTTCCTTGAAATCCATCTTTCAAATCAATTTCAATTTCTGCCTCAGTATTGTCTCCGTCAGCAGAATAAGAATATGCTGATCTCTTGTTTTTTGATCTATTGTACATATTCTCAACATCAAAATCACTATAACCTCCAAAAAAAGCATTAAAAAAATCGCTAAAATCAGTATCTGATCCAGTATGATATTCATATCTGGCATTATTTCCAAAACCATATTGTGAAGGATCAAAATCATGTCCTCCTTGAAAATCGAATTGTTGCCCCATGTTATCATACTTATTTTTCTTGTCTTTATCACTTAAAACTTCATAAGCTTCATTTATATTTTTAAAATTTTCTTCTGCTTTTTTATCTTCTGGATTAGTGTCAGGATGATATTTTTTTGCTAATTTACGATAAGCTTTTTTAATATCATCTTTAGAAGCACTTTTTTCAACACCTAATATATCGTAATAATTTTTATATTTCATAAATCCTCCTTTATACAAAAATACACTAATTTTCTTTTAAAATTCATAGCAAAAACCAGGTAACGTGTTAACCTGATTTTTCAAAAAAGTAAAAGTTTAGTGTAAAGTAATGTCGTCTTTTCTATAAATAATATACCCCAACAAAACATACTTAAAACATCATATCGTACATATTAACTAATAAATTCCAAACTAATATAATAAATTTAATCCTGTTTTATTACTTTAATTATCGCAATTTTTTTGTCTTGTATTTTTTCCACTGTCAATGTTAAGCCTTTAGTATTAACTGTAGGCTTTTCATTTTCTTCTGGTATCCTTCCAATTAAACTTATTACAAAACCGCTAAGAGTATCATAATCATCAACAGGTAATTCTATATCTAAAATTTTTTCTACATCATCTAAACATATTGCGCCATTAAAGATAAATGTCTTCTCATCAATTGTCTTATAATTTGTTTCTTCATCATCATACTCATCTAAAATATTACCTACTATTTCTTCAAGCAAATCTTCTATTGTGATTATTCCTGCTGTTCCACCATATTCGTCAATCACAACTACAAGATGTGTTCTTACTAATTTCAATTCTCTAAATAATTCATCAATTGGTTTTGAATCAGGTACAAAATATGGTTTTCTTATAATGTTATCTAATGAAAAATCGTCATTTTTTTTATAATCAATTATATACTGAATTAAATCTTTTACATGCAAAATACCAATAATATTGTCTATAGAATCTTTATAAATAGGAAATCTAGTATATTTTTCTTGATGAATTATTGGAATGATCTCTTCTAATATTGCATCATTAGATAATGCCACGACATTAGTTCTATGAGTCATTATATCTTTAGTATATTTATCATTAAAATCAAAAATATTATTTATCAATTCTTTCTCTATTTCTTCAATTGTTCCTTTTTCTTCACCAATACTTATCATCATACGTATTTCTTCTTCAGTAACATCAGAATCATCCTTATCTGGATCTATTCTAAATAATTTTAAGAAAATATTTGATGAAAAATTTAAAAATTTTACAAATGGAGAAGTAATATATGCTAAAAAACTTAATGGTCCAACAATTATTTTAGAAATCTCTTCGTATTTTTTCATAGCTATTCTTTTAGGCACCAACTCACCTAAAACTAAAGTAAAATACGATAAAATAATCGTTATAAGCATCATTGATAATGACTTTAATAATTGTGGAGAAATAGACAAACTAATCTTTTGAGATAAAATTACAAGTTTATCTGCAAAACTCTCTGAAGCGATAGCACTAGCTAAAAATCCTGCAAAAGTTATGCCTATTTGTATTGCAGCTAAAAATTTACCCGGTTCCTTTAATAGATTATTTAATTTTATCGCTTTAACGTCTCCTTCTTCTGCCATAGCCTTTATCTTGTTGTCATTTAACGATATTAATGCAATTTCAGAAGCAGAAAAAAAAGCATTAATTAAAACTAGTAAAAATAAAATTAATAATTGTGAACTCATATTATTCCTCCAGAAAAATTCTTAAATCTATAATCTTCATCATGGATAAAATAATTCTATGTTAATAAAAATACTTATGTTTTAATGTGGGTTAGCTTACAGCATTTTAAAAATCAAATATTCATTCATTATTTTACCTAACTTTCATACATAGATTTATTAATATATTATTTTACCATAAAACATAGAATAATCTCATCAATCATTAAAATTATAATTCATAACTACTAGTATTTCTTTTGAGTACAAATTTTTGTAGCAAACGCCTCTATATGACACCATAAAATTTTCAATCAAAACTACCCGCTCAGCGGGTAGTTTGCTCAGCCCTATAAGGGCCTGTTACTTGCTTGAGCCTTAAGGCTCACTGAATAGTCCGCCAATTGCTTATTTTTACGCGCTGCTGCTAAAGCAGCGTTTTTATTTACTTTTACTTATTTTTTTATTCTTCTCTCCTGTAAATGGATCTACATACTCCGATATACTAATTTGATCACTTGCTATATCTTCTTGTAATTGATTTTTTACATACTCTCTAATTTTCTTTTCATTTCGCCCTACTGTATCTACATAATATCCTCTACACCAAAAATGTCTATTCCCATATTTATATTTCAAATTTGCATGCCTATCAAATATCATAAGAGAACTTTTGCCTTTTAAATACCCCATTATACTTGATACACTATATTTGGGTGGTATTGCTAATACTAAATGTACATGCTCTCTACATGCTGTTGCTTCAAGTATTTCTGTTCCCTTTTGGTTACATAATTTCCTTAATATTTTACCTATATCTGTTTTTATCTTCCCATATATTACTTGTCTTCTATACTTTGGCGCAAATACTATATGATATTTACAGTTCCATGTTGTATGTGATAAACTATTTTTATCCATTTCGGATCCTCCTTTTGATTTTGTTATTTTTGGTTGGCGAACCAAAATAATTTTATCAAAAGGAGGTAAAAAACACACTCATAGCTAAAGCTTTTTATCCCCCGGTAGAACCGGGGGTTTTCTTTATCTAAACTAAAAACAACATTCACTTAAGTGAATGCTGTTTTGGATTTATAAAATATCATAATATTTAAATACTTCTTCTTTCAATTTATCATACTCTTTTAAATCGTTTACATAATAGCATACTTCTTTAGCATGATTAAGCTGTTGATTAATAAAGTCATGAAATTGCATATTATTAATAGAGTATTTTTCATTATCACCAAAACTCTTTCCGCACACACACATAGTAATCCAAAATAAACTTTTATTACTTTTGTTTAAAAAATAAAACCAATATGGAAATTTTTCATTTAAGGCTTTAATAAATTTTCTTACTTCGGGTATTTGCCAAACCTCTCTTTTGTTGTCACTTTTATACCCATATAGAACTAGATCTACTTTCTCATACAAATTATGCGTGAGTAAAACATTGGGATATAATGTCAGTAAAATGTTTTCATATTTTGAAATATTCATTTTTTCAATATCTTCTTTATATATCGGGATTTTAATATTGGCATCACCATTGTTTATCAATAAGTTTTCAAAATCAAAATTTTTTTCTTTATCGTAAAGATCATATGAATCAAGAAATAATTCTAAAAATTCGATTACTATAGATTTCATCTTATCATTAATGTGCATTTGTATAATGTCTTCTTTAAATAATTGCTCTTCACTTCTTGAAATCATATACAAATTAACATGCTTTTGTTTCAAAAATTGAGACAACTCTATGCTACTATATTCATTAACTAAATCTATAACAATAGGTATTTTAACTCTACCCTCATGTGTATTTAAGAAAAAATTAAATATTAGTTTGTTTGTATTATAATTTATCTTTAGCTTAACATCTTCATTTATGTTAGTATTATCAAATTGATTTTTATCAAGAGATATATAAAACTCAGTTTGTAAATTACTATCAATAGTAGAATAAGTAAGAAGATGATAACCTACTTCATTATTCACAATTAAATTGTCATATATATCTTCATATAGTTCTTTATTTATTATATAATTATCATTTTCTATTAAAGACAAGTGTTTAATAACATAATCATTTTTCATATTAAGATATTCTTGTAATTTCATAGATTCACCTCCAAAATAGTGCAGCAAAACTGCTTTAATTATGAAACCTTATATTCCCTATTGATATTAACGTTTAAAATCGTACATTTTACTAAGGAAATTTATATAGTAAAACTAAGCACCCTCTTTAATACGACATGGGAATCTTTTCCTAAAGTTCTTTATATTATACAGAAAAGCAAGACTTTTTTAAATAATAAAAAATTAAAGCTATACTATTATTATAGCTTTAATTTATATATTTTGCCATTTAGTTATTAAATTAACTAACTAAATTTAAAATTACTAGAATGCTATTTGTTATATTATCTTTTTCAATATTAATAGTTTTAATATCTTCAGTTACTTCAGTAATTTTAGGAATCATACTCTGAATATTATTTATTATGTCCATAAATGAATCTACAGCATTATTAATTACTGAAATCTGATCGTTAATTTTTGTATTCATGTTATCTGTGGTTTCAACAACCAAATTATTTTCTTCTGATATATTTTCGATTAAACTATTTATGCTATTAAGCGAAGTTTTTGATTGTTCAGCTAAATTTCTTATTTCTTCGGCAACTATAGCAAATCCTCTTCCTTCTTCTCCCGCTCTTGCAGCTTCGATAGCAGCATTTAAAGCGAGAAGATTTGTTTGATCTGAAATGTTATTTATAAGATTAATAATGTCGCTAATTTTATATAACAGCTTGCCCAAAGTCATAATTTTCTCCTTAACATGAGAGAATGATACATTTATTTCTTTTATTGAGCTTTCAAGCTGTCTCAAATCTTGGCTAGAATTATTCACTTTTGAGTTAATAGATGATATGTTAGTATTCACATCTTTTATTACATTAGATGCTATATCAATTTTGCACCCAAAGGTTTCTACAATAATATTTAAATTATTCATCTCTCTAGTCTGTGAATTCGCCCCTTCTGAAACTTCTTGAACTTTGAATGTTACATCCTGTGATGATGTTGCTATCTCTTCAGAAATTGCTGATAGATTTTTAATACTTTCAGATACTGTTAAAGATAATTCATTTATAACTTTTAACATGCCTATACTATTTACTCTTAAGGAATTTATCGATTCCCCAATTTCACTAAATTCATCTTTGCTATCAATTTTCACCTCTGAAGTATAATCTCCTTGGGACATTTTAGCTAAAACTGATTTTACAATATTTACACTATTAGAAATATTTTTTGATAAAAATATGCCTAGGAAAATTGACAACACTAACATAACTATCTCCACTGTTATTAAGGATGTATTAATAGTGGATCTTATTTCTAAAAAATCTTGAATATCCTTATCTGCTCCAATAATTGCAACTATTTCTCCTGTAGAGTTTTTTATTGGTGCATAAGCTGAAATAAATATTCCATTTTTATCAGTTACTAGTTTTTTTGTATAAGTAATTTTTCCTTGCAAAGCTGAAATCATCTCATCTTCTAAATCGTACACAGCACCGATTGGCGTTGTATCTATCAAAGACGAATCTACTAGCATTTCAGCGGTGTTTTCTTCGCTACGAATCATAGTATATAGGTACGTAACATCGATATCATTTTTATATAACACCAATGTATTTTGAACAGATAAATATTCATTACTTTGCATTGATTCATTACGTTTTACTGATTGTAGCTTTTCCCCATCAACTAGATTCATTGCACCTTTTACTGACTCTGCTAGTTCTCCTTGCATTTTTGACATCATAGAATTGAAAATCAAATAATTTGTTATTAGTAATACTACCATTGACAATAAAAAAATAGACATAATAATTTTTAAAATTTTTATTCCCAGTTTGCCCATAATACACCTCTCGTCATAATAAAAATTTTTATATTATTTAATATCGAATATATTCTTTTTTTTTAATATCACTAACTTATGTTTCTTTAATAAATATAAAAAAAACAAGACTTAAACTTTGTCTTGTTCTATATTCATTTTTCTATATTTCATTTTTTTCCATTAATAAACACTTATCTCATTAAATCATATAGTATCTTATAGTTTATTTATCATGCTAGCCATATAACCTGCACCAAATCCATTATCAATATTCAATACAGATACACCACTTGCACAGCTATTTAACATCGAAAGAAGTGCTGCGATACCTCCGAAATTTGCTCCATATCCCACGCTTGTAGGTACAGCTAATACTGGTTTTGAAACTAAACCTCCTATTACACTTGCTAAAGCTCCTTCCATTCCTGCTACTGCTATAATAACTTTAGCATCCATAATAATATCTAAATTATCCAATAATCTATGTATGCCTGCAACTCCTACATCATATACCCTTTCCACTTTGTTCCCTAGCATTTCACTAGTTATTGCTGCCTCTTCTGCTACAGGTATATCAGATGTTCCTCCTGTTACTACTGATATATGTGAATTCGTCATATCTATGATTTTTTGTTTTACGGTCAACATTTTTGATAGTGGATCATATCTCACTTGTGGACAGATTTTTTTTATTTTATTATACATTTCTTCAGTTGCTCTAGTACCAATAACATTATTTCCTCTTGACACCATAGTTTTAAATATCTCATATACTTGATCGGTTGTCTTGCTTGCACAATAAATTACTTCAGGATAGCCTTGACGTAATTGTCTATGATTATCAATTTTAGCAAATCCTAAATCCTCATATGGTAGTTTTTTAAGACTATCTAAGGCACTTTCTACAGTGATATTGTTTTCTTTTACTCCATTTAATAGTTTTCTTAATTCATTCTTATTCATAATATTACCTCGTTTTGGCTTCCCATTCGATAACCCTCTAAATCCAAAGTTACATAAGAAAAACCTATTTTTTTTAACTCTTGATTGATCTGCCTTAACCGGTTAACATCAAGAATTTTTTCCATTTCATTTGAAGGAATTTCTATTCTTGCAACTTTTCCATGCATCCTTACTCTAACACTATGAAATCCTTGCTTGATCAAATAACACTCACTATTTTCAATCATTCTAAGGTCTTGTACTGTTACTTCCTGTCCATATTGAATTCGAGATAATATACATGCATATGCCGGTTTATTCCATGTTTTTAAATTTAATCTTTTAGACAAATCTCTTATTTCATTTTTTGTAAACTTTAATTCCATCAATGGGCTTAAAACATTTAGCTCTTTAAGTGCTTTTAAACCTGGTCTATAATCTTTAGTATCATCAATATTACTGCCATCTAAAACATAATCAATATTATTATTAATACAATATTCAATTATCTTTTGAAATATTTTTTTTTTGCATATATAACATCTATCATTAGGATTATATTTTATTTCTGGCATAATTTTCTCTTCTAGAATAATTTGTTTTACATTTATATCTTCGGCAAGTTTAATAGCTTCGTTTATTTCCCATTGTAAATGAAAAGGAGCTTTTATTGTAATTGCCACAGTTTTATTTCCTAACGCCTCATAAGCTGCCTTTAAAAGGAAAGTACTATCAACACCACCCGAAAAAGCAATTGCTACATTCCCAAGCGTTCTAATGTAGTCTTTTAATTCTTCATATCGATTCAAATCCATTTTCAATCTCCTTCGTATAAAGATTTATAACAATCATTTATTATATTGTACACTTTTTCCAAAGACATATTATTATTCTTTGCAATACTTTTACAATCCTCAAACTCAGGTTTATATTTAATTTCTACTCCACCCTTCATTGCTATCTTTATATTTACATCTCCATAAGGTGTATTTAACTTTTCTACTTTTCTATCTAATTCTAGTTTTTCTACTGGATAACTTCTTAAACCAATAGTACTTGTTTCATTAATAATAATTTCTTCCATCTTTTCAGTTAATGTACCTATACATAGTACACTTAATGTTATGGCAGGTCTGCCTTTTTTCATAATCATTGGAGTAATCCAAGCATCCATTGCTCCTGCCTCCAATAATTTTTCAACTACATATGGTAAAATTTCAGGGTTACCATCATCAATATTGCATTCTATTTTTTTGCAAATTGGTTTTATTTTTCCTTGTTTGCCCGTACATACTCTTAATACATTTGGGATATCATTATCTCTTTTTCCTAAGCCGTATCCTATTTTTTCAATAATGAAATCTTCTATTATACAAATTTCATCAGCTAATACCTTTACTATTGCAGCACCTGTTGGCGTAGTCATTTCCTTCTCAATTGTCCCTTGAGATATTGGTATCCCTCTTAATATTTCTGCTGTAGCTGGCGCAGGTACAGGTAATAGTCCATGAGCACAATTAACGTATCCCTTTCCAACTACTATATTCGAAAATATTATCCTTTCAGGCTTTAAATAATCTATACATATAGCCGCACCTACTACATCAATTATTGAGTCCATAGAACCAACTTCATGAAAATGAATTTCTTCAATATTCTTATTATGTATTTTAGATTCTGCTAATGCTATTTCATTAAATATTTTCTTGCTTAAATTTTTTGTTTGTTCATTTAATCCACTATTATTAATTAACTCTTTTATAAAACTATAATTTCTACTTTTTAATTTTTTATCATATTCTTTTACCAGTACATTTACTTTAGTTCCTGATATTCCCTTTTTTTTATCTCTAAAGATTTCTAAGTCATATCCATCTAAATTCAATTTCTTTAACTCAGTTATTAAGTACTGTTCACTAATACCCACGTCTATCATAGCACCTAAAAACATATCTCCACTAATACCTGAAAAACAATCAAAATATAAAATTTCCAAACCATATTCCTCCATATTTTACGTTTATACTAAAAAAGACTTATTAACAATAAAATCAATAAGTTAAATTATACCCATATTCCGATAGCTAATAAATATTATCGAATACTATTTGCAATTTATAAACGTACTAAATAATAATTGCTCGTAAATAGAGTATATTTCTCTTATATAAATACTAACTTACATTATTTCTAATATCAATAAGTAAATAACATATACACCACTCTATATGAAAATACTAAATAGTTTATTAACTTAACAAGAGAGGTATTCTCGTAAAACAAAAATACTTTAGTTTATAAACACACGCCTAATTCATCTGAAAATGCACTGTTTGGTATTCCCAAACAATGCATTTAAAATTTTATTTAATTTCATCTACAAATTTTTTTCCAAACTCTAAACATCTATTTAAAGCATCATCATCAGGATTCCACATTTCTCTTATTCCTTGATTCATTACTTCAAAACCACATTTATTTAACTCTTCATTAAGTATTTTTACAGATTCTCCACTCCATCCATAAGTTCCGAATGCAGCAGCTTTCTTATTTTTAAACCCTAAACCTTTTATCATTTCAATATTTCCTGCTATGGAATACAATATCCCTTTATTTATTGTGGACGATCCCACTAGTATTGCCTTAGATTTAAATATTTGCACCATGATATCATTTTTATCTGTTATTGAACAATTATATAATTTCACACTAACATCTTTATCCGATTTTTTAATCCCTTTTCCTATAGCTTCTGCCATTCTTCTAGTGCCATCCCACATGGTATCATAAATAATAGTTATTTGATTTTCTTGATAATCATCTGCCCACTTTAAGTATTGTTCTACTATTTGCTCTGGATTGTCTCTCCATATGATACCATGACTTGGGCATATTATATCAATAGGATAATTATAACTTAACACCTCATTGATCTTTCTTGTCACAAAACTACTAAATGGCGTAAGTATATTTGTATAATATTTAAGTGCCTCTTGATACAATTCAGCTTTATCAACAGAATCATTAAATAAATTTTCAGAGGCATAATGCTGACCAAAAGCGTCATTGCTAAATAAAATATTTTCTCCACTCATATAAGTAAACATAGTGTCAGGCCAATGCAACATCTTAGCTTCAATAAAAATTAATTTATTATCACCTATATCAAGAATATCTCCAGTTTTAACAGTAACAAAGTTCCAATCAGTATGGTAATGTCCCTTTAATGATTTTACAGCATTTGCAGAACAATATATGGGAGTATCAGGTATTTCCCTCATTAATTCTACCAAAGCTCCACTATGATCAATTTCACCATGATTGATTACAATATAATCAATTTCTTTTAAATTAATTTCCTTTTTTAAATTACTAATGAATTCTTTATCATATGGAAGCCAAGCAGTATCTATTAAAACATTTTTCTCATCTCTTATTAAATAAGAATTATATGATGATCCCCTATGAGTAGAGTACTCATCACCATGAAATTTTCTTAATTCCCAATCTATTTTTCCTACCCATGTTACCTTCTCTGTTATTTTATAATTCATAAAACCATCCTCCATTTACTTATTCCTCATAGCATATTTGGATATTTAAAATATTATTTCTAAAGTAATAATAAATCCATGCTATTATTTATAACCAAATCTATCGTGTTAAATCATTATTTTTAATATATTTCTAGCATTTTCTCCCAATATTAACTTTAATTCATCATTATCAATATCTAATTTTTTTAATTCACTTATCTCTTTCTCTTGGTCTGTCCAGGGTGAATCAGATGCAAATAATACTTTATTCACCCCATGATCTTTTATTAGTTGTGTCATTTTTTTATATCCTAAATACGATAAAGATGATGAAGTATCAATATATATGTCTTCACCAATTAAGTATTTTTCTGCCTCTTTCCATGCTCTAAATCCACCCATATGTGCTGCTATTATATTTCCATTTGGAAATAACCTAATAATACTTTTCAATCCTTTAGCAGTACTATTATCACTATGTGTAATTAAATCGTTACCCATGTGAAATAAAATAATTAATCCATTTTTAAAAACTTCTTCATAAATGGGATACATTCTTTCATCATCAATTTCAAAACCTTGATCATTTGGATGTATTTTAATACCTTTTATTTTATTCTCTTTTAAATACATTATTTCTTCATGCCACAAATTATAGTCTGGATGAATAGTCCCAAATGATAAAATCTTTTCATCTTGAACTTTTACTGCCCATCTATTTATATTTTTGGTCTGTTCAGCTTTTGTAGCTATGTTTTGTAATATACTTATATCAACTTTACTTTTTATCATTGATTTTTTTAAATTATTAATAGTACCATCTGTATAAACCATTGCTAATTGTGATTTTTCCTTTAATATCTTCATTGCTTTAGGAGCAATTTCTTGAGGAAAACAATGTGTGTGTACGTCAATTATCATGTAAGCCTCCTATTTTTTTCTGAAAATACTATATTAATATTACCATAAATATAAAAACATAGTAACTACAAAGAAACTATAGTGTCTAAGTTGAACAAATCTACATTTATAATATTTTTAAAAGCACATAAATTTAGTTAAAAGTAATCTTTGTCGATTTATGGTATAATATGATACAATATTAATAAATAATATTTACTTTACTATTTATTTAAAGTCCTCAACATTTCGACTAGCTAACAAGTCTTTTTTTAAAGGAGTAATTGATGGAAATATTTCTAGCAAGACAACCGATCTTTGATATTTATAAAAGAGTAATTGGTTATGAATTATTATATAGAAGTGATCGAGCCTTTAATTTTTTTAATCAAATAAATGGGGATATTGCTACCTCTACTGTGATCAGTAATAGTATAAATATGAATTTAAGTACTTTATCAAATAATAAAAAAGTATTTATTAATTTTACTGAAAAATTATTAAATGATGAAGTAGCTACATTACTACCAAAAGAGTTACTAGTTATCGAAATATTAGAAAACATTGTGCCTAATGAACACTTAATTAGTAAATGTAGAAAATTAAAAGAAAATGGTTATACACTCGCCTTAGATGATTTTATTTATAATAAGAAGTATTTACCATTGATTGAAATATCAAATATATTAAAAGTAGATTTTCTTAAAACATCTATTCAAGATAAAATTTCTCTTGTTAGAAAATTTTCTTCTTATGATCGAAAATTATTAGCTGAAAAAATTGAAACTAATCAAGATTTTGAGATGGCAAAAAAAATGGGCTACACATTATTTCAAGGTTATTTTTTTTGCAAACCAGAAATAATAGCTTCAAAAAAAATATCACCTGTAAAACTTAATTATATAAGATTAATTAGAAGTGTTTATCAATGTGAACCTAATTTTAATTGTGTTGCAAATATAATAAAAAAAGATATGTCTTTAACTTACGAACTATTAAGACTAATCAACTGTTTGAAGTTCTATAGAGGTAATAAAATAACTTCTATTAATCATGCCGTATCTTTACTAGGATTAGAAGAAATTAAAAAATGGGTGTCCTTGCTTAGCTTACGTATCATAGGCGAGGATAAACCTCTAGAAACTGTTAGATACTCCTTTATCAGAGCAAAATTCTGTGAATTAATGGCTCCAAATTTTGGATTTATTAATAGAGAATCAGAATTATTTTTAACTGGCTTATTTTCTTTAATTGATGTATTAATGGATCGTCAAATAGAAGAAATAATTAACGAGTTGCCTATATCAGATGATATTAAAGATACTTTATTACAAAACAATGGTCCTTTTAAGGACATCATAAGTTTAATTTCATCTTGCGAAAAAGCACAATGGGATAACATTGAATTTATTGCAAAATCAAATAATCTTATTTTAAAAGACATATATCAGATTTATATGAAATCAATTAAATGGGTTGAGGATTATCTTTTGTAACTATTATAATATTATGAATTATAATAATAATATATAAATCCATAGAACAATTTAAAAAATCGTCCTATGGATTTTATGCTACTGCTTATATCCCGGTTGGCAAATCGGTATTATTTATCTGCTCTCTACATAGTATTCTACTGTACTTCTGAAGGTGACAATTTTCTTATACCCATACTTACTTATTAGCAGTATTCTCAAGGGCATCTTTTTTGTACAACGATACTTTATCTCTACCACTATGTTTAGCACTATATAATGCAGAATCAGCATCAACAATAAGTTCCCATATATTTGTAGTAGTATCACTATAGCAAGCAATACCTATGGATACGGTTATTTGTATATGTTTTCCATTAGAAATTTCAAATAAATGATTTTTAACTACCCTACGTATTCTTTCAGCAATCATATTTGCCTCTTTTGATGAACAATCTAACAGTAATACTGAAAACTCTTCCCCACCATTTCTTGAAATCACATCAAATGATCTACATGTTGAAATTAAGATTTTTGCTAATTGTTTTAAAACAAGATCTCCCTCCAGATGACCATATGTATCGTTAACTTTTTTAAAAAAATCAATGTCTATAAATAAAAGTGATAATTTTTCGCCTTTTTCACTAATTTTATTAATTAAATCATTAAAGATTTTATCAAATTGTCTAACATTGTTTAATCCAGTTAGATAATCTTTTATAGAATCATCCTTATATTTTATAAAGAGCTCATTGGTAGAATTAAGATAATTTAAATAACTTCCGAGTATTGTACCTATTAAAATGGAACTAGTCCAAAAAGCAAATAGAATATATACTAATAATGAATAATCTTTAATTACTATAAAATATGCAATACTAATAATAAATGAACTCCAAATTATTGAATAAGTCCACTGTTTCTTTAGAAATGATACTTTGTAAGTTATTATTGAACAAACTACTCCAGTAATAATTGATGTAATAAAAGCAGTTGCTGACGAAAAATTCACTCCAAAATATAAAACTCTAAAAAACCCTATAATTAGACTCGTAATCATTGAAGAAGCAATTCCTCCATAAATTGCTGAAATAATTATAGCAATATTTCTAAAATCCACAATTACAGTTTCATTAACTTTTACGCTGTATATCATAAGTAAGCATCCTAAAACCCCAAAAAAAACACCAAGTTTTATATTGGCATTAATATTCTTAGAATTATTCAACGAATCTTTACTAAAAAAGTACTGATTTCCCAATGAAATAAAAGCAATTAATATAGTACTATTAACAAAAAAATCCTGAAACAAAACTAAATCACTCAAATCTTAATATTTTATTATTAGTCTAATACAATACTATCATTAATTTAAAATGTTTCAACTACTTTTCATATAACTTTTTTATTCTTCTTTATTAAATCTACTACTTTTTCTCTAATTATATCTCTTGTTTTTCTAAAATCATCAATTGAACCACCTGAAGGATCAATGAGACCCCAGTCTTCTCTGTGATTACAGGGTACATACGGGCACTCCACTCCACAACCCATAGTTATTAAGATATCTATTTCATTTGGAATATCATCTAATAATTTTGGGAAGTATCCACTCATGTCAACGCCTACTTCTTCCATAACAGCAACTGCCAATGGCTTTACTTCTGGATAGTTTTGTGTACCAGCTGAATATACTTCAAAAACATCACTCCCCAATTTTTTAGCCCAACCTTCCGCCATTTGAGAACGACACGAATTATGAATACACACAAATGCTACTTTGATCTTCATTTTTGTTCCTCCAACCACAAATTATAAGTAATTTATTTAAATATATGTTTGTTTAGTTTTATTAGTCATTATAAAACTGATATTTTACTCCTAATGATCTATATATTATTTATTACAAGTTTTATTTTTCTTAAAACAGATAAGTCTTTCAGATCCACATGACGGGCATTTATAATTACTTTTCCCAGAATCTATAATAGATATTTTTCCACATTCTTGACATTTATACTCGCACGAACCCATTACATAATTCCCACCATAAATATGTATCGCTTTTCCTTGTGTCAATGCTAATGTAACTTTTTTTCGAGCACTATCAATAATATTTTGAAATGTTTGTCTTGAAATTTGCATTTTTTCTGCACATTTTTCTTGATTTAAACCTTCAATATCTTTTAATCTCATTGCCTCAAGTTCCTCGATTTTAACACATATCTCATCTACTTTACATCTTTTTTTTCCCCAAGGCATAAAATGAGTATCTTCAGGAAAAAATTCCACCTTTCTACATTTAATCGGCCTAGGCATATTGGACCTCCCTCATTTAATACATATTCAACAATATATTCATACATCTTATTGAATTATATCATTGCATTAATTAAATTAAAAATAATAATCAGGTCTGTAATCGTATTATACCCAACTACAGACCAAATACTAAAATTTCCTTTCCTAATTAGTTTCTTAAAACATCCCTCTTCTACCTGTTTTTGTTCAAATTCTTTAATTTACATATTAATTAGAATAAGTTATCTTGGGTTTAAAATGAAAATCATTATCAAATTGCACACTACATAGAGATACAAAACCTATATTAAAAAATCAAATACTTAAATGATACTGTTATATCAAATTAATTTGTATCATTTATACAATTACTGGGTTCTTATTTACTTTGTTTTTCATTGATATTCTTAATCAATTCTTCAATGTACTCAATGATAATAGTGCTTTTCATACCAATCAAATTGGAGTTTTTTGAATCTACTACATCTTTCAACTCTTTTATATTTTGAGTTAATTGAACCTTTGCCTCTTCATCTAACTCTGATTCTGTCATTTTTAATGAATTCCATATCTCAATAATACTTGAGATATCTTCAGATACAAAGTCCCATTTTTCCATTTTTGTTGATATATTCAAATGGTGGGCATAATATTTTATTTTAAAAATTCCAGTAGGCACAGGACTTTCAAATAGAGACATAAATCTTGGTAAATACTTTGTTACTTCTACTGCTGAATTTATAATTATTAGTTCTTCTTTAGTAGCAGAATTGATTGGATCAATTTTTCCCAATATTTTCTTAGGATCACTTTCTTCTAATTTTTCTTCATCACTACTTTTGGTTTCACTATTTTCTGTATTAGAACTTTCTTCTTGCTCTTTTGAACTATCGTCTTCCTCTTTATTATCTTGTTCTGTGGAGTCTCCTTGACTTTCATTACTTGCTTTACTCTCAGGTAATTTTAAAGTTTGCACCATAAGATAATCTGTTAGTAAGTTTATATCTTCTACAAATCCATCGACGTTTTCTTTTGCTACACCATTTTTTTGAAGTTCAGGATACAGTACATTCCACGTTTTTTGTAGTTCTCTTGACTTATCTAAACCAACTGCCCATTCTTTTGTCATGGTAGCAGTTATGATTTCATCAGATAGTTGTTGAATCTGTTCTAAAGATGAAGGCATAACCTTACTTTCACTTTTGTTTTCATCATCTTCCTCTTTATTACTATTACATCCCATCATGGTAGTAGAAATCAATATACATATTACTAAAACTAAATATATCTTCTTCATACTGAACACCTCACTTGTCATTAGTATTTATAGTGAAGTGAAAAGTTATTCCTTGTATTTATATATAAAACTAATAAAATAATTATATAGTAAGATGATACGATATTCCAAATAATAAATTTAATATTATTCACCTAGTATAACCTCTAAATCTTCAGTAGGATTATTGGATATAGGGTGTATATTAAACTTATCTATTAAAATCTGCAATACATTTGGTGAAATAAATGCCGGCAAAGTAGGACCGAGATAAATATTTTTTATTCCTAGTGATAATAAGCTTATAAGAATACACACAGCCTTCTGTTCATACCACGATAAAATAAGGGTAAGAGGCAAATCATTTACTCCACACTTAAATGCTTCAGCTAATGCAAGCGCTATCTTTACTGCAGAATACGAATCATTACACTGTCCGATATCCATTAATCTAGGAAATACTCCAATAGTTCCAAAATCAATTTTATTAAATCTATATTTGCCACATGCAAGGGTAAGAATCACAGTATCTTTAGGAGTTTTTTCTGCAAACTCGGTATAATAGTTTCTACCAGGTCTAGCACCATCACATCCTCCCACTAGAAAGAAATGCTTGATATCTCCATTTTTAACAGCTGCTATAACTTTATCTGCTATACTTAAAACAGCATTATGCCCAAATCCAACCATAATTTTCTTTTCTGTTTCATCATTTTCCCATCCACCAAGTTCAAGGGCTTTATTAATAACAGGAGTAAAATCTTTCTTCCCATTAATTTCTTCAATATGTGCAATTTCTGAGAATCCTACAATACTAGTAGTAAATATTCTGTCGCTATAAGACTCCCTTGGTTTTTGTAGACAATTGGTAGTCATGACTATACAACCAGGTAATTTATCGAATTCTTTTTGTTGATCTTGCCATGCACCGCCGTAATTTCCTGCTAAATGTTCATTTTTTTTTAACTCAGGATAACCATGTGCTGGAAGCATTTCTCCATGTGTATATATATTAATACCTTTACCTTCAGTTTGTTCAAGAATTTGTTTTAAATCTTTTAAATCATGACCAGACACAACTATAAATGGACCTTTTTTCTTTGTTATAAGAACTTCTGTAGGTAGAGGATTTCCATAGGCACCAGTATTTGCTTTATCTAAAATTTCCATACATTTTAAATTCACCTGTCCAAACTCCATAGTAATACTATACAAGTCATCCACAGTTAAGTTTTCGTCAATAACTGCATTAAATCCTTTAAAAAAGAATTTATTCACTTCTTCATTTTGCTGTCCTAACACGTATGCATGATGAGCATAAGCCCCCATTCCTTTAATTCCATATATAAGCATTTCTCGTAATGATCGTATATCTGCGTCAACAGTCTGATCGTACATAATACCTGCTTTTTCTGCATCACTTATCATTTGTTCTTTATTATCTGGAAGTACATAAGTTGCTGGTTCAGGTATTTCACATTCTACTACACCGACTTCTTGTTTTAAGATTTCTTTTATTTGTTGTGCTTTTTTTAAATACTTTATAAATCTTTCTAAGTCAAAATTTACATTAGTTAAAGTTGAAAACGATGCATCCATCATAAATTTTGATATTTCATCATTAATTTTTATTCCTTTATCAATTAATATTTGCCCATAAAACCCAATTCCTTTTAATTGGTAAATTAGCAAATCTTGAAGTGCAGCCACCTCAGCATCTTTTCCACAGTTTCCTGCTTTTGTACATCCTTTTCCACCAATTGTTTGTTCACATTGATAACAAAACATCGAATTATCCATTTTTACCTCCTAATTTTTTGACTTTTCGAAATTATTATTACCACATAACAATAAAAAATTAAAACAAATTAATAATTAATAGAATGATTAATATTCAAAAATCATCTCTCTTGAGAACTATATAAAATGAAAAAAGATGGGTTGTTCGATAATAATACAAATATTATTTAATTAATAGTTTAAATATCATTCATAAACTTGATTAATAATTAGTACTTCCTATATCTCTTAATATATTAATCGTAAAATAAAATAATTGCTTGTTGCATAACAAATGATATTACACTCACAATAATTGTTTTGCATATAAAAAAACTCCATCTATATACTGTATTCCACTTATATTGACAGAGCTTTTTTAAATTCTAACTTTTTTCTTAAGAAAAAAAAATAGTTTTTCATGTTTATCATTTAAAATAGACAACAAAACCATTAAATAATGACTTTGCTGTCTAGTGATTTTTATGTAATATTTGTAAATAATTTAATTAATATTAGAACATAACCATCATCATAATTAGTGTGAGTTCCATACCTTTTTTTTGTTCTTCTGTATCTAAAAATTCTGAAAATATATTATCACTGGCCATTTGCATGATTTGTTCCATCTCAGTCATTTTAATACCCTCCTTATTTATATACACCATATTCATAAACAAAATCTGTAACTGCTTTTAAGCATTCTGGTTTTGCATCGTTCATGGAATTCATTACTCTATCCACTGAGAATACGTATCCACCACCTGGTGCAAGATCATCGATCAACCCTTTTGCGATATCTACACATTGTTGAGGTGTTTTATATGCTAAATCATTAGTTCCCATTCCACCACCGATACAAATATTGTTACCCAAAGCTTTTTTTGCTTTTCTCAGGTCATCCTCCTCAAACATACCTAAAATACAACCTTTTGGCAATTCTTGAAGATAATCATATAGATGCTCATAGTTTTTTTCGAATAAAATGAAAAATTTATAACCTTGATTTGCAAAAGTTTCTATATATAATTTAAACGAAGGCCAATAAACTTTTTCAAAATCTTTTGGTCTTAAATAAGGGGGTAGATGTAAAAATAAATTAATATATTTATCATTCAACGGTGTAGGCATTACCCCGTATGTACATTTAATATTTAGCTTTAATAATGCCATACATGCTGCAGCCATTTTATCAGGACATCTTTTAACATCCGACATAGTACCTTTAAAATCTCTTAAATTATCTAAAATTAAATCAGCAGGTATATATGGTGGCACGGCATTTGGTACGGGTAAACCATGCTCATTTTTATATCTTTCAAACATTATACTTCTCTGTTGACCAAATTTTAAAAACTCATTTACAGAATTTGCATATCTTTTATATTTTTCCTTTGTTGTTCCATCTTGGAATATTTTATGTTTTCTTGGTATTATCACATTTAATAAATAACCTTCCGGATCTTCAATAATTTTATCATAATCTTCCACAGGCATTATCTCTGAATGTCCAGTTGCAATTTGAATTGTTTCCATATTGGAATCATAAATGCTACCGCCTAAAGAATCAGCAAAATTTAATGGCAAAGTAATCCCGGGAAATGCTGCCGCATCAAATTTAAAATCAGTTAAGGCTTTTGAATATGCTGCATATTCAATTTCATTATTGTTTTTTGCTTCCTTTAAATTTGTTCCATAATAAAATAGAGCCCAGTTATCAATAAATCCTAAAATTGGAACTCTATCGTTTATTTTCAATTCAACGGCATTATTTAGTCTTGTTATACGTTCTTCATAAAGTTTTAATTTATCACTCAATTAATTCACCCACCCTTGACATATTTTTACACCTTCTGCAGCATTAGTTGTATATGCATCTGCTCCGATATGATCACATGCTTCTTTTGTTACAGGATTTCCACCAATTATAATGTTTACACCTCTCCTTAACCCAGCCTCATTTAAAGCATCAACTGTATCCTTCATGGCTTCTAAAGCTAATGTTAATACGCCACTCATGCCTACAATATCAGGTTGTACTTCTTTGACTTTTTCAACAAATGCACTTACAGGTTGATCAATACCTAGATCAATCACTTCAAATCCAGCAGCTTCAGACATACTCTTAAATATATTTTTACCAATGTCATGTAAATCCCCATGAACTGTTCCAAGAACCATGGTTCCTACTTTTGCTCCACTATCAGAGCCAATAACTGTTTTTAATACATCAATTGCCTCAGTTAATAATTCACCAGCAAAAATTAAATCTCCTACAAAATACTCTCCTTTTTCAAACAAATTACCTACTACCGCCATCCCCTCTTGACAAGCCACTACTGCTCTTTCCCCTTCTTCTTCAGTAGGATTAGATGCAATAAATTCATTTAATAAATTCATAACTTTATCTTCTTCTAGCTCTCCTACAGCTTGTGTTAATGTTTTTAACTCCATTTTTAACCTCCTTATTTTATATATATTCTTTATTACAATTTATTATATCAACGCCATTTTACAAATGCCATGTGCGAAAATCCCAAATAAAGCGAAAGTTTTGGGATTCTTTCATATGTAATGCTGTTGTTATATCATTTAATATTACATATAAACACAATTAATTTAAATCACCATATTGTAATGTGTGTATTCTATACAAATTAACTTTATATTCATGTATAATGATATCAATAAGAAAACATCTACAATAGATTAAGGAGATATAAATAATGAGTATTTCTATGAAAAAAATATTTAAAAAACTTAGTCCTCATCATCCAAAATTATATCTTACTGAAACAGGGTATCATACCATAAACAGTGTAATGCATATTTCGGAAAATCAAGCAAATTTTGAATCTGATATATTGTACGTAGGTGATATATCTCGTATAAAAATGAACGATATAAACCATCCTACTAATTTGTTATGTGTATCCAATACCAAGACAACTAAAGAATCCCTAGATAAAATAAATATCAATTTAATTATTATATATAGCAAACTAAATGTAAGTAATCTAGTAAACGATCTATTAAAAGAAGTAAAAAACTATCTTGATTCATTTCATAGATTTATTAAGAATACACTTCAATTATACGAGGCGCTTGCATCAGAAAGAGGAATTCAACATATTGTAGATACTGCTTACACAATGTTAGAAAATCCATTTGTTATCGTTGATCTTAGTTATAAACTAATATCGTATCCAAAAAATATGGATGTGTCTCATGATATGGCATGGGATGAAATCATAAAAAATGGAGCTGCACATTATGATTTTATAAAACCGCTAGTAGATGATGGAATTATAAAAACAATATATCATAGTGATAGACCAGTATTACTAAGTCATCCTTCTCTTCAATACAGAAATTTATCGGTAAAAATTGTAATTGGAAATAAAGTTGTTGGTCAAGTTTGTTTGCAAGAGTATGTAAGAACTATTCATGAGTTTGATATTGAATTAATCCAAAAACTAAGTCATATCATTTCTTGTGAAATGCAAAAAAGTAAATTTTTTAATAATGTTAAAAGTGTCATGTACGAATATTTCTTTTTTGATTTGTTAGAAAATAAAACACATAACCGAGATCATATATATGACAGACTTAAATATTTGGATCTTAAACTTAAAGAAAATATATTTATTTTTACTGTTGATTCTAACGGATCTTCAAAACAACAATTATTCCCTTACTTTAGGGACAGTTTAGAATCAATTATTACTGGATGCAAAGCAGTCATTTACAAAAATAATATTGTTCTACTTATTACCCAAAATAGAAAAGAAGCTATGTCTAAGTCTTCTTTGGAACTTCTAATAAAATTCTTAAACAAAAATAATGTAGTTGGTGGCTTGAGCCGATGTTTTCACGATATTACTAAAATTCAAGAACATTATATTCAATCCATTAAAGCAATTGAATTGGGAATTCGTTTAAATCATAATTCAGTTATATACTCATATAACGATTATGCTCCATATCATATTATGGAGTTGGTATCGCCAATAAAAAACTTAAAAGACTTCTGTGATCCTAAAATCTTTGATTTAATTGATTATGATAATAAAAACAATACTAACTATTCTCTCAGCTTATATGTATACCTTTCAAACGGTAACAAAGCAATAAAATCTGCAAAAATATTAAAAATTCATCGTAATACTATGGATTATCATATACATAAAATTAATGAAATTATGAATATAAATATTAATAATTCTCACACTGCATATTCTTTATACTATTCATTTAATATCCTTGAATATCTCGGAGATACACATTTTAATTCTGAAATATACATAAATAATTAAATATTAAAATAAATTCAATGACCGTCTATTAATTGTAGCATTCCCTTTATTTATTATCTTTTAAAATATCTTTTTTATTATGATATAATATGTCATGATAAAAAACGCAAATTATTATAATAAATTAACCAAATATATATTAATGATGCTAATTTTGTTCAATATAGAATAAGTAAGTGTTTAAGGAGATTTTTTTATGTTAAAAGTTATTATTGCTGAAAAACCTTCTGTAGCGAAAAATATAGCAGAAGCAGTAAAATCAAATACCAAACGCAATGGTTTCTTTGAAGGAGATAACTATCTTGTAACTTGGGCTTTTGGCCATTTGCTTGAATTACTAGATGCAAAAGAGTATGATGCAAAGATGGCTAGTTGGAGACTAGAAAACTATCCTTTTATACCAGAAGAATTTAGATACAAAGTAAAATCACTGAGTACAGATAGATCGAAAACCGATGAAGGTGCATTAAAACAAATAGAAATCATAAAAAACTTGATTAATAGAGAAGACGTATCCGGAGTAATATCTGCCTGTGATTATGATAGAGAGGGTCAGATTATTGGTGATATCATATTAGAATACCTTCATACAACAAAAAGCATAGATAGATTATTACTAAATGAATGGACTCCTGCTGAAGTTAAAACAGGCCTCCAAAATTTAATACCAAATATCGATATGAAACCTCTTCGAGATTCTGGCATAAGCAGACAATGGACTGATTGGATTATTGGTATCAATCTTACTTCAGTGACAACACTTAAATATCAACGAGGTTCTGGAATGCCTCTAAATATTGGTCGTGTATTACTACCTACCCTTAAAATTATTTATGATAGAGATAAAGAAATCGAGAAATTTATCCCTGAAGGATTCTATAAGCTCATTGCAGTATTTAATACAAAAGATGGTCAGACATATCAAGGTATATATACACTAGATAATAATGATAAATTTTCTGAAGACAATCATGTGAAAATAGTCGCTGATGCTATATATAATAATATAGGAAGCATAATAGATATGCAAATTGAACAGAAAAAAGAGTATCCGCCAAGTCTATTTAATCTATCAAATTTACAAGGTCACATAAGCAGTAAATACAAAGGATGGACTGCTGATAAAGTTTTAAAAGTTGCTCAAAATTTATACGAAAAGAAGTTTATAACCTATCCTAGAACTGCTAGTATGGCACTTGAAGAATCCTTGACAGATAAAGCTGAAAAAGTCTTAAATATTGTTAAAGCTGGACAACCTTATGAAAATGATGTAAAGTTCAACAAATCAAAAAGAGTCTTTGACAATAGCAAGGTGGAAAGTCATAGTGCAATTATCCCTACATATATGTTACCTAAAGGAATAAATTCTGATGAAAAAATTGTATACGAAACTATAAAAAATAGATTTGTCATGCAATTTTTACCTGTAGCAAAACACCAAGAAACTACGATAATTACAAAAGTAGATGTACCTGAAGCCAAAGGTAATTTCGTATCAAAAGGTCGCACACAAATCATACGGGGATGGAAAGAAGTAGAAAATATACAATCAAAAGATAAAGACCTTCCTCTAGTCCACATTCATGATGAAGTAGACCTAATGAAATCATCTATAGATGAAAAAAAGACCTCCCCTCCAAAAAAACATACTGAAAAAACCTTACTTAGAATTATGGAAACTTGTGGAAAGAAGTATAAAGCTAAAAATAAAAAAGATGATTCAGAAATTATGCAGGCCATCCTAAGTGGATTTAGCATAGGTACCCCAGCTACTCGAGCTGAAACGATTAAAAAACTTAAAAAGATAGGTTATATAGATACAAAAGGTAAAAACTTATTTGTAACAGATAAAGGTAAGCGCTTAGTTGAGTTATTTCCTGTGAAAGAGTTATTCGATTTAGAATATACTGGAAAACTAGAAAAAACCCTCTCTGAAATAGGAAAAGGAAATATAGAGAAAACTCAATTTCTTGATGAAATCAAAATCTTTACTAAACAAGCAATTGCAGTAATCAAAGCAGATGATTTTCATGTGATTAATGAAATCAAAGATGATAAAACTAAAAATATTGAAATCCTAGGAAAATGTCCCATATGCGGAAGTCCCATAACCGAGGGGGCTAAAGGATACGGCTGCAGTAATTGGAAAGCAGGTTGCCGATATGTTATATGGAAAAATGATAAATTCTTAGCAGCATTAAAAGTTAGACCAACAAAAGAGGTGGTAAAAAAACTATTGGCAAATGGCAAAGTATACGGGAATCAATTTATAAGTAAAAATGGCAAAAGATTTGAAGCTTATTTATCTTATGAAAAAAATAAAGATAATGATTATTTTAGCTGGAAAATGACTTTTCCTAACCAAAACACCTCTTTTTGAAATGGCTTCTACCATAGAAGGGATTGCTCCGTTGATTTTTTCTCCAATAATAATCATTTAATCTAAACCTCCGTTTTTAGAATATTACTTATCGATTGACTATCATAACTTTAATCGTGATAAGTGATCACCTTTTAAATACAAAAGGTGATCACTTGTAAATTTCAAAATTTTAATCCTTATGTACTTACATAGGCTATACTTATTATTACTAAGGTAATAGAATAAGACATTGCATTTTCTTCTTTGCAACTTTCTATCATGTAATTATGGTAATAAAAAATACAAATAATTAGTTATATCGTACTTTTCGCTGTTTCAACACTATATTTTATCCTCGAAAGTTTATTTAGTTCTTCTCGAAAAAATACTCCCATCATCATTGCAGATATCCCTATCGTAATAGGTTTGCCTGGCTGACAAAACTTATCTTCAAATTTTGCTGCTGCTTCTCTTTGCATATTTTCGCTAGCATCTGGTAGCAATGCTTTTGGATTTATCCCTAGAATAATACTGTCCCCATATTTCTCTTTTAATTTAGTTATATGCATTCAGTTCTCTACTATTTTAGAGCTTCTGTATCCCCACCAGCCTGTATTACACAATCTTCTACAGCCTGAATTATGGCATTACTAGAATAAGTTGCTCCTGAAACTGAGTCAATTGCTAAAGATTGTTCCTCTATGATATTATCGGTCATTTGATCCATCGCAACATCTCCTAGACCTTCAGTTTCATTGGCTGATATAATATCAATCTTTTGAATTTCTTTCTCACTAAAAGTAACTTCTACTTGAATATCGCCCTCTTTTCCTTCACCATACCCGGTATATATACCAGGTGTAAATGATGTTTTTGAAGATGAACATCCTGTAACTAAGAGTATGAAAAAACTTACAATGCTGAATATAGTTATTATTTTAGTTTTCAATATAAAAATCCTCCTTTAATTCTGCTCAAGTGCAAAGACTGCGGCATTTTCTCCTGCTAAGCGTCCCGATGTATAGGCATACATCATTGTAGTTCCGCAGATATCATAGTATGGTTCGTGGAACATACTACCTCCATCAACCCCTGCTACATAGAGTCCTTCAATTGGTTCATTCTCGGTATTTAGTGCTTGGATATCCTCATTAATAACAACACCACCTAATGTATTGAAAACACCTGGAATATATCTCACCGCATAGTAAGGACCTTCATTAATAGGCGTTAGATATTTCTCATCCTTTAAAAATTCTTCATCTTTCCCCTCATCTACATAACCGATGTATTTTTCTACTGTCGCTATTAGCTCTGGAAGGTTTGTTTCCTCTGCAAGGGCTTCAACAGAATCCGCTTTCCATGCATATCCATCGGCTATAGCAGTTTCTAATTCATATGGAAGATTATCTAATGGTGTAGCTATACCCGCAAACATTGGTGGGACACCGCCTACTACACCAAAATGGCTTAATTTCTCAAACTGAGCCTGTTGTTTTTTTGCTTCTTGTTCTGTTAATAACCCAACAAATCCTTTTTCTGTCAGAGTATCCATTGTAGTCTGATCAAAGATTACGTAATACTCCCCATTTGCTGCTACTGCAGCACCGCCGTTGTTTAACGGTTCTTCTCTAAAAAGTTGTTCATTAAAATAGCGAACCCCTACATTGTTCACATGTAAAAGTGCTGCTGAAGGAATAAGATTGATATTAAATTTTGTATTAGGTGCTACCTTTTCTGTCATCCCAATTTCTGATGTTTCAAGAAAAATCTCATTTGTCAATGCTGCTCCGACTTCCTGTGCCATACGAATACCATCACCTGTAGATATGGTCCATCCCATTTGCTCGTAATTTGAAGTATTGGTATATTCATATAATATCTCATCATTGGCTATTGCTCCTCCTGTTGCCAAAACAACAGACTTAGCATATACTCTCACCACAGTCCCATCTGTTTTTTTCGCTTCAACACCAGTGATCTTCCCATTTTCTATAATTATTTTTTCTCCAGCGGTTTCCAACATTAAAGCACCGCCATTCTTTTCAAGATCTTCATAGAATGGGTCCATACGTTCTTTCCCAAATGTGGTGTTCAAATGATATGTATCGTATGCTTCCGAACCCCAAATATTGGGTGTAATAAGATCAAAATCCCAACCAAAATCTTCACTCAACCAATCAATAGTTTCCGCAGAGTTATCAACGATTGTTCTTAATAAGGGAGCATATACTGTTGAATTAGTATAGCGGAACATATGATCAAAAACGTCATCTGTTGTAAACGTAAGACCTGCTTCTTTTTGAAGCTTACTTTCTACTGCTGCAAGACCAGCACCCTGTGCTCCTAACCCCCCGGGTATAGCACTTTTTTCTAACAGAATTACTTTGGCTCCATCTCTAGCCGACTGCACAGCAGCTGCAGTACCTGCCCCCCCGGCTCCAACAACACATACGTCTACAGTGTATTCTTCATCCTCTCCAGCAGTAGATGGGATTTCTACCATGAGATTTTGGGGATCCTCTCCTGCTTGAGTAACACAATCTTTAATGGCATTTATAATACCTAAACTACTTAATGTAGCACCCGATATGGTATCAACTGCTAAGGATTGGTATTCAACAACAGAACTTGGAATCCTTTCTATAGGAATCTCCGCTAATGCCTCTGTCTCATTTTGAGATACTACCTCAACATTTTGAATTTGATCCTCATCAAAAGTGACTTCAACTGTAATAGGTCCTAGTTTTCCCATGGCTGTACCAGTGTATGTCCCAGTAGCAAATGATGCATTGCCTTTTTTTGTGGTCTGTGTTTGACAGCCAAACAAACTAAATACCATTGTCAAGATTAGTACAAATACTATTCTTCCCCTTAGATTTTTCTTCATAATTCCCCTCCTAATAATTTAATTATATATATATGATGCATCCAATAAAAAAACACAGACGGACGTACGACCGATAATGCTTAAAAAAAATCAGTTTGAGGATACTTGAACGTATCCTTCATTTCGATATCATATCCCAGATCATTTTAGATATTGTCTCTAAAAATTTCTCATCACCTTGATATTGCGGATAAATTCTCACAAATTTTACAACCGATGTAAGAATATCCCCAATTAAGAAATTTACTAATGTCAGGGGACAATCTTTGACCACCAAACTCATCCTTTCTCCGCCAATCTCATTATCAAATAGATTGAAAGAAAATAGATTAAAAGATTTCTCTTCATTGAAATGGTGAGAGATATATTTATCTAAAAATTCCATCTCGCCTGGTTTTTCCAAAGGCCATGTAAGAGCGTGCTTCACCAAATCGTAAATTACATCTTTAGGGGTCAAACTGTAATCAATCCTATTAAGTGTAATACGAATAGCATTTTTTTTAACATAATCAAAGCACGTATCCAGCAGTTCAGATTTTGTACGAAAATAATAGTATAACGTTCCTTTCGATATCCCTACGGCTTTTGCAATTTGCGATATGGTTGCTCCTTGAATGCCATTTTTATTAAACAAAGCAATTGCTGATTCGATAATTTGTTCTCTATTCTCTCCCATAATTCCACTCCTAAAAGCCATTTAACAATTCGTACGGTCGTCCGACATGCTAATTATATCATGTTTTGTTGATTTGTCAATCAGATATCAATGCTGAATCACGGCATCTGAATAATTCGTAATAATGTCTTAGTATACCACTTTTGATTTTGTCCCAAATTATAAAATATTCTTAGGAAGAAAACATGTCCCTATTGGTATTTCAATAAGTCTATGAGGTTGCCTTGATCCTGATAACTTTTTCATTCTCATTTAGTAGCATTATCGATTTGTCTAGCATGTACTACAAATCTAGCATTCTTCATCTCATAAGTACATGTAGATAATGTGAGTATTCGATCAGTTGCGTCTAGTATAATTTTACTGTTAAATTTGGATTTTTTCTGTATTGTTTTAATAAATGATAAAAACTGAGCATCCGTATTAAAGTTTGTTTCTATATAGTTAAAACCTACATCAGTAACATATACAGAAAAAACTTCCCATTGCGTTATACTCTCCGGAGTTTCAAACATAATTATTTTACTATTTTCAAAAAAATCTTTGTTTTTATACTCCACCAACTCTTTAAACATCGATCCATCCTTCATATGATGTCCATAGATAATAATGTGTTTATCCTTTATGGTATCTTGATTTCTATAGTCCATAAAAATAGCCCCTGCGTTAGCTATATTTTTTTTAAAATCCTTGTTAAGGTAATACCTGTTATTTTCACCCATTACCACTGGATAATCAATTACCGTATCCGGGACATGGATCCATCCAACAGTATCTTTATTGATATTTGATAAATATGCATGTTTTAGAGATAATCTTTCTTCTTCGGTCATCGTTTCTTCACTTTCATCTTCTCTTTGTTCAAGTTCTACTTCATTTCTTATTTCTTTGTATATTTTATTGTTGTTGTAGATTTGATAAAAATATACTCCCATAACTGTTATAGATCCCATTATCAAGACAACCGAAAACGTTCTTACCATCATTCTCACCATATCCAGCTCCTTAAACTAATAACTACTATTGATCAGCACTTAAATCTATTTCAAATATATTTAAAGATGCCGTTTGAAAACGGCACCTTTGTTTCAATAACTGCTTTTAAAACACATTGTATTTGCATCTATTTACTAAACAATTTTTTTCTACTTATGATAAATAAGAATATTCCTAAAACCAAAGCCAAAACAATCATTAATAAAGGACTGCCGTTCTTAGAGTTTCGCCTGGCGTTTGACTTTCTCTAAATTCTATTTTTTATAAGATATCAAAAAGATAATTTACTAATATCAGAATCAACCTAATTCTCAGTGGACTTTTGACCTAGTTTTAGATTATCAATAACTATAATCTTTTCACGGACTACCTTATCTAAAAATTATTCGATAACTACACAAAAGGAATCTACAGGATTTATGATGAGTTCATGATATATTTCATAAGCCTTTTTTAAAATTTCATCTATTTTATCATTTGAAACCCCCATAAGATTATACATAATTTTAATTTTATAATTACTATATTCTTCTGGAGATAAATCTCCAATAAACCCTTCTATCCATTTTTTGGTAACTCCAAGCGCAATCGAAGTAGTCGTAGTTTGCAACAATCTTAATTCCATCTCATCGAAACCTAGATGGTATTCATCTGAGTGAAGTTTAAAAAAGTAATCCATTTTATCTATATAAGATTCTAATAAGAGTCCGTCCACACAGATATCATAATAAAATCTTTTATAATGTTCATCAGTATAAATTAATTCTGTAAAAATGATTTGTTCTAACGAAGTAGCGACTCGAAGATTGTACTCATTGTATTTTTCTAACAGGTACTTTTTCGTATTCTCTTTTATAGACATAAGCAAGTCCGAATAGATATCAATTGCAATTATTTTTTTTGACCCAAAAAAATATGTAATGGTTCCAGGACTTACATTTGCATTCTCACAAATATCAACATAGGTTGTATCTTTATAACCTTTTTCATAAAATAAACTCTTACAAGTTTCAAGTATTTTATTCTTTGTTATTATACCATTTTTATAAGTAGTCATATATTCTCCTTAAGTAAGGTGTACGTAAATAGTATACAGTATATTATATGTGATTTAAAGTCAATAAAAAAATAATTCGTATTATTATTTTTTATTATAAAAAAAACAACTAATACAAATATTTATTGACATGTAAAACTTATATGATTATAATGAACTTGTAGTGCACTCACATTTTTAAAAGGAGGTCGATTTATTATTTTTCAATTATTAGCACAAGCTGTAGAAGAATTAGAAGAAGAGACAGTACTTAAAGTTCTAAGTAAATTTGTATCTAGAAATCCAGAAAAATAAGCAGCACAGAAAGCCGTAGTTGCGTGTCACCAAGGAATGACTGTCGTAGGCGAATCCAAATGAGGTATTATTGTGCTAGGCACAGCACACGGAAATCTTCATGACATTCACGAGATTTTTTTAAAAGTATGGCTGAAGCTGCGGGATATTAAGTATTAGATGTAGGGATTGACCAACGGGCAAGTGCTTTTGTCGAAAAAGTAGAAGCAGCAGGACTGAGAGATATTGTAAAAAGCATTATCGGTGGTAACCCTGTCACTAAAGAAGCATGTAAAAACATAGGTACAGACGCCTTTACTACAAACACAGAAAAAGGGTGTAAAAATATCACAAGGAAAGGTGAAATAATATGAGTAATGAAGATGTAAAAGAGTTACAACAAGAAAGAACCAGCATATTTCATGATGTTTACGACAATAAAATTCCTAAAAGAGTTCCTGTCAATCTGAGTATGGGAATAGAGGCTTTGGCTCAATACGGTAATGTTGATATCATTTCCGCACAATGGGATATCTCAATACTTGAGGATACACTTAATAAGTTGTGTCAAGAGTTATATTCAGATATATGTCCAGGAGGAGGTTCAATAAGATTTCCTTCTTATTATGATCTTCTAGATTCTCAATCTTTTATGATGGGCTCCGATGGATTTATGCAGCATCCAGAGGTACACGGTATGTTGCCTGAGGAATACGATGATTTGATTAAAAATACATATGATACCTTAATTGAAAAAGTAATCCCTAGACAGTACTTAGCTTTAGGTGCAGAGGATCCCTTTAATGTGGCAATAACCCTGGCGCAAAGTATTTTAGCCTTTAGTGGAGAAATGGGCAAAAGCGCAGCATTAAAAGGAAAAATGATTGAAAAATACGGATATTATCCAGGTGCTCCTGCAGGTTCAGGGGGATTTACAGAAGCCCCATTAGACTTTGTTGCAGATCAACTTAGAGGTTTTAAAGGTATGAGTATGGACCTGAGAAGAATTCCGGAAAAAGTAGCAGAGGCCTGTGAAGCTGTATATCCTATTGTTTTGAAAAGAGGAATGCCTACTAATGTTTCAAATTACGGACTTGTAGGTATGCCACTACACATGCCCACATTTATGAGAGAAAAAGATTTTGAAAAATACTATTGGCCTACCTTTAAAAAATTAGTAGACGAATTTGCTTCTCATGGGGTGCATGTATCTTTATTCTGTGAAGATGATTGGACAAGATATCTTGACTATCTATACGAACTGCCAACAGATACAGAAATGAGATTTGAATATGGTGATCCTAAACTTATCAAAGAAAAGTTAGGTAAGAAACACATCCTTACAGGTTTATATCCACTGACTTATTTAAATACACATACAAAGCAAGAATGCGTAGACAAAGCAAAAGAGTATATTGATATCTTAGCCCCCGGTGGCAAATATTTCTTCACATTTGACAAAGCAATAGTATCAGCGAATGAAATTAATATGGAAAATTTATTTGCAGTGGCTGAATACGTTAAGAATCATGCTGTATATTCTAATCCTGGAGAGATAGCCGGTATGCAGTTTCATAAGGAAGATTACATGGCTTCACAATCAAAAGAAATTACAAGTAAATACTATAAAACTTGGGATGATTTCAAAGAAATGAATCCAAGAATATCACAAAAAGGCCGTGAGAGACTCCAAGGATTAGAAGATCAATTGTTTAATCATTTAACATATCTATTAATTTAGTTAACTGATTACAACTCCAACATGTATTTTGATTACTATATGATTACTATCGATTATATAGCATTAATAAATAAAAATTAGGAGGTCAATTATGATGGAACAAAAAAAATCCAATATTTTTAAAGAAAAAGGGAAGATACTCGTACCTCTCCTATTATTCATTATCTTTCAAAGTGCATTCAATGCATTTTCACCGATTTTGTCTCAATTGGCAGAGAGATTTCCTGACGCGTCCACAACGACAATCCAAATGGTGTTGAGTTTTCCCTCATTGGTATCGATTCCAGTTTCTATCTCTGCCGGACTTTTAGCTTCATACATCCATAAAAAAAGGCTGGTACAAATTGCACTGACAGTAATGTTGGTTGGTGGAATATTACCTATTTTGATTCACAGCAGTATTATTACCGTATTTGTGAGCAGTGGATTTATAGGGCTGGGACAAGGTTTGCTTATATCGTTATCAGGTGCGTTAATAGCTGAACATTTTGATGGAAATCAACGTGGTACAGTTTTTGGTTTCAAACAAGTTGCAAGCAGTGTTGGAATTGCTGGATTAACCGTTTTAGTTGGTTATTTAGGAACAATTGCGTGGTACAACGCTTATTTGATATATTTTTTACTCGTACCAATCTTAATTCTTGTTTCTAAATTCTTACCACTAGGCAAACTTGATGAGAAGTTAGTCGGAAAAGGGGTTGGACTCAGCGGAATCAAAAGCCTTTTGACTCCTTCATATATCTATATGTGTTTCATGGTATTTTTTATGGGTGCTTTACTATTTACTTTTTACGCAAATATTGCAATGATGATTACAGAAAAAAGTTTAGGAGATTCTTCTGCTGTTGGACAGGTTACCGCACTTAATTCTCTCATGACTATTGTTGTAGGATTAATCTTCGGCTTTATTTTAAAAGGTTTAAAAAAATACACTCTTTCATTAGCAATGCTGGTGATGTGCCTAGCTTTCCTAATCCTTAGCATCTCGAATAGTTTTTCTATTATAGCATTTGGAGGAATCGTGTTCGGTATTGGTGCAGGATTACAACAAGCAAGCAGTTTATATTATGTATCAGAATCTGTTTCCAAGTCTTCCAATACTTTAGCCATTGCAATTGCTTTAGCTTTAATTAGTGTAGGTATTTCGTTTTCACCAGTTATTGTTAACAGCATTCAAGGAACTGTTTTTGGTTCTATTACTGCAACATCCAGTATGCTAGTGGCCGGATGTGGGTATGGGATCATGCTAATAACTGAGCTAGTACGTGAAACATTCTTTAATAAAGATTCAATGATTGGAAAACCTATAACTGAAACAGCTCAAAACGATAAAGACGCAAAATAATTCTTATTACCATCTATGATTACAAAAGTATAAAGTAGTAAGCTCCAAGTGCTTACTACTTTATACTTAACACGATTATTGAACGAGATTGATTTAAAGGTTAATATAAAACAAATTAAACTAGGAGGTTATCATGCCATTATCAATGATCATATTATTAACTTTTATAGCTATTGTTGTATCCATCATAGCTGGAATTAAATTTAAAATCAACATAGGAATACCCGCCTTTCTTTTTTCTATCGTTATTGGCGTTTACTTATTGGGACTCAGCATGAAGGATATATATGATATATGGCCTATAGGGCTGACGATACAAATCGCTATTATCACATTTTTTTATGGTTTTGCCAGTACAATAGGTACCATAGAATATATTGCAGGATGGGTGATGTATATTGCAAGGAATGTTCCTCATTTAATGCCTTTATTTTTCAGTTTATTAGTTTTTTCTTTAGGAGTTATCGGAATTCCTCCTATAGCTAGTAGTATGTTTTTAATTCCTATTTTTATCGGCTATTGTAAAAAAACAAAATCAAATGAGTTATATGTAGGCATCTTTGCTATCATTGCAGGGATGAGTGGTATGTTGGCTCCAACAGGCTTCTTAGGAATTTTAGTGGCAGGTGTTTTAACAGAATTAGGAATAGACCCAGCTCTATATAGTAATAAGATATTTTATAAATCCATCATAATTGCTAGTATACTTATAGCTGTATACTATTTTGGATTAAAATTATTCAAGCGTACAAAAGTTCAATATCATTTTGAAAAACCTAAAGCGCCTACAGTTCAACAAAGAATTAACTTAATCATTATATTCGTTTTAATAATCAGTATGTTTTTACCACAGGTGGTGCAAAAGTATATTCCTAATACCATAACAGGATTTTTATCTAGAATTGATACCATGATATTTTATTTGGTGGGCATTGTCCTATGCACATTATTTCATCTCGCAGAAGAGAAAGAAGTTATAAAAAATCATATTCCATGGGGAATACTTATTCTATTAGGAGGAATGACTTCATTAATTGGACTACTGAACAAAGCCAATTTTAGTCAAATCATTGCCTCTACAATTGAGCAGAGCTCATTGAATATTTCTCCAGTATTTATTGTTGTAATTTTTGTATTAGGTGCTGGTATATTAGCTGCATTTTCTGATGGTGTATCCGTTGTAACACCAACACTAATTACAATTGCAGTATCCCTCTCGCAGGTGGCGGAAATAGATTTAGCATTAATTCTTACGTGTATACCTGTTGCTGCCATATGTACAGGTATTTCACCATTTTCTGCCGGAGGAGCGATTACATTATCTTTTGTTGATGAAAATAGAAGAGACACTATATTTAAAGGGCAATTAATGTCGGTTGGAGTTAACATTGTAGTAATTTGTACAATCGTTTTAATTGGAATTATTTAACTTATCAAAGTGATTTTAGGACTGTAGCATCTTGATACGAATTGATTAGATGGGTCATGAGTCTTTATAATGGATTCATATTAAACTCAAATCTTTTAGAGCTTACCGTTTAAAAAAATACTGCAAGACCGACTAGCGTTAAAACAAAAAACTCCTTAGAATCATCGATGATTCTAAAGGAGTTTTTATATTTAAACATTAACAAGCTCATTAAAGCTACTTTCACTTTGCACCCTATCTTTTGATTGGACACAGTTACCAAAAGATATATCCTAGCTTTTATAAATCTGTTTTTCTAGCTTGTCAACCTTTATATCTGAGTATCCTCCCCACATCAATTTCATTATAATTTTCTAAATCCATATAAGAGGAACAAGCAACTTTTTCACGAATAGATTTCTGTAGATTTCCTAGTGTTTCCCAAATTACTGTATAATATTTTCCTTCTACTGCATATTTAAATCAATGAACCCGAGAAAAATCATTCTACGATAATAATAACTATTTATCCTTCTGCATGTGCTTTTATCTTATATGTAGGTGAGGAATATGAGTTTTAACTATCTTCAATCTTCCTATGTTTACATAGATACATGAAAAGTATTAGATACGCCTATGAAAGTCTCGCACAGCATAAAGAAGGCATCCTCACATGTAAGGGTGCCTCTTTTCTTAAATCCAAAACAACAACTACAAATCTATAAGAATTGATTAATAATATTAGAACATTTCTTTACTCATTTTATCTATATTTTTGCTTACTTCATCGTTTACTCCTGGGAATAAACTATCAGGACCTCCCTTGGAAAGGCAAGGTATAAAATACTTTTTACCATTGGCTTTAGAAGTTTCCTCCACGTGTTTAGCACAATTTTCAGTAGTCCATAGCACCTTGCCATATATCTATTACCATTTCGATCATATATGGAACGATGTTTGCTGCATAAGTATCACTATAGTGAACAATCAATTCTACTTCATTGGCCTTATATAAACCATATTTTTTCTTATATGCTAGTAAAAAGAATTCTTCAAACATTTCTGGAGCTAAAAAGAAGGATATTTGATTACTCCAATCATCATGGTGAAATACTTCATCGGGATGTATTTTGTCAATCAACATTTTGGCAAATTCCAATTCAAAATCTGTAATGGAATCAATAAATTCATGCATTGATTCAGGTTCTTCATACAAAGCCATTAGAGCATCTTCTATACTCATTAGATGATGAGTCATTTCAAATACGCCTGGTGCAACCATTGCAGTTACAAACTCTTCGTTCCGATCAACAGCGTTGGCATGAGCAATAGCTGGAGCCCATACTTCTTCATTTGTTGGGATAGAAGGTTTTTTTACATAATTTCTCCATTGGGTAATGTCCTTTAATACCTTATGTTCTTCATCATGCATAGGGAATGGACCCATTTGTCCTTCCGGCCAATTCCATGTTATTCCCCAACCATCTTTTCCCATTCCACCTGGTGCAGGAAAACCTGCCATTGTTACACTTGCTTCCATTATATAAATCTTAAAAAGTGATTTATAAAAAAAATTGTCTTAGACTCATTAGCATATTATCTAATTGAGTAAAGCTATAGATAAATATCACTACTCCACGTTTATTGGGAAATATATCATAGTTTAGAATAGAGATCCTTTGCTTTTACTACGTTTTGCTCAGGATGAAAATCTAGAAAATTGAACGTCTTACTTAAAAAATACAATGAGTTAAACAAACTCATTGCATTTTTTTGAATAAAGAAACACATATCAATATATACTAAAAAACTTTAAAATAAGGACATATCTTATAATCTAGTTGATTCATGATTTTTTTACCTTCAATAATAATATGGTCTACTTTATTATCTTCTATATTCATTAATTTAAATTGTATTCGTACAGCATATTCACTATATTCTTCAAAACTGCATTTAAGTTTTCCTGTAAAAAAGGAATAAAAGAGTGATAGTGCTGAAAATGCAGCAGCAGTTGACAACATAGTTATCTCATCTGAATCTTCATTAATATCCAAGTGATAATGTCTATCAAAAATCTTATAAAAATACACAATACCATCTGCAAATTGATTTTTAAAGCCACTATCTAAATATTCTAGATAGAAACGTAATGCTTTCTCGTCATCTTTATACATTTGATGAAGTATAAAAATTTGAGCCACTACACTGTAAGATAAATTGTAGTCTTTAAAGGTGCAATAGATTTTTGTGTCTATGCTATTTTTAAACTCAATATTATACTTTTGCACAATTTCTTTAGCAAGATTAGCTTTAGACCCAAAGTGATAAGTAATTAATCCTTTCGTTATTCCACAATAATTTGCTATAGTCTGAAAAGATGTTTTATTATAACCATATTCATAAAATAGTTTTGTTGATATATCAATTATTTTATCTCGATTATCTATTCTTATATTATCTGTCTTCATATATAAATAATAACATATTCAAATCAATTGTAAAAGATATACTTAAATAGTCGAAATACACCATATTCAAGTATATCAATAATATTAATCCCTAAAATATCACATGCTAAATATGAAAGATTTATCGTAAAAAAGTTGTCATTCTGACAATAAAACATATGCCTTTGAAAAAATCTGAAAGTCAACTCTTAAAAGTTGATTTCCTAAAAATTATCATTATGAATAAATTACATTAACAAACTCGCAATAAAAGAAAATAGCATTTCTTCAAAGCCTTGAAGTTTTGGAGCTGCAAAATCAGATACTTCTGGATTCCCTACTTTATACTGATCCCATGTTTTATAATATTTGCTTTCAATAGATCTTGAAGGTAGAGCAGTATAGTCTTCTTTTTTAACTACTGTTCTCACTTGTTCACCTGCGTTAGAATATTCCCCATAATCTCTTACTGTTTCAGCTACAGCACATAATTTTTCCATATTTAAATCTCCTAAAACTAATGGAATCTTATCAAAAGAGAATATATATTTTCCACCAGGTGCTAATATATCAATATAATTCTTAGCTAAATCTATACATTCTTGTTTTGTTTTTGTCTTTAATGCTGATAATGGATACAAACCTGAAAAAATATGCTTATCACCCAGTTTTTCTTTTATAACTTTTGGATCACCATATTCAAATATCATTTGTGTATTGCTTGGTAGCTCTTGCAAATAATCAAGATATCTCTCCAATCATCTTCACAAAAGATTTGAGTTCTAATACCTACTGAAGCATGATCGTCACATAATTTTTTAAAGGTAGGCCACCAATACTTTGCAAAATCTTTTTCTCTCATAAAAGTTGGCATATGAAGAGGATACATAATATTCAAATAATCATCTATAAACATAGGTATTCCCATTTTTTTACAACGGGGTAAAGCGCTTCACAAACCTCTCCTACTTTTTCAGGTATTCTTCGTATATCCTTACTAATTCCTGAAAAACTTCTCAATTAAGTAACCTTTTGCAAAGCTAATCATCGCATTAACTGGATCACTAAAATCTAATGCTTTATTTTGTCTTGGAATAACTTTTTCTAACAGACAATCATATGGACTTTCTATTAGATAATCATATTCTTCTACCAACATACCAGTTACCTCTGGGTGCTGCATTGTGCCATTGGAGCCCATAACAAAAGATTGAGATTTTAGTGGCGTATATCTTAAGTTTTGCAGCAAAACAGATAAAAAACATCCTTGAAGATACTGGTATCAGTGAGTTTCAAGGGTTGCTTTTATTACGTTTTTTTTTAGCGTAAAAACTCTATTGTTTAGTTTCTGAAATATTTTTTTAATTTGTTGTAAAGTTCTTATTTCTGTTGAGAAATCAACATTTGTAGCAGTTCCGATATCTTGTAAAACTTCATCATAATAGTCAAATAAATAATAATTTTTTCTAATGTTTGTGCAATTGCACTTTGTAAGGCTATTTATTATTTTCGTGATACTATACTTTTCTCCAAGTTTGAATTCTAATACTCTCGCTAATACTTAAGCAATGAAGCAAGTTAGAAAGTGAGCTTTAATATGTTCTTCTGTTGAGAGATAGACTGGTCTAGTTTCCAAATCACTTTTAGTAACTTTAAAGGATTCTTCGATTTTCCATAAGCCTCGATAAATATCAATAATTTCACTTGCTGTCTTTTCATATTCGCTCGTAACTAAAACATAGTATCCATCTAATGCTTCTTGTTTTTTGATCTTTTCTTCATCAAGTGACAAAGCACTTGTATCCGCTATTTCACCTGTTTCTTTTACAAAAGTTAGGTTCTTAACAAAGCCTGCTGCACCATATGAGATAGAACGGTTGTAGCCAGATGGAGACTTTATAAGCTTTTTAGCTTTTTCAATAGCCTTAGCTCTGTCCATTTTAGCTTTTTTAGCATATTTTTCACTATAAAATACAACCTGCTTAACATCAATTATTTTCTTTTTCTTTTTACCAGAAGTCATAGTTACCCAGATTTCAGCAGGGTACAAACGTTCTTTCCACTTGTAGTGGCTGCCATACCATTCATAACCTTCTTCATCCATGATATAGTCTTTTAATTCTCTGTTAGCACCTTTAGCAGTTTGACTGAATACAAATCCATCCTTTGCAGAAAGAGTATACTGGATATTGTCACCACTGGACACGCCTTTATCTGCGACAACTATGACTTTGTCTAGATTGAACTCTTTTTTCATGCGGGAAAATGTAGGTCTGTAAGTCAGGCAATCATTAGTATTTCCTGCATATAGGTCATAAGTAATTGGGATACCATTGGTATCCATGAAAAGTCCCATCTGAATAATCGGGTTAGGTCTGTGTTCTTTAGAGACACCTTTTCATCTGTTTATGATAGTCTAAAATCGATTCTTCCGATAAATGGTTTATTTAAAGCTAAAAAAATTTGACTG
>JBMNCR010000058.1:0-2761 GCA_049366695.1 Eubacteriaceae bacterium
AAATCAGGAAAGATTTCAGCAATCTTTTTACCTACATAACTTGCAGATACCAAATTCATTATTTCCACATAGGGATGCTTTAATAAAATTCTAATTAATTCTTTTCCCGAATAGCCGGTTGCCCCGACAATACTGACTTTTATCTTTTTCTCATCATTTTTCATTTTATCACTTCCTCCAAATGGAAAATAAAAAAATCTCGTCCCAAATAATTAATTATAATTATTCAAAGGGACGAGACAGATTATAAATATTCTCGCGGTGCCACCCACCTTGGATGAGTTATTTATCTTTCTATCCTTTTCCAGGTTAATATTAAAAAATCTCGTCCTTCCGACTGTATTTAGCCATTAAAGGACGAGATTAAATCTCGCGGTGCCACCTGGAATTGGATAAATAACTTATCCCACTCATATTGGTTATTAAAGTTAACCATCCTATAATTAGTTCTGGGTTTCTTTTCGGTTTTTCTTATTTAAGATATTTCCACCAAAACATATCTCTCTCTGGATTTATAAGATAAGACCTATTTTTACCAATAGTAAATATTAATTTTGAAATTAATAATACTCAAATATTCAGTTAATGTCAAATATTTTTCAAAAATATTTTAATAGACTTTTCTCATATATGGTTACACCCTGCTTTAATTTCCTGTTATTAGGAAAGTTTCAAGTTTTCCCCTTATTTCGCCAAAATCAATACCATTAGAAACTGCATAATCTCTTACAGAGATGTTTTTCTGCTCTGGTATTTCCAACCCGGTTAACTTTTTAAAAGACTCTTCATCTATTCCCATAGCTAATAATTCGGCAATGGTCGTCCTGCCTTCAATAGATGTATTTTTAGTAAATTCTTCTATCTTTGTTGTTTCTACCTCCGGATAATCTGTTATATTTTTTTCTTCGTTAAATTTATCAGAGCTATCACTCTTAATGAGGATCAAATCAAAAGTATGGTTTTCCCAGTAATCTTTCTCTTCACCACTTAGTTTATTCCTATTAATCAGATAGTCTACAGCATGTTTTGGCAAATAAAATGTTTCCTCTGATATATAAGGCATTCCAGTATACAGGGAAACAAACGTTTTGACTGTATCTGTTTCTACTTCATAAATTTCACCCTCAAGCTCTACTGGACGATAAATCTCTTTTAAATTGTTTAACCGAAATATTGCTGGATTAGTATCTTTACTAAGATTGAATCCCTCAATAATTGCCTCAGGGGGTACACCATATAGCTGTTCTACATCCTCCAAGGTAAATGAGCCTCTTATTTCTGCAATATCATGTACCTGCCCGCTTAATTTATCAAGTGACTGTATTTCAGAATTCATATTTATGCTGCTGGTTTCAATGGACGCATCTGAGGATAATGAATAAACTTGTCTTCCTCTGCCAGATCCTGTTCCAGAAGTGCTTCCTCTGCCAGCAGTCGCAAATAAGCCAAGTTCACTTGATACCCATATTCCACCACCTAAAATTATTATAATTGCAAAAAATACATGAATATGTCTAATTTTCATTTTTTCCTCCCCGGTTTATATCCTTATTAACATCTTTATTGCTTCTCAAAAAAGCAAATTCCATTCCACCTTCAACCGGGCAGCTGGCCTCATCTGTACACAGCAAACAGGAAATACATTGATGATCTCTTATCACTTTTTTGTCTGAAATCTTAATATTCATAGGACATACCCGATCACATTTTCTGCAATTTATACAGATCTCATCATTTCTTCTTAATGGTATTATACGGAAAAGATTGAATATCCCTAATAATGCTCCTAAAGGACAAAGATATTTACACCATGGACGTTCTACAAATAATGATCCTACAAAAATAATACCCAGTAATATTAATGCCGAAACAGTTACTTCACTTGACCAGAAACTAAATAAATTGAAATATGGGCAATAATCCTGAAATACAAGCCTGAGTTGTTGAGCGGTTAATATAACTATCGAAATAAGCACTAAATACCTCAAGTAGCGTAACCAGTAATCGATTTTTTTAGGAATAAACTGATTATACTTTTTTGGAAATATTTTTCGGCCAATTTTACCAACAAATTCCTGTACAGTTCCTATAGGACAAACCCATCCACAGAAGACCGGTCCGAAAAATAAGGTTAACAAAAGAACCAGCCACATTAAAGTAAAAGAAGATTGATGTATCTGACGAATAAATATTCCTTCAGTAAAATAATGGTAGGCAGTTACTACCCCGCCGAAAGGGCAAATAGAATGAAACGAGGGTGAACCTACCAATAATGGGGCTAACCCTTGTGAGACACGATAATGATTAATACTTACCAGAATTACCACTGATAAAAAAGCAATCTGGATAATTGTCCGTAGCCAGTTCAGTTTCTTATTTTTAATAGGCATCTCATATAACTCTCCTTTTATTATTTAGATATTTGTATCCTGATTCTTAAATTTCTATTTGAAAAATAATTATTTCCCTCTTGGTGTTTAAAAAATTGTAATGTAACTTTCACTAACTATTAATACGCTTAAAATTGTTTATTTCTTTCACAGTATGCATAAATAATTAATAAATACTCTTAAAAATATTTATATAATTCTGATTTAATATTCCTATAAGATTGTGAATTATTTAAATCAGTCTCTAAAGATTAAAATAGCAGGTTTTTGAAGTATTATATGTTTAATATGTGAAATATGAGTTGGATAAAGCTAAAAGAAAAGAGTTTTTAGCATTACTTTATTACAATAATATTGTCAAAAGAACCGTC
>JBMNCR010000059.1:0-6984 GCA_049366695.1 Eubacteriaceae bacterium
GATAATACTGATTTAGTATGGGAAGCGTTAGCAGATGAAAGCAAATATGTTGTAGTACAAACAGCGCCTGCTGTAAGAGCAGCATTAGGTGAAGAGTTTGGATATGAGATGGGAACAAGTGTAACAGGAAAAATGGCTGCATCTCTTAGAAGATTAGGATTTGACAAGGTATTTGATACTGATTTTGCTGCTGACGTTACAATAATGGAAGAAGGAACAGAACTATTAGGGAGAATAAAAAATGGTGGAGTATTACCAATGATAACAAGTTGTTCTCCAGGTTGGATAAAATACTGTGAGCATAAATACCCAGAATTATTGCCACATTTATCTAGTTGTAAAAGCCCTCAAAACATGATGGGAGCATTATTGAAAAGTCATTATGCGAAAGAGCAGGGTATAGATCCTAAAGATATGGTTGTAGTAAGTATAATGCCATGTACAGCAAAGAAATTCGAAGTGAAAAGAGAAGAACTAAAAGTTGATGGTAATAGTGATGTAGACATAAGTATTACAACACGAGAACTAGCAAGAATGATAAAAGAAGCAAGAATTGAGTTTACAAAACTTGACGATGAGCAGTTTGATGAATATTATGGCGATTCTACAGGAGCAGCAGTTATATTTGGAGCAACAGGTGGAGTTATGGAAGCAGCGATAAGAACAGTAGCTGACGTATTAACAGGAAAAGATATCGAAGAAGTTGAATATAAAGCAGTAAGAGGTGTAGAAGGCATCAAAGAAGCTGAAGTTCAAGTTACAGATGATATTAATGTTAAGGTTGCTGTGGCGCATGGTGGCGCAAATATCAAAAAAATAATGGAAAAAATCAGTAAAGGGGAAGCAGATTATCACTTTATAGAAATAATGGCATGTCCTGGAGGATGTGTTAATGGCGGAGGCCAACCTATAGTGAATTCTAAAAAGAAGATGGATGTTGACGTGAGGGCAGAAAGGGCAAAAGCTTTATATAATGAAGATAAAAAAACATTGAAATATAGAAAGTCTCATAAAAACCCATCAGTTATAAAACTGTACGAGGACTTTTTAGAAGAACCAAATAGTCATAAATCTCACAAACTTTTGCATACGACCTATGAAAAAAGATTAAAATATTAAAAATTAGAGCCTTGAGATTAACTCAAGGCTTTGAAAATTTTTATTTATTAAATATTATATTATCGATAATAAGTAAGAAATTATAGATGAATATATTTAAAATACAAATGACAATGCATAAAAAAACAAAATTGTTTTGATAAATAATTATGACTGTAACATTTGCAAATACTAGTTTATAAGGACGAGAACATGGTTTTTAAATAATAAATTGAATGTTTTTTAATTAAGTAGAAAACACTAAATGAAGTAAGAAAATGTATAAATATACAAAATAATAAAAACAAAAACCTACGTAAAAATGTAAAATATTAAAAATAATTCTTTATTTACTACGGAAAATGTATTAAAATAAATACAAGGTTGTATATACAAGCAGAATAAAAAATTAACAAACTAACCAAGTATCATTGTATGATATAATAAACATACAATGTATACAATATTCAGAGCAAGGGGTGTTAAGAAAATGGACATTAAACATTCTACCTTTAAAGGTGGGATACATCCTCATTATCGTAAAGAGTTGACTAATAGTAAAGAATTACTAATAGCACAATCTCCGGAAACAGTAACTATACCTATGTCTTTACATATAGGGGCTCCATGTAAACCTACTGTGAAAAAGGGAGATACGGTTAAAGTAGGACAACGTATTGGTGAACCTAATGGTTTTGTTTCTGCACCAATTCATTCTAGTGTGTCTGGTGAAGTTATAGCAGTTGAACCTAGACTGCATCCTAACGGACAGAATGTAATGTCTGTGGTTATTAAATCAGATATGCAGGATACCGTACATGAGGATGTAAAATCCTATGGAGAATTAGAAAATTTATCTCCTGAAGAAATCAAAAGTATTATATTAAATGCAGGTATTGTTGGTCTTGGAGGTGCAACTTTTCCTACACATGTAAAAATATCACCGCCTCCAGAAAAGAGAATCGAATATGTTATCTTAAATGGTGCGGAATGCGAACCATATTTAACTACAGATGATCATCTGATGCTGAAATCTGCTGAAGAAATTTTGTATGGTTTAAAAGCATTATTAAAAGTTTTAGGAATTAAAAAAGGATATATAGGTATAGAAGATAACAAGAGAGAAGCAATAAAAGCGTTAGCAGATGCTATAGGAGATGATCCAGATATTGAGATATTTTCTCTACATACAAAATATCCTCAAGGATCTGAAAAACAACTTATTACAGCAATAACTGGGAGAGAAGTGCCATCTGGAGGTTTGCCAGCAGACGTAGGAGTTGTAGTTTCTAATGTAGGAACTGCTGTGGCTATTTCAGATGCCATACAAAAAGGTATGCCTTTGATTGAAAGGATTGTAACTGTTACAGGTAGTGCAATCAAAGAACCTAATGTATTTGTAGTTAAAATAGGAACTATGGTTAAAGATTTAATTGAACAATGTGGTGGTTTTAATGAAGAACCTATGAAAGTAATCAATGGTGGACCAATGATGGGAATAGCTCAATTCTCAATTGATATACCTGTTATCAAGGGTACATCAGGTATTTTATGTCTTACAAAAAAAGATGCACAAATTGAAGAACCTCAACTATGTATTAGATGTGGAAAATGTGTAGAAGTGTGCCCAATCAACCTATTGCCACTATATTTATCAGAGCATTCTTTAAAAGGTGATTATGAGAAATGCAAAGAATATAATGCACTAGATTGTATAGAATGTGGCAGCTGCTCTTTTATATGTCCTGCAAAAAGAACATTAGTTTCTTCCATTAGGGTGGCTAAAAGAGAAATTATTGCCAATAGCCGAAAAGGCAAGTAAAAAGGAGGGGAACTAATGAATGAACATAAACTAACAGTATCATCATCACCACATATTAGAGCATCTCACAGTACTGAAAAAATTATGAGGGATGTAGTAATAGCTTTAGTCCCAGCTTTAATTGCCGGAATATATTTCTTTGGAATGAACGCAGCTATTTTAACAGTTGTTTGTATTATAAGTTGTGTTGCAACAGAAGCTATTATTCAAAAATTATTAAAAAAAGAAATTACAATAAAAGATTGGAGTGCAGTCGTAACTGGGATGTTAATAGCCTTCAATTTGCCTATTACTGCATCGTGGTGGTTAGCAGTTATAGGTTCAATATTTGCAATTGCCATCGTTAAACAATGTTTTGGCGGTTTAGGGCAGAATTTTATTAATCCGGCATTAGCTGCAAGAGCATTATTAGTAGCTTCATGGCCTACTAGAATGACATCATCAGCATTTACATGGCCACAAGGGGCTGATATCGTATCAGGTGCAACACCACTTGCTTTAGTTAAAAGTGGTGCAGTTGACAAGTTACCTTCATATATGGATTTATTCATGGGTAACGTAGCTGGATGTATCGGAGAGGTCTCTGTTTTTGCATTATTATTAGGTGGAATATATTTAATAATTAGGAAAGTTATTCATTGGAGAATACCTGTAGTATATATAGGTACAGTTTTAATTTTTAGCCTAATCTTTGGAGAAGATGCAGTTTATCAAATATTAGCTGGAGGTCTTATGTTAGGAGCATTTTTTATGGCTACTGATTATTCCTCGTCACCAGTTACTGCAAAGGCACAAATTATTTATGCTTTAGGGTGTGGCGTTTTAACTAGTGTGATCCGTTTTTGGGGAGGGTATCCAGAAGGAGTATCTTACTCAATACTACTTATGAATGTAGCTACTCCATTAATAGAAAGGTATGCTAGGCCAAAAGTTTATGGGAAGGTGAAGAACAATGCGTGACATAATTAAATTATCCGTTGTTTTGTTCGTTATTACTGCAGTTGCAGCTGTTTTACTTGGATATACTAATTATATGACAAAGGATAAAATTGCTGAGCAAATAATGTTGGAAAATCAATTAGCAAGACAATCTGTTATGTCTGAAGCAGATAATTTTGAACAAATAGATCAAAATAAAATAGTGAGTATAGCTGAAAACTTACATTTTACAGATACTAATATTGTATCAGAGGTGTATGCTGCGAAAAAAGATGATAAATTAATTGGATATACTTTCAAATCATTACCAAAAGGATTTGGTGGAGAATTATCTTTACTTACTGGTATATCATTAGATGGAGAAATTACTGGAATGAAAGTAATAAGTCATAATGAAACCCCAGGATTAGGAGCAAAATCTACAGAAGCTTCATTTCAAGATCAGTATAAAGATAAATCTGTAGAGGAATCTCTGGTAGTGGTAAAGGTAAAACCAACTAATGATAATGAAATACAAGCTATTACGGGATCTACAATAACTTCTTCAGCAGTAACTGATGGAGTGAATTATTCCCTTGAAATATTTAAAGATTTAAGGGTGGAGGTGCAATGATGAATTTTGGAAAGCATTTATATAACGGTATTATTCCTGAAAATCCAATCTTTAGATTATTATTGGGAATGTGTCCTACCCTTGCAGTTACTACTGCTGCATTTAATGGATTGGGGATGGGATTGGCTACAACTGCCGTATTAATTGGTTCTAATGTGGTAATTTCTTTGCTTAAGAATGTAATACCTTCCAAGATAAGGATTCCTGCTTTTATAGTTGTAATAGCATCATTTGTTACTATAGTTGGGATGGTATTAAAGGCATATATTCCAGCCCTTGATAAATCATTAGGATTATTTATCCCATTAATAGTAGTTAACTGTATTATACTAGCAAGAGCTGAATCATTTGCTTCAAAGAATGCAGTGTTAGATTCTTTAGCTGATGGACTTGGAATGGGGTTGGGTTTTACTTTAGCTTTAACTATTTTAGGATCTGTTAGAGAGATTTTAGGAGCTGGTAGTATTTTTGGATTAACGTTATTTCCAGCAGGATTTGAACCTGCTTTAATAATGATTTTACCACCTGGAGCTTTTTTAACATTGGGTTTATTGTTAGGGTTGTTAAATAAGGTAACTGAAGCCGAGTAGAAAGGAGAGAGAAAAATGGTTAAATTAGTTATAATATTACTTAGTGCTATTCTAGTGAATAATTTCGTTTTGGCCAGATTTTTAGGTATCTGTCCTTTCTTAGGAGTTTCAAAACAGGTGGAGACAGCTACGGGTATGGGTGTCGCTGTTACTTTTGTAATGGCTTTGGCATCTGCTATTACATATATTATTCACTATGTGATATTAGTACCATATAATTTAGAATACTTGCAAACAATTGCATTTATATTAGTAATTGCGACATTAGTACAGTTAGTTGAAATGATAATACAAAAAACTAGCCCAGTATTATATCAAGCATTAGGAGTATACTTGCCTTTGATTACTACAAATTGTGCAGTTTTAGGTGTTGCGATATTAAATATTCAGTATGAATATAGTTTTATAGAAACGATTTTTCATGGTGTTGGTGCTGCGTTAGGATTTACACTAGCTATTGTGCTATTTGCTGGAATTAGAGAGAGGCTAGAAACAGCTCCTGTACCAAAACCTTTACAAGGATTTCCTATAGCATTGATTACTGCTAGTTTAATGTCAATAGCATTTTTAGGATTTCAAGGATTACTATAGGAGGTGATAGAAGTGATAACAGAATTATTATATCCTGTTTATTTATTGGGGATAATGGGATTGCTATTTGGTGGAGGACTTGCTTATGCATCAAAAGTTTTCGCTGTGGAAGTAGATCCTAAAGTACCATTAATTAAAGATGCGTTACCTGGTGCCAATTGCGGTGGATGTGGTTATCCTGGTTGTGATGCTTTTGCAAGTGCTGTAGCTGCAGGAGATGCAAAAATTAATGGATGTCCAGTAGGAGGCGCAGAAACTTCAGAAAAATTGGGCGAAATCATGGGAATATCTTCAGATAGTAGTGAAAGAATGATTGCCCGGGTAATATGTAAGGGAACTGAAGAAAATTGTGCTAATAAATTTGATTATTATGGTGTAAAAGATTGTAAAGAAGCTATGATTGCAATGGGAGGAAACAAAGGCTGTTCCTACGGATGTTTGGGGCTAGGAACTTGTGAAAAAATATGTCCATTTGATGCAATTCATGTGGTGGATGGAAATGTTGCAGTTGTAGATGAAGATAAGTGTACTGGTTGTGGTAAATGTATCGAAGCGTGCCCTAAACTAGTTATTAAATTAGTACCTTCATCAAAAAAAGTTCATGTAGATTGCAATTCAAAAGATAAAGGTAAAGCGGTTAAAGTTAATTGCAGTACTGGATGTATTGGATGTAAAATATGTGTTAAGAATTGTCCGTTTGATGCAATAACTGTTGAAGATAATATAGCAAAAATCGATTACAGTAAATGTAGAGAATGTATGATATGTGTAGAAAAATGTCCTACAAATGCAATATCTGGAGACATTAATAATAGGAAAAAGGCTTATATAATCGAAGAAAATTGTGTTGGTTGTACTTTATGTTCTAAAAATTGTGTTGTAGATGCAATTGAAGGAGAAGTAAAAAAAGTACATAAAATAATAGAAGAAAAATGTATCGGATGTGGTGTATGCTACGAGAAGTGTCGTAAGGATGCCATAGAAATGAGATAGATGACTAAAACAATTCCCCTGTAACCCGACGGTTATGGGGGTGTTTTTTATTATTTTATTAAAGTATTGAAAAATTACATGATGCTGTTGTTGAATCATCGTTGAATTACCACTATCCCACTATGTCATCCAGAGGAGCTTGCGACAAAGGATCTAGACGCTAGAGGAATGCTATAATAGTCTTTTGACTTTGGTTGTTTGAGCAAAAATGAGCTATTGAGATAAGGATTACGAAGAATAGTTACTATGGAAAGATTCATCGCTGCGCTCTGAATGATGTTTGAACCACTGTTAAACTATCGTTTAACCAAGTATTGTTTTTTTAATACAATTGCCGG
>JBMNCR010000059.1:7084-26726 GCA_049366695.1 Eubacteriaceae bacterium
AACCACTGTTAAACTATCGTTTAACCAAGTATTGTTTTTTTAATACAATTGCCGGTGTTATGTTAAGTATATATTTACATATTAATATTTTTTTTATATACTATATAGTAATACATTTAGAAGATGTAATTTTAGTTAAAGTCTTTTCTTATTTAGAAGGGAGAGATACTTTGAAAGTAAATAATAATAAGTGGATATTTACATTAACAATATTTTCATGTATTTTAATAGGAAGTTTTATTGGGGAAATATTATCTGATTATTTTAATATTTTTGAAAAGAGCATTAATTTAAGTATTTTGACGCAAAATGGCACTCCTTGGCTAATAGATTTTAAGTTTTTAAAGATTGCTTTTGGGGTAGCGATTAATTTGAACTTTGGAAGTATAATATTTCTAATATTAGGTATTATTATGTTCTATAAAAAATAAACGTGATAGTAAAAACTACTAACATATAGAAGGGGTAAATAGTATGAAAAAAATAATTCTTGCTTCAGCTTCTCCTAGGAGAAAAGAAATATTAGAGAATTTAAATGTAGAATTTGATATTATAGAAAGTCAGATTAATGAAAAAATAGATAAATTCTTATCATATGAAGAGAATGTTGAGAGGATTGCACTTGAAAAAGCTTTAAGTGTAGCTGAAAAGATCGATGAAAAAGATAGAATAATAATAGCCGCTGATACAATGGTGGTAAATGAAATTCTGATTGGAAAACCAACGAGTGAACAAGAAGCTTTTTGTATATTAAGAAGTTTGTCAGGTAGAGTACATGAAGTCATAACTGGTTTATGTGTTTTTAGTACTCTTGAAAACAGGGGAATTATAAGTCATAAAACTACGAAAGTTAAGTTTGTTAAATTAGATGATGACCTTATTTGGAAATACATTAAAACTGGGGAAATATGGGATAAGGCAGGGGCTTATGCTATTCAAGGATTTGGGTCTTTACTTGTTGATTCAATAGAAGGATGTTATTCAAATGTTGTGGGATTACCAGTAAGTTTATTAGGAGAAATGTTAGTAGAATTTGATGTGAAAATTCTATAGAAAAGAGTGTTTTTATGGATGGAAAATTCAAACATATTACTATTCCAGAGCTACCAATAGATGAACAACCAAGAAATAAAATGTCAATAAATGGAAGCGAAAACCTAACAAATGCTGAACTTTTGGCAATAATTATTGGAACAGGTAATAGAAATGAAACAGCCATAACTTTATCTCAAAAGATTTTAAAGTTTTCTAATAATGATTTAAGTTATTTCATTAATTCAAGTATTGAGGAAATAATTAATAATAAAGATCTAAAAGGGATAGGTTTTGTAAAAGCCTGTAAAATTAAAGCATCTCTAGAATTAGGTAGAAGACTTAATAAACAAGTGAAAAAATGCATGAAAGTTAGATCTCCTAAAGATATTGCAGATTTATTAATAGAGGATATGAAATATTTGAAACAGGAGCATTTCAAGATTGTATTATTAGATACTAAAAATCAAATATTAGGAATAGAGACGGTAACGATTGGTACATTGAATGCATCTTTAGTGCATCCAAGAGAAGTATATAAAAGAGCCATTAAAAAAAATTGTTCTTCTATAATTGTGGCACATAATCATCCAAGTGGTGATGCAAATCCAAGTATAGAAGATAAAAATATCACAAAAAGATTACATGATTCTGGGGAAATTTTAGGAATTAAATTAATAGATCATATTGTAATTGGATACGATAATTACGTTAGTTTTAAAGAAATTGGTATATTATAATAAATAATTTATTCCCAAGATACAAAATATATAGATAGATCAATTATGAAAGGAGCACTTTTGTTGGGAATGTTTAATAATGCTTACGTTGGAATTGACTTAGGAACAGCCAATACTCTTGTCACAGTGAAAGGCAAGGGTATAATTATTAGAGAACCTTCTGTAGTAGCAATAAATAAAGATTCTAAAGAAGTTATTGCTGTTGGTAATGAAGCAAAAAATATGATAGGGAGGACTCCTGGAAATATTGTAGCAATAAGACCACTTAAAGATGGTGTAATCGCTGATTTTAGTATTACTCAAATTATGTTGCGATACTTTATAAAAAAAGCAATAAAAATATCAAGGGCTAAAAACCCAAAAGTTTTAATTGGAGTTCCTGCGGATATAACTGAAGTAGAAAGGAAAGCAGTTGTAGAGGCAGCACAAATATCTGGTGCAAAACAAATCGGTTTAATTGAAGAAGCCTTAGCTACAGCTATAGGAGCAGACTTGCCCGTTGAAGAACCAACAGGAAATATGGTTATTGATATTGGTGGTGGAACTACTGATATTGCAGTAATCTCTTTAGGAGGATTAGTAGTCAGTATGACAAAAAGAGTAGGTGGAAATGATTTTGATAATGCTATCATTCAATATATAAGGAATAGGTATAATTTGGCTATTGGCGAACGAACAGCAGAATTAATAAAAACAACTATAGCCTGTGCATTATTAGATTATTTTGAAGATACAGTAGATATTAAAGGAAGAGATCTGATTTCTGGATTGCCTAAAACTATAACTGTGACAACTAAAGATATATATAATGCTATAGAGGATCCGATATTTTCTATAGTAGAGGCTACAAAAAATGTTTTAGAAAAAACTCCTCCTGAGTTATCATCTGATATAATAAATAAGGGTATAATTATGACAGGTGGTGGTGCAATGCTCAAAGGATTTAATATTTTAATCCAAAGGGAGACAAATATTCAATGTAAAATAGCAGAAAATCCTTTGGATTGCGTCGCTAAGGGAACTGAGAAAGTATTAGAAAAAGGTTTTAATGATATACTTTTTTATAAATCGAAAAATAATTAAGTGGAGGATAAAATAATTGAAATGGTTTGTTGAACACAAATTAACCATTACCATAATTTTTTTAGTTCTATTTCTATTGTTATGTATTGGTGCTACTGCTCAAGGGAGAACAAATACTACTATAGTTGAAGGAATAATTAGTGAAAGTATTTCACCATTGGAAAAAGTATTGTACTCTTCATCGCAATACATTAAAAACTTTTATAACTTTGTGACTGATCTCAGTTCTTTGAAAAAAAGAAATGAAGATTTAGAACAAGAATTAATGGATTATCGGGTAAAACTAGCTGATTATGAAAGAATTGTTAAAGAAAATAGTGAGCTGCTGGAGTTATTAGAGTTTAAGAAAGAAAATAAGAAATTTGAGTATATTTCTGCTTCTGTAATAAGTATAGACCCTTACAGAAATTTTAGTTTATTTGTTATTGACAAAGGAGAAACGAGTGAAGTAGAGAAAGATATGATTGTAGTATTAAATGAAGGTCTAGTTGGTAGAGTATTAGAAGTATCATTTGGGACAAGTAAAGTATTATCTATCACAGATACTACTAGTATGTTTAATGGAAAGTGCGTTCGGACAAATGATTATGTAAGAATAACTGGAGATGATAATAATACTTTACTAGGATACGTAGATTTTGAAGCTGATATTGTTGAAGGAGATGTGATTGTAACTTCAGGATATTCAGGTGTATTTCCAAAGAATATAGTTGTTGGAGAAGTAACAGAAGTACAAGAACAAAATGGCAAATTAGAAAAACTAATTAAAATTAAGCCTGCTGTAGATATGGAAAAAATCAACAAAGTTTTAATAATAAAGTAGTTGGTGATAGATTGAAGACTCTGGTTTTAAGTTTTATTTTATTAATCGAATTAATTTTTCAAGGGACTGTATTTCAATATTTTAATTTGAATAATTATTATCCTGATTTAGTTTTAATTACATTAGTATCTTTTTCAATCATATTTGAGAAAGAATATGCCTATAAATTAGGATTAATAATTGGGATATTAGCGGATATAATATATGGAAATGTATTTGGGTTACATACATTAGTCTATCTTGTTACCACATATGTAATAAGTTTAATGAGTTCAAATATTTTCAAAGAGAATTTACTCATACCAGTTATTATGTTTCCATTAGGAGCTCTATTAAACGGTTCAATGAATTATCTATTACATTACTTATTGAGAATAGATATTGATTTTTGGGATTATATTTCTAAATATAGACATGAATATTGGATTGTAAATATCTTAGGAGTTATTATTATCTATATGTTAACATTAAAATTTATAAAAGCAAAGCTTTTTAAACTCTAAAATAAGGAGTTAGATTAGGTGGTAAAATGATAATTAATGAAAAAAAATATAGAATAAGTTTTTTAATTATTGTACTAGTATTAATGGGAACACTTTTTATATTTAAACTTGCTCAGTTGCAAATTGTGGATAATGAGTACTACAGTAATTTGGCAGAAAATAAAATAATCCAAAAAATATCTGAGACTGCTCCTAGGGGAAGTATATTTACTAGTGATGGTTACGAAATAGCAAAAAATAAAATAGGTTATACTATAGAGTTGACCTATACGAATATTAGTGATGAAGATCAAAATAAAGTGCTTTTAAATCTATATAATATACTTGAAAATAATGATGAAGAATTCACAGATGATTTTCCTATATTAATTACTAATGGAAAATTTGTTTATACATATAAAATAGATGAAGAGTATTGGAAAAAAGACAATGATATATCATCTGATGCCACAGCTACAGAGGTATTAGAGCTTTTAAGAAATAAATATAATGTTAAGGAAGAAGTAAATAATGAAGTAGCTTTAAAAGCAATAGAATCAGTACATATGGATTCGAATTTACCAATTAAAATAAGTGAAGGAGAAGTTATTTTCACGTATTCCTATAAAGAAGAAGATTGGAAAAAATGGTACGGTTTTTCAGAAGAAGAATACACTTTATCAGCAGGAGATGCATTTAATAAATTAAGGGAAAAATATAGTATTGATGATTCTTATACTGCTGAAGATGCGAGAAAAATATTGGTATTAAGGCAGAGTATTAAATCCCAGGGGTTTAGATCTTGGGAACCCATAGAAATAGCATCGAATGTTAATAAAGAAACAGCCTTCGAAATTGATACAAATATCCACCTGTTGGCAGGTGTAGTAGTCACAGCTAATCCAATTAGATACTATCCTTTTGAAAACTTAGCTTCTCATGTATTGGGATATATCGGTAAAGTTAATGAAATAGATGTAGAAGAAAAAGGATATAAGATGAATGACCTTAAAGGAATCAGTGGAATAGAAGCTGCTTTTGAAGAGTACTTAAAAGGTGAAGATGGAGAAAAATTTGCAGTTACTGATTATATGGGGAGACCGCAAGAAGATGATTTGACAAGTGAAGTAATAGACCCTATTCCTGGAGATGATGTTTATTTAACTATTGATTATGACGTCCAAAAAGCTGCTGAAGCTGCATTGGAAAATCAAATAAAGTCAATAAAAAAATTGAGAGCACCCAAGGCTAGTTCAGGAGCAGTTGTTGTTTTAAATGTTAATACAGGAGCAGTATTAGCTTTGGCAAGTTATCCAGAATATGATCCTAATTTATTTTCTACTGGTATTAGCTCTGAAAATTGGGGAAAATTAAATGTATTAGTGGATGATCCGTTGTATCCAAAACCCCTTTATAATAATGCCACACTTACTGCTTTGCAACCTGGGTCTACTTTCAAACCTATGATGGCGATATCTGCTTTGGAAGAAAATGTGTTGACTAAAAATTCAAGAATTTACTGTGGGAAAACATACTCCCGATTTCCACAATTTTCGTGTTTAGGTTACCATGGGAATGAAACGGTTGTGAGTGCTATTCAGGATTCCTGTAATATTTTTTTCTATGAAACAGGTTATAGATTAGGCGTTGATGCGATTGAAAAATATGCAAAAATGTATGGCTTAGGAACAAAAACAGGTATTGAGATTGCGGAGTCTTCAGGTTACTTGGCTACGAGAGATGAAAAAAGAAGGATTTGGACATATAGTGCATCAGATTATATTAGGAATACTGTAGGTATAGACGGTACAGCTGAAATAATAAATGATGAAGGGAATAAGCAGGAAGTATATAAATCATATGCTATTGCTAAAGAATTGTTTACAAATATAACTGAAGAGTATGATTCGTATGGGGATGTATTTAGACAAGTTAGTAAGATCTTGTCAAAGTATAATATTAAAGAATCAAAATATTTACATAGGATTACTCAATATGTTCTAGCGGGAAGATGGGTAGCGACAGATACGGTTAACGCATCTATTGGACAAGGGGGTAATTCTTTTACACCAATACAATTAGCAAATTATGTTGCAACTTTAGTAAATGGTGGTTACCATCGAGAAGTATATTTAGTTGAAAAAGTAGTATCTAATGATGGCACAATAGTATATCAACACGAAGAAAAAGTGATTAACAAACTTGATATAGATGAAAAAAATATTAAGTTAGTAAAAGAAGGAATGAAACGAGTTGCTTTATATAGTACTGGTAGGTATGCTTTTTTAGGGTTTGATCATGAAAATATTGGCGTAGGTGGAAAAACAGGAACTGCTCAATATGGGTCGGAGAAAATCGATAATACAGCTTGGTTTGAGTGTTTTACACCTTATGAGGATCCTGAAATTGTAGTTGTATCAATGATTATTCAAGGGAAGACTAGTTCTAATGCTGTACCAATAGCTAGAGAAGTAGTGGACGCCTATTTTTATAATAATGATAGTGTTGAAGAAGATTTAGAATAATTCTAATTTTGCAGTGAATATTTTATTAGAAAGTCGTAAGACAATAATGAAAAGATTATGGGTCAGCAATTAGTTTAACTTAATTGAAAGGCGAGATTAATAATGAGTAGTGAAGTTTTTTTTACTGATATAAAAGATATTGGGAGAGGAGATAATCTTTTACTTAGATTAGATAACTTGATTAATAAATCAAATATATGTAAAGTTGTAAAATCCAAAGATTTAACGGCTATTAAATTGCATTTTGGAGAACCAGGTAATACTACATTTGTTAGTCCAGTATTTGTAAGGAAAGTAGTTGATAAAATAAAAGAAGCACAAGGAAATCCATACTTAACAGATACTAACACATTGTATTTTGGGAAAAGGGATAATAGTGTTAATCATCTAAATTCTGCAATTAAAAATGGTTTTGCATATGCGGTTGTTGATGCTCCTATAATAATTGCAGATGGGATTAGAGGAAAAAATACTCAAAGTATTACTATTAACAAAAAACATTTCAAAGAAGTTTTAATTGCAGGAGATATTAATAATTCTGATTCTATGATCGTGTTATCTCATTTTAAAGGACATGAACTTGCTGGGTTTGGAGGAGCAATAAAAAATCTAGCTATGGGTTGTGCTTCAGCAGCAGGAAAGCAAAAGCAACACTCAACTATGAAACCTGAAGTAGGTAGTTTTTGTATAAAATGTGGTAAATGTATCAAATGGTGTCCTGAAGGTGCTATTCAGTTACATGAGAAAAAAGCAAAGATATCTAAAAAAGTATGTGTGGGTTGCGGTGAGTGCATAGCAATGTGTCCAGTTAATGCAATAAAACCTCAATGGAAGACTAATTACAAAGAATTTCATGAGAGAATGGTAGAATATGCATATGGAGCTGTGAAAGAAAAGATGCAAGATCAAAAAGTTGCCTTTATAAATTTTGTTATAAATGTAACTCCTCATTGTGATTGTAAATCTTGGAGCAATCGAGCTATTGTACCAGATGTTGGTATACTAGCATCATTTGATCCTGTAGCATTAGATAAAGCATCCTTTGATTTAGTAAACGATGAAAGAGGAATAAATGAAACAATGCTATCATGTAACCATGAACAAGGAGAAGATAAATTTTTTGCCATTGAAAATAGACAAATAGATTCAAACCATCAGTTAAATTATGCAGATGAAGTAGGTCTCGGTTCTCAAGATTATGAATTAATAAGAGTAAAATAAATTAGTTTGATAGTGTTATTATATTTTAATTTATTTATTAGCATATAATTTTTATTTAACTATAAAAAAGTATATTTATTTTATTATGTAATTTTTTCATATTCTATTTACATATAATGATTTTCTTTTCTAAGGTTGATTATAAACGTATATTCAAAATTATTATTCAAATATTCTAATATTTCTTTTTTAAATAAATACATGTCTTTTTTAGTATTTTCGTCTAATATTAATTGAAATAAGACTATATGTTTTTTATTTTCTTCTATTACTCTAAAATCGTTAATAAACTTGATATCATCTAATGAATTAATCATTATAAAGACTTTTTCTTTAATATTGTTAGTTATTTTGCATGTATCTTCTACAGGATCCATATGCAATAATAAAGATACACCTAGATCTATATTAATGTTGCGTTCAATAGTATCTATAATTTCATGAGCAACTAATAGTGATAATGTAGAAGATATTTCTACATGTGCTGTTGCCATCTTTGACACAGGGCCATAATCATGTACAATAATTTCGTGTACATTTATTATTCCATCATAACTGCAAATATATTTTTTTATGATATCTATTAATTCTTTGTCAGGTTTATCTCCTATAATCGTGTCAAAGGATTCTCTTACAAATTTATATCCGTTATAAATAATGAATAGTGCAACTAAACAACCTGTATATCCGTCAATTGTGTAGTGGGTATATTTAGAAATAAGAAAGGATAATAATACTGAGCTGGTAGACCATACATCACTGAAGCAATCTACCGACGCCGTTTTTAATACCTTAGAATTTATTAGTTGGGACATTTTTAAATAGAATCTTCCAAGCCATAGCTTTATTAGTATTGTAATAATCAAAATACCTATTATTATCCAATTAAACTTAAGAACAGTAGGATTTATAATTCGTTGGATTGAATCTTTCATTAATTCATAACCTATTACGAGGATTATAAAAGATACAATCAACGAAGAAATATATTCTGTTCTTCCATGTCCAAAAGGGTGCTCTCTATCTGCAGGCTTCACAGAGATTTTAAAACCTATCAATCCAACCATCCCTGTAGCTGTATCGGATAGATTATTTATACTATCTGCAATTAAAGATATGCTATTTGAAAATAATCCAACTAGCAGTTTAACTACGAATAAGAATATATTTAGTAGAATTCCTATTAAACTACTAAAATATCCATATTCTTTTCTTTCATCACTTTTATTTAGTTTTTTACTTTTAATCTTATTTTGAATAAAACTTATTAACATATTCTTCACCTATTAGTATTATATAATATATATTACTAAAATATAAATCATTCTTTTAATATTTTATATTTGACATAATATTTTTATGTGGTATAATTAATATCATACACCGCGGGGTGGAGCAGTTGGTAGCTCGTCGGGCTCATAACCCGGAGGTCGCAGGTTCGAATCCTGTCTCCGCAACCATTAGCAAATAACGTAAGTTATTTTTTTTGCAATTAATTAGTTAAACAAATATTAAAAGTTAGTATGCAAAATTTATTTGGTTATTGTATGACTTAGATGTTGATTTGATATGAGCTACTCCAGAATAACGTGGATTGTATGCTGTTAGGATACATAAAAACATAATATTGATAATAATAAAAATCTAGGTCACCCTAGATTTTTTTTAATACTAAAAAAAGTATTGCTAGCATAATCTAATAAGTATATACAAAGGAGTGTAAATGATATCAATAGCATCATAGTTGAATACCTAACAAACATACATCATCCTCTTCATCATTTCCATTGCGAAATTCGTCAATGCTGCTTATTATATTATGGCATACTTCATCTATAGATAAAGTATGAGATTTTCTGATTATATCTAGTAATCTATTAGTATTATAAAATTGACGGCTTGTATTTCTAGTTTCTGGAATACCATCTGTATACAAAAACAATTGATCGCCAGATTCATATAATACAGAAGTAGAACATGTATTACCATCAGGCATATATTTACTTAATCCAACTAAAGGTTTGTTTGGATGTAACATTTGAAAAATATTTTGTTTTTTTCTAAAGAGAATTGCTGAAGGATGTCCTGCATTACAGTACTCAATTGATTTCTTCATAGGATCAATTACTAAGTACATCATACTAAAAAAATTATCAGGAATTACTTCTTCTATATCTTTTTCTACAAATTCAATTACTTTTTGTGGTTTTTTAAGTAGTCCTTTCCTTTTGCTACAATGTTTTAATATTAATTTTACCATACTTGTTATCATGGCAGCATCAATACCATGACCTGTCATATCTGCAATAGTAATACTAACCTTATGTGAGTCTAGAAGAAAGAAATCATAAAAATCTCCGCCTACTTTTCTGAATGGTTTTAAATAAGAATAGAAATTGACATATTGTGATTTGAACCTGTTACTACGTGGAATAATTTTTTTTTGAATATTTTGTGCAAATTCTAGTTGCTTGTTAAAAATATCATTTTTTTGTTTCAACTGTTTGTTTAGTTCTATTACCATTGATGTTTTTGAAGCCAATGTAGCGATCAAATCAACAGTATCGATTTTTGATTCATTATCAACATTATCTTTGCGAGTACAAATTACGGCTTCAAATCTACATACCTTATCGCCTAATCCCCAACATTTTGTTTCGGTAACGCTAACATTAGTATTTAATATATCTGATAAAGCTCCTGAAATAAATCCTGATTCAAATGAACATAATGCTTCCCCGATATCTGGAAATCCTGAACAAACGGCACATTCATCTTCTTCTATAATAATTTTACGGTTATCCATATGTACGATACGTGTTTTACCAATCATTAAATGGTCTAAATATTTTATTAACATGTTAATATCATTTATATGGAATAGATTTGTTGAAATATGTGATCCTGCTTCAAATAATAAAGCGTTTGATAATTTAGAACCAAAAGTATCTCTTAGAGCCACTCTAAGAATTCTCATGTATGCTAAATCAATATTATGTCCTAATTCATTTCGAACTGGGCAATTAATATCTTCCAAAGTAAGCTGAATCTGATTATTCATCTCTTTTAGTTGATATGACATCGCATTTTTAAATTCTCTTAAATATACATCACTCATATCATTCTCACTCCTCGTACTTTTATTAATTATATTATATTTTTCTACTTAATACTACAATGTTTTTAGTGATTGATCAGTTTATATAGTTTTGTATATAATAATTTTTATTACCTAAATATATTATGTATACAATATATTTAGTAGCATAGTTTGAAATGTATAAGAATACATAATATAATAAAAGAAAAGCGAGAGAGGTGTCCTAGATGGTTAGAGTTGTTTCAGGTCCCAAAGGTAGTGGTAAAACTAAAAAAATAATCCAAATGGCAAATGATAAGATTAAAGAAAGTATGGGAGAGATAGTTTTTATTAATGATAGAGAAAAATATCGAGTAAAATTAAATAAAGTAATAAGATATGTAAATGCTCATGATTTCTATATTTTTTCTACTGAAATGTTATTCGGTTTTTTAAATGGATTAATTGCAGAAAATTATGATATTGATATTGTATATATAGATAATTTAATAAGAATTACGAAAGTAAAATCATTAGATGAATTGGATGAATTTTTAAAGGGCCTGAACATGATTGAAAGGAAATATAATGTTCAATTTGTGCTAAGTATTTCCACAGATAAAAATGAGATACCTGAAATAATAAAAGAATATGCTATAAATTAGCAAGTATATCAACTAAAGTAATTGCATTAAAAAGAATAACCCAATATTTGCTCGTATAATAGATTTAGGCGTATTATTAATACAATTATAAACACGCTCGCGCCAACAGCAACAAAAATAACTCGAAGAGAAAAGAAGCTAAATTTATAAAAATTTCGATAATTGAGTTTATAAATAAACTAAGCCCGTAAGGGCTTTTTCACTTATGAAAGGATATATATGGATCTATACATTGTAAGGCATGGAAATACGAAATGGAATACTTTAAATCTTATACAAGGTTCAAGAGATATACCTTTGGATAAAAAAGGTATAAGTGAATCGAAAATACTTATGGAAAAATTGAATAAATTTGATATTGATTTAATTATTTCTAGTCCTCTAAAACGAGCGATTCAGACAGCTACAATTATAGGTAATAATAGAAATATCCCTATAGAGATAGTCGAAGATTTGATTGAAGTGGATTTTGGCGTTTGGCAAGGGTTGACATGGAAAAAAATTCTTTATCATTATAAGGAATATATTGCTACTAACACTTACCATGGATATGCAAATCCGCCAGAAGGAGAAACGTATGACGAAGTAGATATAAGAATATGTAGATTTGCAAACAATGTTTTTTCCTTTTGTGAAGAAAATATTGTTATTGTAACACATAGAGCGATAATAAGATTTTTGCTATCTTACATATTAAAGAAAAATCTGGCAGAAATTAATACATTCAAATTGCCTAACACATCTATAATAAAAATAAAAATCCAAAAAAGAGAAGCCATATATTATAAGTATTTATAACGAAAAGCTTTTCCTCCTAAATAGTTAAAGCTTTTTCCTTGATAGCTTTCATTTGACGCCATTTGACATTCTATCATATCCTTAATTTTCCACCAACTTCTGTTCCAATTTACAAATAGAGTATTTTCTTTTGGTGCCCTACCAATTAATCTTTGGATGGTTATTTTAGGGTCAAGATATTCAAGAAATATAATTACTCTTTCTATATATTCATCTAACTCTATAAGCTGTATTTCTTTCTTAATGTATAAATCAGCTAGTTTAGTATTTTTTTCTATATATAATGCATGAGATTTTACAGAATCGATGTTTAGTGAAGAAATTATTTTAGCACTTTCAATTACATCCACAATATTATCCCAAGGAAGATTCAATATTACATGAGCACATATTTCGAATTCGTATTTTTTTATCATAAGCACACCGTCTATAAATTCAGCTAAGGTATGTCCTCTATTAATTTTTTCCAAAGTATGATAATTAGGAGTTTGTAAACCTAATTCAATAATTATATCTATATTAAATTTTTCTTTTACAAATGATAAAAACTTTAAATGTTCGCAAGTAATACAATCAGGACGTGTAGAAATAGCTACTCCAACAGCATCTATATCACAAACTTGTAATATATAATTTTTAAATAATTCAATATTCAAAAAAGTATTTGAGTAGTTTTGAAAATAAGGTATAAATTTTTTAGCTTTGTATTTATTGGAAATATATTTTTTATTTGTATCATATTGTTCTTTCGGGTTCATACTTGAGGGTAAATTTTCATATCCTACACCATTTTCTCCACAAAAGATACATCCACCTTCAGAAATAGTACCATCTCTATTTGGACAAGAACACAATATATTTATGGGAATTTTATATACCTTTTCATTATATTTTTCTTTTAAATATGTTGAGTAGTTATTATATAATTGCATTTTTGTTTCCTTTCTTATACAAAAGAGTATGTATATAAAATCAATTTTTTCATTAATTATAGCACTATATTTTATATATAGACAAAAGCATCTCAATTGAGATGCTTTTGTCTGCAAAAAATAAGTGAATTTTTGCGTTAATACTTTTACTTATGTGCCCATTTATGTTAACATACGCTGTGCTTCTATCTTTTGCCACTGCATCCTAATACATTTTTCATTTTATGAGCTACCATTTTTAATATTGCATCTCTGCCAGGTCCAAGATATTTTCTAGGGTCAAATTCAGAAGGGCTTTCAAAAAAAGTTTTTCTTATAGAAGCTGTCATAGCGAGTCTTAAGTCAGTATCTATATTGATTTTACATACACCCATTTTTGATGATCTTAATAACATATCTTCTGGAACACCTTGAGCTCCAGGTATTTGACCACCGTATTTATTATTCAAATCAACGAACTCTTTTGGTACAGTTGAAGCACCATGTAATACTAAAGGAAAATCAGGCAATTTGCTTGTGATGACTTCTAATCTTTTAAAATCTAGTGAAGGTTCTCCTTTAAATTTATAAGCTCCATGACTAGTTCCAATAGCAATGGCTAGGGAATCAACTCCGGTTCTTTCAACAAATTCTACTGCTTCATCAGGGTCAGTATAAGTAGCATCTTTAGCATCAACATTTACTGCATCTTCTACACCTGCTAGTTTACCTAATTCTGCTTCTACACATACGCCTTTGTCATGAGCATATTCTACTACTTTTTTTGTTAGTGCAATATTTTCTTCAAAAGGATGTTTTGAACCATCTATCATTACGGAAGTAAAACCGTCATCAATACAAGCTTTACAGATATCAAAATCTTCTCCATGATCTAAGTGAAGAACTATATCTAGTCCAGTTTCTTCTACAGCTGCTTCAACTAATTTTCTCAAATAAATTGGATTAGCATATTTCCTAGCACCTGCGGATACTTGAAGTATTAATGGTGCACTTTCTTGTTGTGCTGCTGCTACTATACCTTGAATTATTTCCATGTTGTTGACATTAAAAGCACCTACCGCATAATTTCCGTCATATGCTTTTTTAAACATTTCGTTAGAATTTACTAATGGCATATAAAAACCTCCTAAATAATTTTGTAACTAATTCTTTATCAGTAGTATACAATAATTAAAAAAAAATATCCAACAAATTGAAATAAAATACATACTTGTACAATCTGAAATGAATATATATAATAAATGAAAAAAGGAATAATAAAAATGACATCATATTTTTATAAAAGTCCAATTGGTGTTTTAGATATACAAAGCAATGGAGAATATATATATTCAATTCAATTGGTAATTAAATTTGGAAAGGTTAATAGGAATATTCCAGAAATAGTGAGGATATGTTTTAAACAGCTAAGTGAGTATTTCAGTGGTGAACGAAAAGCATTTGATTTAAAAATAAAAATTAGTGGTACAGAATTTCAAAGAAAAGTGTGGAGACAGTTGCTTAAAATATCTTATGGAAATACAAGCACTTATGGTAAAATTGCTCAATTAATTGGAAATCCTAATGCTTCTAGAGCGGTGGGGATGGCAAATAACAAAAATAAGTTAATTTTGGTAATTCCTTGCCATAGAGTAGTTGGTTCTAAAGGGGACCTACTGGGTTATGTTGGTGGAATACCTGCAAAAAAATACTTATTAGATATGGAAAAGGAATATATGTAATGTCAAGCGTTTTAAAATTGTCTGATAAAACTTAGAATATAAGTACCTATAAATACGTTGTTAAACTTCAGAGTATGGATAGATAACAAATGATGTATAAGGGTGCACTTAATAATGCGAGTTATTTATGTAGAATCAAAACTAGACAATTTAAGCTAGGAAATTGTATGAAAAAAATAACCTAATATTTGGTTGCATAATATATCTAGTCGTATTATTAATACGCCAATAAGCTCTATAAAATATTCTGATTTGATAAAAGTTTATATTAATATAAAGATTTGAAGAATCCTATCATGAGAGAATATAGACTAATATCTAGATAATGATCAAAAGTGGTATACTAAGACATTATCACGAATCAATCAGAATTAGATTTGAAAAAGAAATATATGGAATTGACATAACATATACTAGTATATATAATTAGATAAGCTTTAGGTCTGTGGTTGAAAATCGATGCTAGTCGCAGGCAAAACGATCCACGTAAGGTATTCAAAAATATGGATACTGATCATGGTGCGGCCTAGAAGTAAGACCAGCCAATTATAAAATTGAGAGAAGGAGTTGTTAAGGTAACCCCTAAGCTAAACTTCCAGCTGGCGAGTGTGGGGGCAAAAACCAGGTCAGCTAAAGCTAAAACCAATTGACTTTTATTAATTGATAAATCAATTGGTTTTTTAGAAGAACTAACGTAGCATATTTTCAGGTTAATCCTATTTGATCTAAATTTTAAAAAGTGTTTTGGCATATTATAAAAGGGTATAATAATATACATAAATTATCATCTAATGATGGTAATATAAAACCTCAAAAGGAGCTGTTACTATGCGAATAATTGTTTATGGAAAAAATATTGACGTCACTGATGGATTAAGAAGTATGTTGGAGAAAAAATTATCAAAATTTGATAGATATTTTAATCCTAATATTGAAGCAACTGCAACTCTAAGCACGCAAAAGAATAAGCATATTTTAGAGGTGACTATTCAATTAAATGGTACAATATTAAGAGCTGAAGAGGCTACTGATGATATGTATGCTTCAATAGATAAGGTTGTTGATAAATTAGAAGGTCAATTAAGAAAATATAAGACAAAACTTGAAAAAAGACAAAAAAAATCATCTACTATAAAATTTGAATCGATTTCTATTGCAAAAAATATTGAGGAATCTAAAATAGTAAAAACTAAAAAGTTTGCTATAAAACCCATGTCTGCTGAAGAGGCTACATTACAGATGGAATTGTTAGGACATAATTTTTTTGTATTTCAGAATAGTGAAAGTGATGAAGTGAATGTTGTATATAAAAGAAAAGATGGAGATTATGGTTTAATAGAACCTGCAATATAATTGAATAATAAATGATGTAAGAAAAATTTTCAATGAATTCAAATTTTACTATGATGTTAAAATGCTTATAATTAAATAGCAATGAGTTTTATTCAGCACGTAACTTAAATATACAATAATAAATATAGAAGTAATTTGTTGTTTAAGTATGTGCTGGATTTTGTTTTTGATAATAACTTAGCATATTTTTAAATTGAATAATAATATATTTTCTTTTAAGGCTCAAAAACGCCTTTTTTTATTTGGTAAAATTATTAATTTTTTTATTTTTTTGCTAAAAATAATATTTTGTAATTTTATATAACAAAATGTAGTAATTTAATGTTAAAATAATAATAACACGATAAAATGGGGGATATCTATGAACAAAGAGATTATACAGGTAGAAGAAATTGAAACCTTTTTAAATAAAATAATTAGCGTGTTAAATTGTAGAGTAGTGCTAAATAGCAATAATCACATAGTAGAATTACATATTTTGGCTAATAACCAAAGGTCAGCAAAACAAATTATCAGAGATGTTCAATCTGCTTTGATGACAAAGTTTAATTTAAAGATTGATCATAAGGTGATAAGTATTGCTCAAGTTTATGATGACGTAGACGATGAGAATTTTGCTATACCTAGATTGATGATAAAATCAGTAGAATATCTCAGTTATAATATGACAGGTAGAGCAAAGGTTACCTTAGAATATGATCATAATATCTATGTTGGTGAAATAGAAGGGATACATTCCACTAATCAAGTTTATCGATTAGTGGGACAGGCAGCTCTAAATGCAGTAGAGTTATTTTCAGAAAATTCAAATAAATTTATTTTGGAGGAAATAAAAGTAGTAGAGATTTCTAACTCAAGGGTACTGATCTCTGGAGTTTCATTAGTAAGCAAGGATAGTGAAAAACTATTGATTGGGAAATGCATTGTGGAAAATGATGTTAACAATGCTATTGCTAAGGCAGTATTAGATGCTGTCAATAGGATGTTGGAAATCAATTTATGAGTCAATAGGATCGGCATATTTATCTATTAATTTAATATTTGGCATTACATAGCGAAGCGAATTAGATTGTTTGATAGCGAAAAACAGTCCCATTATTATATTATAATAAGGGGGCATTTACATGAAAGCCAAATTAATTCAAGTTATATTAGTGCTTGTATCAATAGTAATGACTGCTAGTGCAGGCTTTAAATGGGTTTAAGATAAATTAAATAAGATATATTAATAATTAAAAGATATGCCGATCTTATTTTTTAGAGGAGAAGTATTACTATGAAGGATAACATAAAATTAAATCTAAATTTGTTTATAATGTGTGCATTATCTATATTATTTTGTGTTTATTCTTTTTATAAATATCCTTTAATAATAAATACTGACATTATAATATTTATTATATTTACGATTATTACCGAATCTTTCGTTTTAGTAATGTCAAATAGTAGTGCTGTTACTTTAAGTTTTGGAGTCATTTTACCTGTGGCTGTCTTATTTAATCCTAGCGTAGCAATACTATGTATTGTTCTTTGCAATACATTTTCTGTCTATAAAATGGAGGGGAAATTAAAACATATTTTTAATGTTGAGGTATATAAAACTGTTTTTAATGTAAGCAATTATATTATTAGTTGTAGTATTGCATCATATATATATATATATATGAATAATGGGTTGGGGTTAGGAAATAATTTTATTTCTATGATATATATGTTTATTTCTATAATTATTTATATGATATCCAATATAGGTTTCGCTAGTATTATTATGCTATTAATAACTGATTATGACTATATTACTATCATAAAGAATAGTTTTAGTTCGTTTATCCCTAATATTTTAGGTGTAGGAACTGTATCGATTCTAATAGTTCTGGCATATATCAATTTTGGTATTAATGCCATTATAATACTGTTGTTTCCGTATTTATTAATTCGGTATTCTTTTAAACTAGTATACGATATGCAGGAAACGTATATTAGTACCATAAAGGCATTATCTTCTGCATTAGAGGAAAAAGATTCATATACTAAAGGTCATTCGGAAAGAGTAGAGAAGTATTCTTTACTTTTAGCAAAAGCAATTGATGGGAAAAGGCTAAATATCCAACAGTTACAATATGCAGCCATTTTTCATGATATAGGTAAAATAGGTATATCCGATGAAATATTGAATAAGCCTGGTAAACTAAGTAATGAAGAATTTGATTTTATTAAAGAGCATCCGAGTAAAGGTGTGAAAATTTTAAGTAATGTAGCATTTTTAAATAAGGTTACACAAATTATTGGAGCTCATCACGAGTATTGTGATGGTACAGGTTATCCTAAAGGTTTAAGAGCTGATGAAATTTTATTAGAATCTAAAATAATTACTATTGCTGATATATATGATGCTGTTACAACTGATAGACCATATAGAAAAGCCATGACAAATGATCAAGCCATTGATATAATAAAAAGTGAGTCAGGTAAAAAGCTTGACCCAGAATTAGTTAGAAAATTTGTTGAACTTTATGAAGAAGGTAGGTTAATATGATGACTATTGCATTATTAATTATAGCCATTGTGATTGGGTTAATTAGAAAGGGAAGATTAACAAATTTAGTTAATCTAAAAATAAAATTGATACCATTAATATTAGTTTCCTTTTTAATACAAATGAGTATATATATTGGTTATAAATATAATATTACGGTTATAGAAGACTATGATATCTTGCTACATTTTGTTAGTTATATTATATTGTTTGCTGGATTAATGAATAATTTTGATAATAAATGGTTCATTGTAATAACATTAGGAGTTATTGCGAATTTTATGGTAATATTCTTAAATGGTGGAAAAATGCCTGTTTCATTAGATGCCGCTACTACTATAGGTATTTCTGAGAGCATAGAAGCTATTTTTGCAGTAAGGGGAGGCACTCATCAGCCTTTACAAACAGGTACATTACTTTGGTTTTTAGCGGATATTATACCACTAGGATATCCTAGCGTCTTAAAAGTGTTTAATAATATTTATAGTATAGGTGACTTTATTGTATATGGTGGAATGATGGGTTTAATTCAATCTTCAATGATAATTAAACATAATGATGGAAAAGAAATAACAGAAGAGCATAATTCATTTGAGGAAAAAAATGAGTTCGAAAATGATAAATATTTGGATGAACTGTTTGTTGTTGATCA
>JBMNCR010000059.1:26826-55233 GCA_049366695.1 Eubacteriaceae bacterium
ATATGAAATTTGAAAGCACAAACGATATTGAGTTAGAAAATGCAAATGATATGAAATTTGAAAGCATAAACGATTTCCTGATAGAAAATGCAAATGATATGAAATTTGAAAGCACAAACGATATTGAGTTAGAAAATGCAAATGATATGAAGTTAGAAAGCACAAACGATATCCAGTTAGAAAATGCAAATGATATGAAGTTAGAAAGCACAAACGATATCCAGTTAGAAAATGCAAATGATATGAAGTTAGAAAGCACAAACGATATCCAGATAGAAAGTGCAGATGATATGAAGTTAGAAAGCATAAACGATATCCAGATAGAAAGTGCAGATGATATGAAATTTGAAAGCACAAACGATATCCAGATAGAAAGTGCAAATGATATGAAATTTGAAAACAATGAAGAAAAGGAATTAGAAATAGAGATTGAAAACATAAAAGAAACACCAACCAATAATAGTGAAGAATATATGGACTCTAATAATCTTAGTGTATTAGATGATATTGAGTATAAAGAATCTAAAAAGATTTATGATAAACCGAAAGCAATAAAAGATGAAGAAACCTTTGATATTGAACACTTAGAATTTGAAGAAGATGATGATGCTGGAACGGATTCGATAGATACTCAACATCAATTTATAATAGTAGAAGGAAGAATTGTAGAAAATCCTAATTATGGCAAGGTGATTGAAGCGACTAAGAATAAAACAATAAATAAGGATTTGGAGAAAATAGATAATTATGATTTAACTAGTATTATATCTCAACTCGAGGAAGTAGAAATGGTGCAATTACCTATAGAAACAGAAGAAATTGATAAAAACATTTTGCAAAAAGTTAGTGATAATGAAAGAGTTAAGTTAATGAAAAAAATGAAAGAACGAAAAGAATATGGGTATGAATTAGTACAGGTGACTTTAGGAGATAAAAAAATTAATTTTTGGAAGAAAGACTTGTAAGTAATTCAAGTCTTTTTTTATGATATAATCTATTAATAATTGTGTAATATTTAAATTTGTTTTATTAAACAGTAAAGATATTGGTGATACGCCCTACTTTTACAGATTTAAAAATATAAGAAACTTACTATAGATCATAAATTTTTTTTACTTTGAAGTAATAAGAGTTTTTTTGTCATTAAACAAACCAACAAATAAATAAATATATTAAAGAAGGTGTAATAATGTCACTCCTAAAGAAAATCTTTGGTGATATGGATGAAAAAGAAATAAAGAAATTAATGAAATTAGTAAACAAAATTGAAGACTTGGATAATGTTATGAAAAACCTTACAGATGAATTATTAAAGGCAAAAACTATTGAATTCAAGTCAAGACTAAAAAATGGTGAAAATGAAGATGATATATTAATAGAAGCATTTGCAGTTGTTAGAGAATCAGCTAATAGGGTATTAAAAATGAAACATTTTCCTGTTCAATTATTAGGAGGAATTGTACTTCATCAAGGAAGAATTGCTGAAATGAAAACAGGTGAAGGAAAAACATTAATGGCTACTTTACCTGCATATCTTAATGCATTAAGTGGACAGGGAGTACATGTAGTTACAGTAAATGATTATCTAGCAACGAGAGATAGTCAGTGGATGGGTCAAATATATGAATTCTTAGGATTATCAGTTGGATTAGTTGTACATGGTTTAAATTTTGCACAAAAGAAAGAAGCATACGCTGCAGATATAACATATGGGACTAATAATGAATATGGATTTGATTATTTAAGAGATAATATGGTTATTCATATAGAACAAAGAGTACAAAGAAATTTGAATTTTGCTATTATAGATGAAGTTGATAGTATTTTAATTGACGAAGCAAGAACGCCTTTGATTATATCAGGAAGCGGAGATAAAAGTACAAAGATGTACAATATAGTATATAGTTTTACTAAGAATTTGAAAGATGAAGTTCATTTTACTATAGATGAAAAAGCTTCATCAGTTGTACTTACAGATGAAGGAATAGAAAAAGCTGAAAAATCTTTTGGCATAGAAAATTTAGCTGATATGGAAAATATGGAATTATCTCACCATATAAATCAATCATTAAGGGCAGTATATCTAATGAAAAAAGATAAGGATTATGTAGTAAAAGAGGGACAAGTAATTATTGTAGATGAATTTACAGGTAGGTTGATGCAAGGAAGAAGATATAGTAACGGATTGCATCAATCAATCGAAGCAAAAGAAAAGGTAAAGGTAGAAAGAGAATCTAAGACACTTGCAACCATTACATTTCAAAATTACTTTAGAATGTATAATAAATTAAGTGGTATGACAGGAACAGCTAAAACAGAAGATGAAGAATTTAAAGCTATCTATAATATGGATGTGTTATGTATTCCAACAAATAAACCAATGGTAAGAAAAGATATGCATGATGTGATATATAAAACAGTAAATGGAAAGTTTAATGCAGTTGTTAAAGAAATAGAAGAAAGAAATAAAACTGGTCAACCAGTATTAGTAGGAACAATATCTATAGAAAAATCTGAAGTTTTAAGTAAATTGTTAAAGAAGAGAGGAATTAAGCATGAAGTATTAAATGCAAAATATCATGAAAAAGAAGCTGAAATAGTAAGTAACGCAGGAGAAAAGCATTCTGTTACAATTTCTACTAATATGGCAGGAAGAGGGACAGATATAGTATTAGGTCAAGGTGTGAAAGAACTAGGTGGACTTCATATTCTTGGTACTGAAAGACACGAAAGTAGAAGGATAGACAACCAGCTTCGTGGTAGGGCAGGTAGACAAGGGGACGAAGGTTCATCTCAATTTTTTATTTCATTAGAAGATGATTTAATGAGATTATTTGGATCTGATCGAATTATGGGATTAGTTGATAGTTTAGGGTTGGATGAAGATGTTCCTATAGAAAATAAAATGTTATCAAAAGGAATTGAAAATGCTCAAAAGAAAGTAGAAGGAAGAAACTTTGATATAAGGAAACATGTATTACAATTTGATAATGTAATAAACAAACAAAGAGAAATAATATATTCTCAAAGAAAATCTGTGCTTGAAGGAAAAGATATACATGAACAAATCATTAAGATGTTAGAAGGATTAGTAGAAGATAGTATTAATATATATACAGGGTTCAGTCAATATCCTGAAGAATGGGATTTTAAGGGTCTGGTAGAACATAGTGAAGTATTGTTTTTACCAAAAGATTCATTTGTAATTCCCGAAAATGACATCACGAGAGAAGATTTAAAACAATTATTAATGGATGAAGCTAATAATAACTATCAATCCAGGATTGATGAAATAGGTCTTGATAGAATGCAGGAACTTGAAAGAGTAGTTTTATTAAGAGTTGTTGATAGTAAATGGATGGATCACATAGATAATATGGAACAATTAAAGCAAGGTATAGGTTTGAGAGCATATGGTCAAATCGATCCAGTTTTAGCATATACTAATGAAGGATTTAGTTTATTTGAAGAAATGAATAATAGTATTCAAGAAGATACAATAAAGTATTTATTTCATATAAATATACAAGATGAATCACTTGAAGCTAAAGAAACTGATTTATCTAAGGTATCTACTAATAAGGAAGAAAGAAAAAATAAGCCACAGGTGAATAAAAATAAAATTGGACGTAATGATCCATGTCCTTGTGGAAGTGGAAAAAAATATAAGAAATGTTGTGGGAAATAGAAAAAGGAGTGAAATATCATGTTAGATATACTGGAGTATAAAAAAATGTTAAGAGATTTAAAAACAAAATTAAATGAAATTGGTGATTCACTTTGACTTATCAAAATTAAATTTTGAAATAGAAGAATTAGATAATAAAGTAAATAAGCAAGATTTTTGGGAAGATCAAAGTAATGCAAAAAAAATGCTTAAATTACTAAATGTTAAAAAGAATATTATGAATAAATATAGTGATTTGGAAAATAAGTTATCTGAAATTGAGATTATTTTTGAACTATTAGAAGAAGAAGAGGATAATGATTTATACGAAGAGCTAAAAAAATCAGTAGAAATAGCACATGAAGAAATAGAGTACTTTAATTTAGAAATACTTTTAAATGGAGAGTATGATGCTAATAATGCAATTGTATCCTTACATCCTGGGGCAGGAGGTACAGAGTCCCAAGATTGGGCAGAAATGCTTTTGAGAATGTATTTGCGGTGGGTTGAACGTAGTGGGTATAAAGTAAATATATTAGATTATCAACATGGTGATGAAGCAGGTATTAAAAGTGTTACACTATCAGTAATAGGGTTTAATGCCTATGGATATTTAAAATGTGAAAAGGGAGTACACAGATTAGTTAGGATATCACCATTTGATGCATCAGGTAGAAGGCATACTTCTTTTGCTTCAGTAGATGTAACTCCTGAATTAGAAGAAGATACAAATGTACAAATAGATGCTGATGATTTAAGGATAGATACTTATAGATCAAGTGGAGCTGGGGGACAGCATGTAAATACGACAGATTCAGCCATTAGGATCACACATATACCTACAGGTGTTGTTGTTCAATGTCAAAATGAGAGATCTCAACATAAGAATAAAGAAACGGCTATGAAGCTATTAATAAGCAAATTGGTTGAAATAAAAGAAAGAGAGCATAAAGATAAGGTCGAGGACTTACAAGGTCAATATGGTCAAATAGCTTGGGGAAATCAAATACGTTCTTATGTATTTCATCCGTATAGTATGGTTAAAGATCATAGAACTAATATTGAGACAGGAAATGTTCAAAATGTAATGGATGGAGCTATTGATAGTTTTATCAATGCATATTTAAAGAAATTAACATTAGAAAACAATAAGGAGGAGTAACATTGAAGCCCATTTTAGGCATCGTGTGTTCATATTATGGAAGTTATACAAAAGGGAATGAAAGAGAATTTAACTTTAAAGAAGAGAGTTATTTAAAAAAGATAAAAGATTCAGGATCTATACCTTTGATGATACCAGTAAGACCTTCACTAATAGAGGATATTCCTCAAATAATAAAAAACATGGATGGCATAATCTTATCCGGTGGTGTAGATGTACATCCTTCTTTTTATAATGAAGAACCAATGAAGGGTTTAGGTCATGTAGATTATGTAAGAGATAAATTTGAAATTGAATTAACAAGATATTGTATAGAAAAAAGTATACCGATATTAGGGATATGTAGGGGTATGCAGGTATTAAATGTAGCTACTGGTGGAACACTTTATCAAGATATAAATATACAGTTAGAAAGTGGTATTCAACATACTCAAAAAACTAGTGATCGAGTAGGAAATCATCATATAAAAATAAAAGAGAATACATTTTTATATAAAGTGTATGGAAAAAGAGGTTTTGTTAATTCATATCATCACCAAGCGGTTAAGGATTTATCAGATGATTTTGAAGCCATTGCTTGGAGTGAGGATGGTTTAATAGAGTCTATGATTTATAAAAAAAATGAAAATGTAATAGCTCTTCAGTGGCACCCAGAGTTGTTAGACGGAGAAGAATCTGAGAATATTTTTAAGTATTTTACAAATCTTATGAAATAAAATTAAGGAGTAATAAAAAATTGAACAAAATAATTAATAAACTAACTGAGGAATTTAATCTTAAAAAATCACAAGTAGAAAGTACAATAAAGTTAATAGACGAAGGAAATACGATACCTTTTATTGCTAGATATAGAAAAGAAGTTACTGGTAATTTAGATGATGTAGTGCTAAGAGAATTAGATGAAAGACTATTATACTTAAGAAATCTAGAAAAAAGAAAAGAAGAAGTCGTTAGGATAATAGACGAGCAAGGGAAATTATCTGATGAATTAAAAAATAAAATAAATGATGCTAAAATTCTTCAAGAAGTCGAAGATCTATACTTGCCATATAAACAAAAGCGAAAAACTAGAGGCGTGATAGCTAGAGAGCGCGGATTACAATCTTTAGCCACTCTAATATATATGCAAATGAGTACAGAAGAAGAAATAAGAAAACAAGCTCAAAAGTATTTAGATAGTGAAAAGGGATTGGATAATGTAGAGGATTGTATTAATGGGGCAATGGATATTATTGCAGAAGATATTTCCGATAATGCAGATTATAGAAAAAGAATAAGGGAAATAGTAGTTAACTTTGGAATGATAACTTCAAATCTATCAAAAAAAGTTGAGGAAGAAATATCTGAATTTGAAATGTATTACAGTTTTTTAGAAAAGGTAAATAAAATAGCTAATCATAGAATACTAGCTATAAATAGGGGAGAAAAAAAGAAAACATTAAATGTGAAAATAGAAATAGAAGAACAGAAAATACTATCATATTTAAATAATTGTATTATTAGAGATAATGGCAATTGTTTTATTTATGAAGTTGTTAAAGACGCCTATAAAAGACTTATATTTCCTTCTATAGAAAGAGATATTAGATCTTCCCTTACGGAAAAAGCTGAAAAAGAAGCTACAAAAGTATTCGCCACTAATCTTAAAAATTATCTATTACAGCCTCCAGTAAAAGAAAGAGTTGTTTTAGGATTTGACCCTGCTTATAGGACAGGATGCAAAATTGCTGTAGTAGATGGGTATGGAGATTTATTAGATACAAAAACTATATATCCAACCCCTCCGGAAAATAAAGTGGAAGAATCAAAAAAAATAATATTAAAATTAATTAGTAAACACAATATTGATATTATTGCTATCGGTAATGGGACTGCTTCTAGGGAGTCAGAAAACTTTATAGGTGATATTATTAAAGATGAAAAATTAAAAGTAGAGTACTTAGTTGTAAATGAAGCAGGTGCTTCAGTATACTCGGCTTCAAAATTAGCAAATGAAGAATTCCCAGAAATTAATGTATCCATAAGGGGAGCTATTTCTATTGCTAGAAGACTTCAAGATCCATTAGCAGAATTGGTAAAGATTGATCCAAAACATATAGGAGTTGGACAATATCAGCATGATGTAAATCAAAAGGAATTAAAGAAGGCATTAGACGGAGTTATTGAAGATGTAGTAAATAGTGTAGGTGTTGATATAAATACTGCTTCAATGGCATTATTAAAAAACATATCAGGATTAAATAAAACTACTGCTCAAAATATTATAGAATATCGTCGAGAAAATGGAGCCTTTGTAAATCGAAAACAGATTAAAAAAGTTAAAAAAATTGGAGATAAGGCTTTTGAACAATGCGCTGGATTTTTAAGAATCTCCCAGGGAGAAAATCCTCTAGATAATACATCAGTTCATCCAGAATCTTATGAAGCTACGGAGAAGTTATTAAAATTTTATAATTATGACTTTGAAGATATACTAATTAAGAATAAAGAAATAAAAGAACTTTTTAATAAAATAGATTATATTAAGCTAATGGATGAGCTAGAAATAGGTGAGCATACTTTAAAAGATATAGTCAAAGAAATTTTAAAACCTGGACGTGATCCAAGAGATGAATTTGAAAAACCAGTTTTCAGGACTGAAGTAATGGAAATAAAAGACTTAAAAGCAGGAATGGTATTAACTGGAACTATAAGAAATGTAATAGATTTTGGTGCATTTGTGGATATTGGAGTTCATCAAGATGGCTTAGTACATATTTCTCAATTAAGTGAAAGATTTATAAAAAATCCTATGGATATTGTATCAATCGGAGATATAGTAAAAGTTAAAGTAATTGCAGTAGACGTAGAACGTAATAGGATTTCATTGAGTATGAGGGATATTTGAATTTGACTGAGAAAGGATTTGTATAAATGAAAATTTTTGACAGAAGATTTTTGCAATATCAAATGGCATCATTAAAACATAATAAGTATAAAAATAAAGTATTATATCCAAATATTATTTTATTTATCACAGCACTTTTTTATAGGGATAATATATCAATATTATTGTTATGTATTGGGGCGATAGGCGTGCTTATTGGTTATGGATATTTTAGATTTAACAGTGAAACCAATAGAAGTGATGAAGGTTTTAGTGAAATTATAGAAAAGAAATATTATGAGTATGAAAAAGCAGCTAGTAAGAAAAATGCAGATATAGGTATAGTTTTACAAAAGATAGCGTTTTCAGTGGAATTAGATAAAATGTCACCTGACGATGCTATTAAACAAATTCAAGATATAATAAAAACTAAGCCCGATATAAAGAGATTTGCTAATAATATAATACTATCTTTATACTCATATAAATACAAAGATAAAAACAAAATACCTCATGAATATATAGATTATCTTGATAGAATAGCAAAAACAGAAAAGAATGTAAATGTATTAGTTGACTGTATTAAAACATGTATTTCTATTGAAGAATATAATAGAGCCTTTACCCTTATTAGCAAAGCAGAAGAAGAGTTATTAAAAATAAAAAAAATTCGAAAACCTGCTTATAATGCAATCTATAGAACGACCATTGTAGCCGTACCATATTACAAAGGTTTGACGTATAAACAAATGGGTAATAAGAAGAAATCTAAAGAAAGTTTAGAAGAAGCACTAAAAAAATGCAAATCCAAGAAATTAAGTATGATAATAATGCAAGAGATTTAATGCAAAAAAAATTTACTATATTTGATTAATTAAATTAATTGGTAATTATGATTATTTGTAGCGTATTTATTTTTAGAATAAATATTAAAATATAATAATTAACGTTGAAAGTTATAGCAAATAGTGATATAATTTTATCAATAAGATAGTTTTATCTTCAGGGCAGGGTGAAATTCCCGACCGGCGGTTATAGTCCGCGAGCGTAATGCTGACTTGGTGAAATTCCAAGACCGACAGTAAAGTCTGGATGGGAGAGGATTGTTCATCGTTTATTGCTCTTGAAGTTATTCAAGAGTTTTTTTTATTCTCCTAAATAATATATTAGCCTTGAAAAATACAAGGAGGAGTTACATAATGACAGAAAATAATAAAACAAAATATTTAACTAGAATTGGGGTATTAAGCACTATCGCATTTATATTAATGTTTATTGAGTTCCCTATACCTATATTCCCTTCATTTTTAAAGTTTGATATTAGTGATATCCCAGCATTATTAGGTGCTTTTGCAATGGGGCCTATTGCAGGTGTAATAATTGAACTACTTAAAAATATTTTACATGTAATTGTAAAGGGTTCTGAAACAGGTGGAGTTGGTCAGTTGGCTAATTTTTTGATTGGATCAGCATGGGTAATACCAGTAGGAGTTTTGTATAAACGAAAAAAATCTAAAAAATATGCATTAATAAGCCTAGCAGTTGGAGCTGGTTCAATGATAATTATGGCAGCTTTAGCAAATTATTATATACTATTGCCATTTTATGCAAAGATAATGCCCGTTGAAGTCATTGTTGGATTAGGTTCAGCAATAAATGCTAAAATCGTGGATTTTGCTACTTTGATATTATATGGTATAACACCATTTAATATTTTTAAAACAATAGTTATATCATTAATAACAATAGGTCTTTATAAAAAAGTATCACCAATATTGCATAAATGATGTAATAAAATATATTTACCCCTCAATATAAAGCAACCTTTTATAGGTTGCTTTATATTATGCAAGGTTTATATGGAAAAAATTGGTGGGTTAAGTTTTCTAGTGTGAAGATAACATATATTTCAAAAACTAAATACAATAAAATATTGTATCCAATATAAAAAAGTGTTATAATAATCAACAATTAAAAAAGCTTATCAAGAGAGGCTAAGGGACTGGCCCGTTGAAGCCCGGCAACCTACATGTATGTGTGGTGCTAATTCCAGCATTTCTTCATTGAAATGATAGATAAGAGGGATACTGTGATTTACTCGTCTTCATTTATAATGAGAACGAGTTTTTTTATTGGTATATAATACAAAGTATTCACTGATATGATTAACATTTGATATTTATACAATTATTGTAGATGAACTTAATAAAGGAGGATTATATATGGCAAAGACTTATCAGGAAATTAATGAAAAAATTGCTAGTGGTAAGGCAGTTGTAGTTACTGCTGAAGAAGTAATTGATATTGTTAAGGAGAAAGGCGTAAGTGAGGCAACTGATTATGTAGATGTTGTAACAACTGCAACTTTTGGTCCAATGTGTTCTTCAGGTGCTTTTTTAAATTTTGGTCATTCAGATCCAAATATAAGAATGACTAAAACTTTTTTAAATAATGTGGAAGCTTATTCTGGTATAGCGGCTGTGGATGCTTATATAGGAGCTACACAAACTTCAGAAGATATAGGTATAGAATATGGTGGAGCACATGTAATATGTGATCTTATCGATGGTAAGAGTATTGAATTAAAAGCAACTTCGCCAGGAACTGATTGTTATCCTAGGAAAGAAATTAATTCATATATTACTAAAGATAGTATTAATGAAGCATATTTATACAATCCTAGAAATTGTTATCAAAATTATAATGCTGCCATTAATACTTCAAAGAAGAGATTATACACGTATATGGGAATATTACAGCCTAATATGGGTAATATAACATACGCAACGTCTGGCCAATTAAGTCCTTTATTAAATGATCCCCTATATAAAACTATTGGTATTGGTACAAGGATTTTTATTGCAGGAACACAAGGATATGTTGCATGGCAAGGGACTCAATTTAATTCTGGGGTAAAAAGAGGAGACGATGATGTACCATTGACGCCCGCTGGGACATTGGCACTTACTGGAGATTTAAAAAGTATGAGTACTGAATTTATCAAGCCGGCAATATTTGAAAGGTATGGAGTATCCATGTTTGTAGGTGTTGGAATACCTATTCCAATATTAAACGAAGAAATGATGAAATATGTTTCAGTAGAAGATAAAGATATATATACAAATGTTGTGGATTACAGTGTAAGTAAAGGTGGAAAACCTGTTTTAACCCAAGTTAGTTATGCACAATTAAAAAGCGGGAAAGTAAGAATAAATGATAAAGATATAAAGACTTCTCCATTGTCTAGTATTGTAAAGGCTAGAAAAATAGCAGATACTTTAAAAGATTGGATTAAAAAGGGGCAATTTTTTATTCAACAACCAGTTCAGTTGTTTGATACAGAAAATAATTTGAAATCTCTGAAAATTGTCAGTGAGAAAGGAGAGATAATAGAATGAAAAAGAAAGTACTCTTGAATTTTCCAAGAAAGTTAACTGGAAAACCACTAACTTTTAATCTAATAAAAAAGTATGAACTTGAAATAAATATTCTAAAAGCTTCAATTGACTATAGTATTGAAGGTTCTCTTTTACTAGAAATCAATGGAATAGAAGAAAATATACTTATGGGAATCGATTATCTTAAGAATAATGGAGTAGAGGTTAATGTTATTGAAAATCCAATTAATATAAATTTTGATGAATGCGTTCAATGCGGTACTTGTGTTGCTGCTTGTTCTGTTAATGCCCTGTATATGGATCATCAATGGAAACTAGAATATGATGCTAATCTTTGTATGGAGTGCATGTTATGCATAAAGGCGTGTCCGTTAAGATTAATAGTAAGTGAAGTATAGGTTTATAATGTATCAGGAAAGAGATTATAGAAATAGAATGAAGTCTGAGGATTTAGTATCATATAAAATTTCCCGTTTAGAAACAGACTTATTTGTATCTACAGATATTGATTTAATGGAAACAACAAAAAGATTAGTTAATAAGTATCGAACTGAAATAGAGGTATACGCTAAAATAAATCCTGATTTTATTACATCATTAAAACCTATTATTATTAATGAAAGTGTACCTTCTATAGTGTTCCATATGTCGTCTGTTGCCCAAAGGGGAGGAGTAGGTCCTATGGCTGCTGTTGCAGGAGCAATATCACAATATGTGGGGCAACACTTAATAGATTATAGTGAGAATGTAATTATTGAAAATGGTGGAGATTTATTTATTAAAACAAATATTACAAGAAAAATAAGAATTTTTGCTGGGGATTCTTTATTTTCAAATAAACTGAATTTAATAATTTCTCCTGATGAAACTCCTTTGGGTATATGTACTTCTTCGGGGACTATAGGTCATTCTTTTAGTTATGGAAAAGCAGATGCAGTTGTGGTTGTTTCTGAAGATACGCTTTTAGCAGATGCTTGTGCAACAGCTACATGCAACATAATACAAGGAAAAGATGATATTAACAAGGGGATAGAATTTATCAAGACTATAAATGATATAAAAGGTTGCATTATCATAAAGGATGATAAACTGGGAATATGGGGAGATATAAGAATAAGTAAGTAAAGGAATGATTAACATGACTATACTAAATGATTTAGGAAATAAAATAATATTATTTGATGGAGCGCTTGGAACTCAGATACAACAAGAAGTACCTGATGCTAAGATACCTTATGAGCTTAATATGACAAATCCAGATTTGCTTAAAAGAATTCATGCTAGCTATATTGAGGCCGGGGCGGATGTAATTACGACTAATACTTTTGGAGCAAATGATATTAAATTGAAAGATAGTAAATATACTATTGAAAATATTATTACTATGGGAGTTAAAAATGCAAAGGAAGTAGCAAAGGATAAATATGTAGCTTTAGATATAGCACCACTAGGAAAAATGTTTGATCCAATAGGCGATATGACATTTGAATTTGCATATGAACAATTTAAAAAACAGGTAATAGCAGGAGAAAAAGCTGGATGTGATTTAATAATAATAGAAACTATGTCTGATATTTTAGAAGCAAAGGTAGCAGTGTTGGCTGCTAAGGAAAATACTTCCTTGCCTGTTTTTTGTTCTATGACATTTAATGAAAGAGGAAGAACTTTTACTGGGCTAGATCCTATTACAATGGTTGCAGTATTAGAAGGATTAGGTGTGGATTGTATAGGTGTTAACTGCTCTGTAGGACCAGACAAATTGATATCAGTGGTTGAAAAAATAGCACAGTATGCCTCTGTACCTATTATAGTGCAACCAAATGCAGGATTGCCAGTAATTAAGGAGAATAAAACAGTATACGATATAACAAAAGAAGAATTTACTGCATATATGAAAGAAATAATAAATTTAGGAGTAACTGTTATTGGAGGGTGCTGTGGTACTACACCTGAGTATATAAAGGAACTAAAGAATGTAGTAGACAATACTAAACCTAAAATTTTGGAAAAGAAAAATCATACTATTATTACATCTTCAAGAAACTCAGTGATAATCGATGATGGAATTACTGTAATAGGAGAAGCATTAGTGCCAACAGGTAGAAAACAATATAGTGAAGCACTACTTAATGGGAACTATTCTTTTATAACGAAATCAGCAAAAGAACAAAAAAAACTTGGAGCTCAAATTATTGATTTAAATGTGAGTGTGCCAGGAATAAATGAAAAAGAAACTATGTTAGAAGCGATAAAGCAGGTTCAAAGTAGCATGGATATTCCTTTACAATTGGACAGTATAAATCCTGAGATAATGGAAGCAGGAATAAGATGTTATGCTGGAAAACCTACGATAAATTCAGTAAATGGAACTGAAGAATCCATGAAAAAAATATTTCCAATTGCAAAGAAATATGGTGCATGTATCATAGGTATGGCTTTTGATGAAAAAGGAATAGTACAAAGTGTAGAAGATAGGCTGAAAATAGCAAAAAGGATTGTAAATACTGCTAAAGAATACGGAATTAACAAAAAAGATATAATAATTGATTGTCTTTCACTTACTGCTACTGCCCATCAAGATAGCTTAATTGACACATTAAAATTAGTTAAATTAGTAAAAGAGACGCTAGGTGTTAAGACTATGTTAGGAGTAGCAAATGTATCATATGGACTGCCTAATAGAAGTTTATTAGATAGAACATATTTTGCAATGGCATTATCTTTTGAACTAGATATAATTATGATGAGTGTGTATGATAGCGAAATGATGGATACGATAAATGCATATAATGTTTTAGCAAATATTGATGTAAGGGCAGTTAAGTATAATTCAACATACTTAAAAGCAAAAGATAAATCTTCTACAGATAATAGTAAAAATCTATCTATAAGTAATAAAAAAGGAAAAATTGTATTAGCTAGTGTGAAAGGTGATACTATTAATATAGGAAAGAATATACTAAAAGATACACTTAATAAAAATGGATATCGAGTAATTGATTTAGGTGTAAATATCGAGGCAGAGACAATATTAAAAACAGCATTAGATGAAAATGCAAGTATAATAGGATTAAGTGCTTTTGCCGTATCTTCATTAAATAATTTAAAAGAAGCTGTAGAATATATCAAAAAACAAGATTCTGATGTTAAATTAATGGTTGGAGGTGCAGCTGTAACAAAGGAATTCTGCAAAGAGATTGGCATTAAATTATATGCTAAGAATGCAAAAGAAGCTGTTGAAATGCTAGATAATCTTTGCTAGTATAGGAATTAAAAAATTAATTATTGTATTAAAAAAATATTATTAAAATAAAAATTATAGATCTAAAATATTAAAAGGTCAGGCAATGCCTGTCTTTTATTATGGTATAATTATAAAAACTTGATTTTCCATATATGGAATTATTGTTACGCATATTATAATAGGAGGATTTTATGAATATCACATCTTGCACTCCTAAGGAGACATTTAAATTAGGGTACATATTAGGTAAAAATATTAATAAAGGGTCAATTGTTTGTATAGAAGGAGATATGGGGGCAGGGAAAACCGCTTTATCTCAAGGTATTATTAGGGGACTAGGTGTAGTAGATGAGTATATAACAAGTCCAACATATACCATTGTAAATGAATATAATCTAAAATGTAGAAATGTATATCATTTTGACATATATAGATTAGAAAATTATGATGAATTAATTGCTATGGGATTTGAAGAGTATCTAAATGATAATGATGTAGTTATTATTGAATGGGCTAATAATATTAAAGAAGATTTACCAAAAGAAAACATTTGGATAAAAATAGATAGACACATAGATCAAGACAAAAGGGTAATATGTATTGAAGGGTTAAATGAATTTGATTTAACTACCCTTTTTGATTATAACAAGTAAGGGAGGATTAAAATGAATATTCTAGCAATAGATACAGCAACTATGGTTTCTTCCGTTGCTATAATAAATGATGAAAAACTATTATGTGAAATTACTATTAATAGTAAAAAAAATCATTCCGAAAAATTAATTTTGTTAATAGATGATATGATTAAAAATTGTGATATTTCCATTAATGATGTAGATATATTTACATGTACTATTGGTCCTGGATCATTTACTGGACTCAGGATAGCTATCTCTACCATAAAAGGACTAGCTCAGAGCTTAGATAAGCCTGTAATTGGGATATCGACACTAGAATCATTAGCTTTTAATTTGCCCTATGCAGATGGGATAATATGCCCTATTATAGATGCTCAAAGAAATAATGTTTATACTGGATTATATGAGTGGGAAAATGGCAAATTAATTTGTCTACTTAAAGACAATGTTATGGAAATAGAGAATTTATTTCAAACTATAAGTAAAATGAATAAGAATATATATATTACTGGTGACGCAATAAAAAAAATACCACAAGATCTAATAAAGAATAAATCTAATAATATATATATAACACCAATAATTTTTCAGATGCCAAAAGGAGGATCGTTGGCAAACTTAGCTTTAATAAAGGCAAAGGAAGGCATGATTCAAAGTTATACAGAATTAGAACCAAATTATATTAGAAAATCTCAAGCTGAATATCAACTTGAAATGAAAAATTCTAAAGTTTAGATTATGGAGTGCTTATTGTGAAAGTTAAATTTATTCATACTGGGGATTTACATTTAGGATGCAAATTTATTAATACAAGTTTTCCAAAAGAAATAGCTCGTAACAGAAGAGAAGAGATGTGGGCTACATTCAATGAAATTATTAAATCAGCCAAAAATGAAGAAGTGGATTTTTTATTAATTAGTGGTGATCTCTTTGAAGGAGATTTGATATCTATAGGGGATCTTAAAAGAATACAACAATCATTTGAAAGTATCCATAAAACAAATGTGGTGATATCGCCTGGCAATCACGATATTTATGATGAAAACTCTTTATATAAATATATAGAATGGTCTGAAAATGTTTGTATTTTTAAGAAAGATGAAATATGCAAAATCGAATATGAATACTTACAAACTGTAATATACGGCTTTTCTTGGAATGAAAAGTATTACTATGATGACGTAATTCATAATATAGATAAACTAAATCATGATAAGAATAATATACTTATAATACATGGCGATGTATATAATAAAAAATCTAATTATTTGCCATTAGATTTATCTGAAATAATGAAAATGAAATTTGATTATGTAGCATTAGGACATATTCATAAGCCTGATATAATAGAAAATAATATACGATACTGTGGATCACCTGAGCCATTAGATTTTGGGGAGATTGGACAAAGAGGAATAATATTGGGGGAATTAAATAATAAGAATTTAAGAGTAGATTTTGTTCCAATATCAAAAAGGCAATTTATTATTAAAGAAGTGGAAATAACCCCTAGTATGACATATCAAGATATATATGACAATGTACTATCGTTATTCAGTAATAAATCATATTTATACAGAATTATATTAAAAGGGATTATAGATTCAGACATTGATATTGAGAATTTAATCAATGAAATATCAAATGAAGTTTATCATCAAGAAATAATCAATAAAACTGTACTTGACTTTAATCTAGAAAAGATAATGATAGAAAACAAAGATAATATTATTGGAAACTACATAAAAGAATTCTTGAAGATGGATATTGAAGACCATGTAGTCAGAGATGCATTGTACTTGGGATTACGAGCGCTACTAAAGGAAAGGATGATGTAAATGATTATTAAAGAGTTACAGATAACTGCTTTTGGTAAATTTCATAAAAAAACTCTGTTCTTTAATAATGGTATAAATATCGTCTATGGTCATAATGAATCAGGGAAGAGTACTGTGCATAAATTTATAGAAGCCATGCTATTTGGTTTTTTTAAAGATCAAAAATCAAGACGTAGTTATAGTAACGAGTATGATAAATATTTGCCTTTAGAAGGAAGTGAGTACAAAGGCACTATAATACTAAATAAAGATAACAACGAAATTAGAATTGAAAGAAATATACATAAAGGAAGAGATTGTGTAAAAATTTATAACAATATAACCGGCGAAGAAATTACAAAAGAATATTATTACGATAAATCTATTAAACTATATTTTCCATTTGATCCTAGTTTAATGAATAGAACAATATATAATAATACAGTAAGTATTTCTCAACTAAAAAGTGAAACGCAATCAGAATTAATTTATGAGTTGAAAGATAGATTGGTTAATTACGGAAGTGGTAATGCTGATTTATCAGTTAAAAATGCTATACATCATCTACAAGAATTACTCTTTCAACAAGGAACAGAAAAGAGAAAAAATACTCCAAAGTATGATGCAATTTCTACATATACAAGATTGTTAACAGAAAAAGAAGAAGTAATTGATATTAACTGCAAAATAAAAGAGTTGCAAGGGGAAATTATACATTTTAAAAATGATTTGGAATCTCTAAATAAAGATAAGAAAGCTCTTGTTGATAACTTATTAGCTATTGAGAGTAAAGAGAGCAAAGAAATACTTGAAGAATATAATAAAAAAATATGTGAAAATAATAAATTGATTAAAGAGATGGATAAGTTACACGTCAAAGACGTTGTGGGAGAAGATTATCAATATATTATACAATATGAAAATGAGATAAATATTATCAAAAAAAATGCTAAAAATATGGTGGAAAAAATAAATATATGTAATAAAAAAATAAATAATATTAAAGATGAAATTTCAAGTGAAGAAGATTATATAGTGTATAAAAATATGTATGAAGATTATAATGCATTACACATTCTGAATAATGAAATAAATAATTTGAAATTCAAGAAAGAAAATAATAATTATTTTTTATTAGAAGACAAAGTTAATAGTTTAGAAGGAAGAGCAAAGATCAATTTTTTAGTAATTTTCATATCATTATTATTAAGTTTTTTTGGAATGTTTATGGGAATTTATATGGATAGTATTTTCTATTTATTTATGATATTTTTTCTTGTTATAATAATTACATTTATATCAAACAACAAGACTAAAAAACGAATAATGATGACAAAGGAAAAATTGAATATAAACAGAAATAGTACTAATAAATTAGAAAAAAAAATAATAAATATGAAAAAAAATATTAATGATATCTATATAAAATATAAATGTTCTACTTATGAAGAATTTATCCAAATATATAAGAATTATAAAGAGAAAAGCGAATCTTGCGAGATTTTATATAATGATTTGCAAATTATAGATGATAGAAGAAATAATTTATACCAAGACATAAAAAATTATCAGCAAGAAATTGAATTAAAGAAACAAAAGATATATAACCTATTGAAATTAAATAATGTTAGCAGTAAAGATGAATTTGAAAGATGTATAAAAAATAGAGGTTTATTAAAAGAGTTAAAAACAAAATACAATAATAATAAAATAGTAATGAGTAATATTATTGATCCATGTAAGTTACATATCATTGAAAAGAAAGCTAAAGATTACGATATGTTAAAATCAAAAATCAGTAATTTAGATAGAGGACAAGTTAAAGAGAGTATACAAACATTAGAAGAGTCAATAAAAACTAAAGAAAGTGAAAAATCTAAACTAGAAGGGCAGATCCATAGTATTGTATCATTAAATAGAAATTTATCTGATATAGAAAATGAAATTCTTTATTATAGTAATGAAATAGAGAAGATAAATGATAGAGAGAAAACCTTAAATTTAGCTATTAACACTATTCAACGTATTTCCGAGGAAATACATAACGAATTAGCCCCAAATATAAACAATACTCTAGGAAATATATTATATGATATAACAAAAAAATATAATAATGTCAGAGTTAGTAAAGATTTAGAAATAAAAATCGAAGATCCCAAAAATGATTTTTTATTAAAAATAGGGAATTTAAGTTCTGGAACAATAGATCAAGTGTATTTTGCTTTTAGAATAGGACTATTTAATTTTTTAAATTATAAAAATATGCCAATTCTATTAGATGAAGCTTTTATTCAATATGATAATAATAGATTAGCAAATGTACTTAAATATTTAATTGATAATTCAGACAACAGGCAAATAATTATTTTTACCTCTCAAGAAAGAGAAATAACGTTATTAAAAGAAATAAGCAATAATGTTAATATTATAAATTTAAATAAAGAAGCTGCATTTGCTTAGTTAAAGGTAATAATCTCACAGTCTAAAACGGGTTCGGGTATACACCATTATCTTAAGCATTGCAGCTTTTTTTTATATTCTTTGTTCTCCAACTAAAAATTTTATTGAGTATAGCCCGCCTATTCCTACTAAAGCATATACTATTCTACTTAAGATTGCCGCTTGACCACCAAAAAGAGATGCAACTAAATCAAACTGAAAAAAACCTATGAGTCCCCAATTAACTGCACCTATTATTACTAGTATTAGAGCTACTTTATCCATATAATCATCTCCTAATTTATTATTGATGTTATTGTTTGTTATTATAAAAAAAATATTAATTTTTTTTATAATAACATGAAGATAAAGTAATGTTTAAATAATAAGCAATATTTGAAGAAAGGACCTTTACTGTATATTAGCAATAAAAATGAGTAAACACTTAGTTTATCATTAGATTGAAATGATAACTCAAAAATAAATAGTATTACTATATAATATGTATGATTTTAATATAAAATAAAAAATATTTAGAATATTGAAGGATTTTGTTTGATTTTTTATTAATAATAGTTGATAATATATTGTAATTATTATTCAGAGTTGAGGTAGAAATATGAATCGAAAAAAAACAACAGTAGTCGTGGGAATGTCAGGGGGAGTAGATTCTTCTGTTGCTGCACTTATACTTAAAGAACAGGGATATGATGTAATTGGTATATTTATGAAAAATTGGGATGAAGAAGATGATTATGGAGTATGTACTTCTACTGAAGATTACGATGATGTAATAAAAGTATGTAATAAAATTGGTATTCCATATTATACTGTTAACTTTGTAAAAGAATATTGGGATAAAGTTTTTTCTTATTTTTTAGAAGAATATAAGAAAGGTAGAACGCCAAATCCAGATGTACTTTGTAATAAAGAAATAAAATTTAAAGCATTTATGGACTATGCTCTGAAAACTGTAGGTGCGGATTATTTAGCAACGGGACATTATGCTCGTGTTTCCTTAGAAGATGGATATTATAAATTATTAAGAGGTGTTGATAATAATAAAGATCAAACATATTTTTTATGTAGGTTAGGACAAAAACAATTATCAAAAACTATGTTTCCAATAGGTGATATTGAAAAATCTGAAGTTAGAAGAATTGCTGAAGAAAATGATTTAGTAAATGCAAATAAAAAAGATTCTACAGGAATATGTTTTATAGGAGAAAGAAATTTTAATAAATTTTTAAATAATTATCTCCCTGCTAAAAAGGGAGTCATTAAGGATATGGAAGGTAATATTAAAGGAGAACACACAGGGCTGATGCACTATACTTTAGGTCAAAGAAAAGGTTTAGGTATTGGAGGACAAGGTAGTGGAGAACCGTGGTTTGTTGTAAGAAAAGATTTGAATACCAATACATTGTTTGTAGTTCAAGGAGTTCAACATCCTTTGTTATACTCTAGTGGTTTAACAGCTACATCATTTAATTGGATAAAAGGTATTCAAGATAAAAAAAGATTTGATTGTACTGCTAAATTTAGGTACAGGCAATTTGATCAAAAAGTGAAAGTGGAAATATTAGAAAATAATAATATAGAAGTGTTGTTTAACGAAAAACAAAAAGCTATTACTCCTGGACAAGAGGTGGTTTTGTATGAGGGAGAAGAATGCCTAGGTGGAGGAACAATTGAAACAAGTTTTTAGGCAGAAAAAAATTTTGTAGTTTATATTTTTAAGGATATTAAATCACTCTATATTTTTGTAAATCATGATAATTGGTTAATCTTTTTAAAATATAATTGATGAATTAAGTATCTATATTTTTAGATGCCATTTTCATGTAAGTTATTTATAAAATAATTTAACTGTTAATAATTTGATTAATTATTAATTAGTCAGGGTGATAAAAAAATTGAAATTTATATTATTACCTTCACTTAGATGTTGCGTATAAAATATATGATCTATATTTATTTTATTTATATATAAACTTAGTATATTATAGAAATTACAAATCGATGTTTTTTAAAAAATCTTGTTAACAATAATTATTTATCTTTATTGAAATTGTTAAAAAGATTTATTTTTATGTTTTAAATTCATATAAAACAAAGAATTAGTTAGAGAATAATAATTGTTTTTTTTAATATTTTTTTAAGGTATTATTAATATAATTTGATTATATTTAAAGTTTTTTATAATGTTATAATAAAATATATAGATAAATGAAGGAGAAATATATGAAAATACTTTATGTTGAAGATGAAAAGAAAATTACAGATGCTTTACAAGAAATGTGTAAAATTTATAATATTGAATGCGATATTGCCAATGATGGTGAGGAAGGCATGCTTTATGCTGAAAATGATATATATGATGTTATTATTCTTGATATTATGTTACCGATAAAAAGTGGTTTAGAAATATTAAAAGAAATACGTGATCAAGGGAATAAAACCTCTGTACTTCTTTTGACAGCTAAAGATAGTGAAGAAGATATTGTAAAAGGTTTGGATACAGGAGCAGATGACTATTTAGTAAAGCCTTTTTCAACCAAAGAGTTATTTGCTCGTATTAGAGCTTTAAGCAGAAGAATTGATAAGGAATATGTAGAAGATATAATTAAATTAGGAGATGTAGAGTTTGATATAATAAATTATAATATTAAAATAAATGGAAACTGTATGAAATTGACTTATAAAGAATCATTATTGTTTGAAATGTTTATTAAAAGACCGGAACAAGTTTTTACTAGAGAACAAATATTGGATAGAGTTTGGGGATTTGATAGTGAAGTGAATGAGAATAATATTGAGATTTATGTTCATAATTTACGAAAGAAGTTAAAAGATACCAATCTTAAGATCGATACTGTTCGAAGTGTAGGTTATACGTTGAAGGTGATATAATATGTTTAAGAAATTACATAAAAAATTAGCATTTATGAATGCTTTAATACTTATTTCTTTTTTATTAATTTTTTCATACTCAATAGTTGGTATATCTTCGTATGTTTTAGATAAATCATCTAAGCAGTCATTACAAAGAAATGCTACGCAATTAATTGATTTAAGTCAAAGACGTAATTCTTTTAACCTTATATTTCTTGATGTCAAATTACCTGGTAAAGATATGTTTCACGATATGATCGATACTGACTATGTAATATGGGATGATGATTTAGATATTTCGACTATAAGTAAGGTTGAAGATGAACTTATACAAAAGCTTTATACATATTCAAAGAAAATATATATCAATAAAAGTAGTAAATTTAATAATTTTCAAATAGACGGTGAAAGTTTTAGACTTTATTCAGTCTACTATGAATTGTATGATGGGTCAGGTGGGGTAATTCAAGTATATCAATCAAAAATGATCGAGAAGGAAATACTGAAAAGTTTATTTCTTGTAATAGTTTTAATAGGATCAGTAAGTAGTTTTATTTTAATAATAATTAGTGCTTATTTAGCTAAAAAATCATTAGAACCCGTCAGGATTTCTTATGAAAGACAAAAAGAATTTATTGGAGACGCTTCCCATGAATTGCGCACACCATTAACAGTTATGAGAACAAATTTAGACTTACTATCAATGAAAGAAGATGAAACAATTAAGGAAAATAAAAAGTGGTTTAATAATATTGCTTCAGAAACTGAAACCATGGCTAAGTTAGTTAATAACCTATTAACCCTAGCACAAGTTGATAACAAGCAAGTTAGTACTACTTTTAATTTAATAGACATATCTGAAATTGCAAAAAAAGTATGTGATAAACTAGCGGTAATTGCTGTGGAAAAAGAAATTGTATTAAAAAGTGATATATTAAATGATGTAAAAATAAATGGTAACGAAGATAAGATAGAGCAATTATTAGTAATATTAATTGATAATGCAATTAAATATACTCAGAAAGGAGGAGATGTACGCGTTACCTTGACAGCTACATCCGAAAAGGTAATTATAAATATAAAAGATTCTGGGATTGGAATAAGTGAGGAAGATAAAAATAAAATTTTTGATAGGTTTTATCGTGTAGATAAGGTACGCTCTAGAGAACAAGGAGGTTCGGGGTTAGGTTTAAGTATAGCAAGATGGATTATAGCAGACCATCAAGCCACCATTGATATAAATAGCCAACTAGGCGAAGGAAGTGAGTTTATACTAGAATTTCCTAACGTAACAACTTATAGAAAAAACTTGAAATAGGCAGTGAATAATCCTTATAATATATATATTAATATATTTAAGGAGAAAATATGAAAAAGAAGATATTTGGTTTTATAATAATTATTACTTTAGGTGTAATAAGTATATTTTTTATTAATACATTGCTATCAAGAGAAAATTACAAATCACCTGAATTAACTGTTATGGTACCGCAAGAAGATTTGAAAGCAAGTGTTTTTTCTATTCCTACTGGAGATTATATAGGTAGGAAAGAGAAAATTACAATAACTGTTAATGGAGATATAATGTTTCATGGGACTCAGATTAATAATGCATATAGTAATGGAAAATATAATTTTGATGAAAACTTTATTAAAATTAAGAAATATATACAAAATGCTGACTTAGCCTTGGGGAACTTTGAGACTACTACAGCAGGAGGACAACCTAGTGGATATCCAGTATTTAATGCACCAGATGAAACATTGACTACTTTATCTTCTCTAGGATATGATGTACTTTCTACAGCTAATAATCATTGTTTAGATAAGGGTAAAAACGGTATTATACGAACGATTAGTAAAATTAATGAAAATAATATGATTAATGTAGGTACATATGTGGAACCAGGGGAACATATTGAGATCATAGATATTCGTGGTGTAAAATTATCAATTTTATCATATACTTACGGTTTAAACGGCATGGATAGTTTGTTATCAAATAGTGAACGTGAATATATGGTAAATCTTATTGATAAAGATAAAATAAAATCAGATATTTACAAATCTGAAGAAATGGGTGTTGATTTTACTATTGTCTTAATTCATTGGGGAAATGAGTATCAATTAACACCATCTAGTTATCAAAGAGAACTCGCAAATGATATGTTTAATTGGGGTGCGGATATTATTTTAGGAAGTCATCCTCATGTAATTCAAGAATCAAAAATTGTTGAAAAAGATGGAAAGGCAAAGTATGTAATATATTCTATGGGAAATTTTATTTCTAATCAAAGGAGGGAAACGTTAAGTTCTATTGAAAATAGAGTATATACTGAAGACGGAGTAATAGTTAATATTACGTTGGAAAAAGATTTTCTATATGATGAATCAAAATTAGTGAGTGTAAATTATATTCCTACTTGGGTATACAGATATGGAAACAGCGGATCATATAATTATGAAGTTCTTCCTATAAGAGAAACATTAAATAGTTCTAACCAACTAGATAACACAACAATTAATAAATTGAGACAATCGTATATACATACTATGACAAAAATGAAATTATATAAAGATTTTGGTGGGCGAAATGGTAAGATTTACGAAAATGACTAATTCTCACATAAGAAATGTTATAGAAATAGAGAAAAAATCTTTCTCTATTCCTTGGAATGAAAATATGTATATGGAGGAAATTAATAATTCCATAGCTTATTATTGTGTAATGAAATATTTTTTTAAAATTATAGGTTATGCTGGTGTGTGGATAATATTTGATGAAGGTCACATTACAAATTTAGCTATTGATCCAAAGTTTAGAAGAAAAGGATATGGAAAGAGAATACTTAAACATTTAATAAAAGTGTTAACTAAGAGAGGGATAAGTAGAATTACATTAGAAGTAAGAAAAAGTAATGAAGATGCAATAAAATTGTATAAAAAATTTGACTTTTATGAAAGTGGTATAAGGAAAAAATACTATTCTGATAATAAAGAAGATGCCATAATAATGTGGAGGATAACATGAAAAAAAAGTTAATCACTGTATGTCTATCAATTTTGATTATTATATTTGTTCTTTTAAGTAGTACTCAAATTGTAGTATTATCTGATGATTTTTTTAATAAGCAATATATTAATAATAATGTTATTAATAACACTCAAATAGAAATTGATGAGTTAATGGAAATAACTGATGAAATACAAAAGTATTTATTTGATGACCGAGAAGACTTTTTAATTAATGGAATAGTAAATGGACAAGAACAACAGGTATTTAATACTAGAGAAACGATTCATATGGCGGATGTGAAAAAATTATTTAAGTGGGGTGTAATATTAAGGAATATTAGTTTCTTATTAATCATTACTATTTCATTTTTCGTCTGGAAGAAAGATAGAAAAGTGTTATATAGATCTTTTTTGTATTCATTTATAGTATTTATAATTATTGGTATTTTAATAAGTATATTACTGACTTCTGATTTCAATAAATATTTTAATATTTTTCATGAAATTTTATTCTATAATGATTATTGGATGCTAGATTCTAATAATAGCGTATTAATAAATATGCTCCCGTTAGACTTTTTTATAAACATATCTATAAGAATAGGGGCAGTAACGGCATCTATTATATTATTATTAGGTGTGATTGGATACTTAAAGATTTATAAAAAGGGAGGAAAATATGTCAGATAAAGATATTGTTATCTTAGGTATAGAAACATCTTGCGATGAAACGTCAGCTGCTTTAGTAATTAATGGTAGAAAACTACGTTCAAATATTATATATTCACAGATTAAAATACATCAGCCCTTTGGAGGAGTAGTACCCGAAGTGGCTTCAAGGAACCATGTAAAAAAAATAGATATGATTGTTAAAAAAGCTTTAGATGAAAGTAATATTAATTTAAATGAGATAGATGGTGTTGCTGTTACTTATGGTCCAGGACTGGTAGGAAGCTTACTTGTAGGGTTATCATATGCAAAAGCTATTTCATACTGTATAAAAAAACCTCTTATAGGAATAAATCATATAGAGGGACATATTTGTGCAAATTATATAAATAATTATGATATAAAGCCACCCTTTCTATCACTAGTAGCTTCAGGTGGACATACAAATTTAATACTTGTAAAAGATTACGGTGTTTATGAAGTGTTGGGTCAGACAAGAGATGATGCTGCTGGAGAAGCATTTGATAAAATATCAAGATCTTTGGGCTTTGGGTACCCGGGAGGACCAGCTATAGACAAAGCATCTAAACTTGGAGATCCTGGATTTGTTAATTTTCCAAGAGCTTTCCTTGAAGATGAAAGTTATGATTTTAGTTTTAGTGGTTTAAAATCATCTGTATTAAATTATCTAAATTCATGTAAAATGAAAGGTATAGAAATAGAGAAAGAGAATGTTGCAGCAAGCTTTCAAAAAGCTGTTGTAGAAGTATTGGCAATTAAAGCTGTTAATGCTGCTGTAAAATATGATATGAAGACTATATGTATATCTGGAGGTGTGGCTAGAAACTCATCTTTAAGAGAAACATTAAGTATTTTGACAAAAGAGAAAGAAATATTATTACATTTTCCTGAACCAGATTTATGTTCGGATAATGCTGCTATGATAGCAAGTGCTGGTTATTATAAATATGAGAATAATGAATTCTCAAATTACGATCTTAATGCTGTGTCAAATTTGAAGATAATCTAAACATGTGGATAAAAGCAAGGCGAATTATTAAAATATTGTGTCGAATATAATAAAAATTCAGTATTTTATGTGGATAAACAAAGAAAAGGCTGTTATAGTGTAGTTTCAGTGGATTGCAATTGTTGATAAACATGTGGAAAAATAGCAGAGTTTGTGAATAACTATGTCAATGAGTTTATTTGTTCAAATTTCATGATAAAAAAGCGAATATTAAATCATGAAATTTGAATATTTAGTTTTTAAGATAAGTGGTAATAAAATTTCTTTTTATAAGAATAAATTCAAGATAGCTAACTATAGTAATCTTAACTAAATCTGGGATAATGAATGGTATTACACCAGCTTTGAAAGCATTAATTAAAGAAAGTGTAGTATTTAGTGATAAATATATACTTCCCAATATGTAAACAATCAATAAACCAACCAAGTTTGAAAGTATTATAATTGGTAATGAAGTATTGAATTTTTCAAAAATCAAACCCATTACAAAAGCTGCAACAACAAAAGAAATTAAATAACCTCCTGTTGGACCAACTAAAACTTGAATTCCTCCTGTAAAACCTGAAAAAACAGGTAATCCAAAACTTCCTAATATCAAATATATTAATACTGATAAAGATCCTTTTTTGCTACCTAGTATAATACCGCATAAAGATACTCCGATGACTTGTAAGGTTATAGGAACAGGAGTAAAAGGAAGAATAATTTTAAATGGTGATATTACGCATAGGATAGCTGTAAACAAGGCTATAATTATTAAATTTTTTGTTTTCATTTATACCTCCTAAAAATAATTATTCATAATAATATAACATAAGATAATATAAATTTAAATAAAAATTAAGGTTTTTTTATTATAATCATGGGTATTAATAAAAATATTAGATTAAGGAGGATTTTTATGTTAAGTGAAAAGCTTATATATGAATTAAATGAACAAATAAAATATGAATTTTTTTCTGCACATTTGTATTTATCAATGGCATCGTATTGCGCAATTAATGATTTTACAGGATTTGAAAATTGGTTTTTAGTACAAGCAGAAGAAGAAAGATTTCACGCAATGAAGTTTTATGATTTTTTGAATAATAAAGGTGCTAAAGTAGTAATAAAGGGCTTTGATGATCCCAAAATCGAATTTGATAACATTCAAGATATATTTAATTATGGTTTAAAACATGAAAAATTTGTTACATCGAGAATTTATAGTTTAATGGATATTGCACAAGAAGAAAAGGAGTATTCTACAATTAACATACTTAATTGGTTTATTGATGAACAAGTTGAAGAAGAACAAAGTTTTAACAATATTATAGGACAGTTAAAATATATAGATAATAATAAAGACGTTCTATATAGACTGGATAGAGAATTAGCTACAAGAGTTTTTACACCACCTACAGAAAACTGAAAAATTTATTGTTTTGTATTCATCAGTAATCGGTATAGCGTAAATGTTATTTTACCTATATAATTATACTAAACTAAAAAATTTATATGAGGAATGTAAAGACATCCAACACATAAGAAGTTAAATATTACATTATAATAATAAATCGACATGTTA
>JBMNCR010000059.1:55333-70777 GCA_049366695.1 Eubacteriaceae bacterium
ACATCCAACACATAAGAAGTTAAATATTACATTATAATAATAAATCGACATGTTATTCAATTTAAAGTTTAATGTTATGAGTTGGATGTTTTTATTATATATGCTAAATATAAATTTTAAATAATAAAGAAGTATTGGCTGTTAATGAATTTAGATATTATTCATTTATATTGCAAATATTTTCTAGTTCAGTATTTTTATTTGCCCATTTTTCCATTTCTTCATTTAAAGTAAGTTTGCTATTATTATATTTATTCGTTATTTTTGAAACAAAATCAAGATCATTATAAAAGTTTTCATCACACATAAGTATTTCTAATTCATTGATTTCATTTTCTAATTGTTCAATTTTATGTTCCAATTGTTCTATATGGTTTTTTATTTCTTTTGTTTTATTTTTTCTAATATTATCAAGTTTTCGTTTTTTATTTAACTGAGTTTTTGTGGGAGAAAGAGTAGTTTTATTTATTTCACTTAATAGTTTTTGTTCTTTCATCTTATTAATATAATAGTCATAATTTCCATTATATATTGTTAGATTGTTATTCTCTAATATAAATAACTTATCAACTACTTTATTAAGAAAATATCTATCATGAGAAATTAGTAATACTGTACCTAAGTAATTATTCAAAGCATTTTCTAAGATGTTTTTTGTTTCCATATCTAGGTGATTAGTAGGTTCATCCATTAATAAAAAGTTTGACTTTGTTAGCATTATTTTGGCTAATAAGACTCTGTTTACTTCACCACCAGATAGTGAAGAAATTTTTTTATAAACATCATCTCCAGTGAACATGAAAGAAGCTAGAAGATTGCGTATTTCTTTATGATCTGCTAATGGTTTTGATTGCCATACTTCATTCAGTATGTCATTGTCTGTATTTAGATTGGAGTTAGTTTGATCAAAAAAATCCAAATGCACATTATAACCTAAGTTTAATTCGCCAGAGTCTTGAACTACATTTCCACGTATTATGTTAAGAAGAGTACTTTTGCCAGTTCCATTAGATCCAATGATTCCAATTTTTTCACCTCTTATTATATTAAAACCAACATCTTTAAAGATTAAATTATTATTGTAACTTTTTTTTAGATCTTTTACTTCTAATACTAATTTTCCGCTTTTTATTTGAGGTTCAAAAAGTATATTTGCTGCTTTTGTGGACATATGAGGATTATCAATTAGTTCAGTTTTACTTAGCATTTTTTCTCTACTTTCAGCTTTTTTGATGCTTTTTTCAGTATTATATTGTTTGAATTTTTTAATTATTTCTTTTTGTCTATTTATTTCTTTTTGTTGCACTTGATATTGGTGCAGTAATGTTTCCGTTTTCTCATTTTTTTTCACTATATATTGAGAAAAATTTCCACTATATTGCGTTAGTTTGTTGTTTTCAATTTCAAATATTTTATTTACTAAGGTATCTAAAAAATACCTATCATGAGAAATAATCATTAATATGCCATTAAAACTTTTCAAATAATTCTCTAACCAATGAATAGTATCAACATCTAAAAAATTAGTTGGTTCATCTAGTAAGAGTATATGAGGTTGTTCTAATAGCAAACGAGCTAATGCAACTCGAGTTTTTTCTCCTCCGCTTAATTGACGAATTTTTAGTTTGTGATGATTGTCATTAAATCCTAAACCATTAAGTACACCTTTAATACGACTTTGATATTCGTAACCATTTTTTTCTTCGAAAAGTTCAACTAAATGACTATATCGTTCCATAACATTGTCTAAATTTTCACTAGAAGACATTAATTCTTGTTGATTAACTATCTTTTGTTCCAAATCAATAATATCTTGAAAAATTAATAGCATTTCATCATAAATGCTATTCGATTCATCTAAATCTAAAGTTTGAGATAAATAGCCAATACTAGCTGTATTACTAATAAATACTTCTCCTGAATCAGACTCAATATTTTTTGAAATAATTTTTAATAATGTGGATTTTCCTGAACCGTTTTTTCCAACTATACCTACACTATCTTTTTTATCCAATTTAAATGTGATATTATTTAGCACTAAATTAATACCATAACTTTTACGTAAATTATTACAACTTAACAATTTTGTAGCCTCCAAATACTATAATTAAATATTCTATCAGATTTCAATTTATTATTATATATTAAATTGACAAACTCAAGTAGCATTGCTATAATTATTATAAATTTTTTACAATGGGTGGTAATTGAAAGGAGTATTTGTATGCAGAGAAATTCAATAAAGGTTTCTATGGCAGTAATAAGAAGATTGCCTAAGTATCATAGGTATTTAGGAGAATTGTTACAAAAAGATATTTTAAGAATATCATCAAAAGAACTTGGCAAAATAATGGGGTTAACTGCATCTCAAATACGACAAGACCTAAATTGCTTTGGAGGATTTGGTCAACAAGGATATGGATATAATGTTGTGGAATTGCAAAGAGAAATAGGAAATATTCTAGGGCTTAATAAAGAATATAAATGTGTAATTATTGGAGCAGGTAATTTAGGTCAGGCTATTGCAAATTATGAAGGCTTTAGGAGAGAAGGGTTTTTGTTAAAAGCAATGTTTGATGTTAATCCCAGATTAGTAGGAATAACTATTAGAGATGTTAAGATTCTTGATATTATGGATTTAGAAGAATACGTGAAAGAACATGAAATTACGATAGGAATTATATGTGTGCCTAAGGAAAAAAGTCAAGATATTGCTGATACTTTAGTTAGGGCAAATATCAAAGCTATTTGGAATTTTGCACCTGCTGATGTAAGAGTACCAGAGGATATTGTTATTGAGAATGTAGCTATTAGTGAAAGCTTATATACATTAACTTATCTAATTAATGAAGAAAATCTTGATATATAGAGTTGACAATATGATATAACATAGGTATAATGTTATAAAAGTTAATAAAGGCTATGACGTCTATAAATAAGGGTTACCTTCGTTATAGGCGTTTTTTTTTATAACGAGCAATGTAATAAGGGAGGTTTATTTATAATGACGAAACAAGAAGTATTACAAAAAGCGCAAGATCTTGGCATAGAATTTATTCATTTACAATTTACAGATTTAACTGGAGTAATGAAAAACATGTCTATAACTATTGAACAGCTTGAGAAAGCTTTAGATGGTGAGATTATGTTTGATGGATCTTCTATTGATGGTTTCGTAAGAATTGAAGAATCAGATATGTATTTGAGACCAGACCTCAATACTTTTGTGATTTTTCCATGGAAGCCACAAATTGGGAGAGAAGCAAGATTGATTTGTGATATTTATAATCCTGATGGAACACCTTTTGCTGGTTGTCCTAGGAATATACTACAAAAGATTGTAAAAGAAGCAGAAGATTTGGGATATACAATGTATGTTGGTCCAGAGTGTGAATTCTTCTTATTTGAAGTAGGAGAAGATGGGGAACCTGCTCTTAAAACGCATGACAATGCGGGTTATTTTGATTTAGCACCTGTTGATTTAGGTGAAAGTGCAAGACGTGATATGGTTATGACTCTAAAAGAGATGGGATTTGAAATAGAAGCATCTCACCATGAAGTGGCGCCTGGTCAACATGAAATAGATTTTAAGTATGCTGATGCTTTAACAGCAGCAGATAATATTATGACATTTAAAATGGTAGTTAGAGTTATTGCACAAAGACATGGCTTGCATGCTACTTTTATGCCGAAACCAATTTTTGGTATTAACGGTTCTGGTATGCATATAAATGCATCATTATTTAAAGATGGTGAAAACGCATTTTATGATATAGACGGTGAATATGAATTAAGTGAAATAGCTTACCAATATATCGGTGGAACTATTAAACATGCAAGAGCTATGGCAGCGTTGACCAATCCAACTGTTAATTCGTATAAAAGACTTGTTCCTGGTTATGAAGCACCAGTTTATATTGCATGGTCTCCAAGAAATAGAAGTCCATTGATTAGAATTCCTGCAAAAAGAGGGGCTTCTACAAGAGTAGAATTGAGAAATCCAGATCCATCTGCAAATCCATATTTATCCTTAGCGGGAAACTTAGCAGCTGGTTTAGATGGAATAAAAAATAAATTACAAGCTCCAAAACCAGTATTCTCAAATGTATACAATATGTCCATTGATGAAAAAAATGAGAAGGGTATTGAGAGTTTACCAGGTACATTAATTGAAGCAATTGAAGAATTAAAAAAAGATGAAGTATTAATGAATACTTTAGGTGATCATGCAAAAGTAAAATATATTGAAGCAAAAATTCAAGAATGGGATGACTACAGAACAAAAGTTTCCCAATGGGAATTAGATAGTTATCTAACTAGTATATAATTTGGTATTTGCCAATTATATAATATAATTACTCCCTTTGTTTATTACCTTAAATAGACTTTAGTTTACTAAAGTCTATTTGGGGATTAAACTATGTAATTATTTTAATCTCCAAATAAAAAGCTTTTAGTGAACTAAAAGCTTTTTTAAATTATAAAGAACTTGTTATTTTTATTAAAAATGTAGAATTGTAGATGAAATATATATAATAATTGTATATAATAAAACATTATACTAGTAGGGACGGAAAAGGTATGTTAGAAAATATTATCATATGTTTAAATAATAAAAAAAGTGAAGCGAGTATTACATCTATTCTCAAAAAAAATGGTTATCATGTAATAATTTGTGATGATGGAAATAGTCTAATTAGGATAGCCAGAGCTAGAAATATTGATTTGGTCTTATTAGATGACGATATAAAAGGAATAAGAGCTATTGATATAGTAAACATAATTTTCTCTGAAAAAATTGCTCCAGTAATATTATTGTGTAATCAGTATGGTTCATATTACATGGATTGGATTGAAAAAGGGTGGATTTATTCATTTTTAAATTTACCCATAGATAAATATGAACTAGTAAAAATACTTAAAAGCTGTATTATTAATGGACAAAGGATGATAGTTCTTGAAAAAGAAATACTTAAACTTCGCAAAGAGATTTCAGATAGAAAAACTATTGAAAAAGCAAAAGGAATTGTTATGGAAAAAAGAAAATGTACTGAAGATGAAGCATATAAATACTTAAGAAATACAAGTATGGACAAGGGGATACCAATAGAAAATATTTCTAAGGCAATTATTAATAAATTTAGTTAGTTTTATATAAGATAAGTAATCAATATCATAGGTAATAAAAATTTGGCTTATATATTTGATTTGTTATCTGATAATTTATACATACTTAATATAATTGTAATACCATTTGTAATTAAAGGGATATATTGTTTTAATATATAGAATAAATAAGTTTTATCAAGAGTAATACTGGGTATATAAAATGATAATTTAAACAAATTAAGAACAATTATTAATATACATATTATATTATCAAATTTTATACTGTATTTATTCATGCTAATCAATATGACACTAAGAATACATATTATAGATGATAATATTAAAAAAATAAAAAATTCTACTAAACTAGCAGATTTAAGTGGTAATTGTAAAAAAGTAAATGTATTTGTTATTAAAAAGTATGATATATATTCAATAAAATAACCAACTATTATAATAAATAAAAGAGCAATTTGAATAAATGTTCGAATTAGTACTCTTGATTTTTTTTCTTTAAACATAATTGATCTCCTTTTAATTATGAGTAGTTACATTATAACAAATTAAAAAAAAATATGGTATTATTATTAAAACTTATGGTGGTATTATGATAAAAAATATAAAAGATATGCAAGATAAATTGATATTGACAGCTGATTTTTTTAACTTGGAGCAAACATTTGAATGTGGACAGTGTTTTAGATGGGAAAAGCAAGATAGTCATAGCTATATTGGTATTGTAAAAAATCAAGTAGTTGAATTAATACAACAAAAAGACAGAATAGATATTTATAATCTGGATAAAGAAGATTTTATGAATAAATGGGTAGACTATTTCGACTTAGGTAGTAATTATAGTAGTATGATAGAAAAAATTTCTGGAGAAAAAATTATCGATCAAGCAATAGAACATGGTAATGGTATAAGAATACTAAATCAAGAAGAATGGGAAACTTTGATTTCTTTTATATTATCTACAAATAATAACATACCTAGAATTAAGAAAATAATAGATAGTTTGTGTAGAGATTTTGGAGATAAGATATACTATAAAGGAAAGAAATATTATACTTTTCCTTCGCCAGAAAATCTCAAAGATGTTAAATTAGAAGACTTAAAAAATATAAAATGTGGATACAGGGCGAATTATATTATTGATGCAGTGGAAAAAGTAAATAAAGGGGTAGTTAATTTATTTGAACTCAAGAACTTAAGTACTGAAGATGCCCGAAATGAATTACTTAAAATAAAAGGTGTAGGACCAAAAGTAGCTGATTGTATATTGCTTTTTTCTATGCAAAAGTATGATTGTTATCCTGTAGATGTGTGGATTAAAAAGGTTACCGAACAATTATATTTTAAAAGAGAAGCTAACAAAAATGAGATACTTGAATTTGCTCAGAAAAATTGGGGAGAATATGCTGGATTTGCACAACAATATCTATTTTACTTTGCTAGATCAAATTTAAATAAATAGTATGTATATGAATACTAGAAAAATATGGTAATAAAGTATGTTTTAATATAAAAACAAATAATAAGAAATATACTTTGTTAACTAGGAATATTAATGGATAAATAATGTATTCTATTAATAATTTTTATAGATTTTTTAAATATGCTATAAAGATATGCATAGATGTTTAAACCTTTATAGCTACTTTTTACTTATGCATGACTTCATTAATTCTATTCTCTTTTCATTATGCAAAGTCAATTTATTCATATTAATAAATCAATAAAATTAAAAGTCATTATATATACATTTGAATTTTTTTTCTATTAAAAAGAGATAATAAAGAATAAAATCATAAATACTTGGTAAAATATAGTTGACTTTTCATGCACAATTTTGTATTATATAAATGCAATTAGCACTCAATTGACATGAGTGCTAACAAAATAATAAAATAATATCACAAGGAGGTATTTATATGAAACTTAAACCATTAGGTGACAGAGTAGTAATTAAAGTGAAAGAAGAACAAGAAACAACAGCAAGTGGTATAGTATTACCAGGATCTGCTAAAGAAAAACCACAAGAAGCTGAAGTAGTAGCGGTAGGTAGTGGAGAATTAGTAGATGGAAAAAAAGTTGAATTAGAAGTGAAAGTAGGAAACACTGTAGTATTCTCTAAATTCTCTGGCACAGAAATCAAGTTAGATGGTGAAGAATATCTTATTGTAAGACAAAATGATATATTAGCTATTGTTGAATAAAAATTTAATAAAATATTGAGGAGGAATAAACATATGGCAAAAGAAATCAAATTTTCTGCTGATGCTAGAGCAAGTTTAGTAGATGGCGTAAATAAATTGGCAAATACTGTAAAAGTTACATTAGGACCTAAAGGAAGAAATGTAGTATTATCAAAAAGCTTTGGTTCACCTATTATAACAAATGATGGTGTAACAATTGCTAAAGAAATAGAATTAGAAGATCAATATGAAAATATGGGTGCACAATTAGTAAAGGAAGTAGCTACAAAGACAAATGATGTAGCTGGTGATGGAACAACTACTGCAACATTATTAGCTCAAGCAATTATAAGAGAAGGACTTAAAAATGTAGCAGCAGGTGCTAACCCTATGGGACTAAAAAAAGGAATTGAAAAAGCTGTAGATGTTGTAGTAGATGGATTAAAAAAATCTAGTAAACAAATAGAAAACAAAGACTCTATAACTCAAGTAGCTTCAATTTCCGCTGCTGATATTGAAATTGGACAACTTATTTCTGACGCTATGGAGAAAGTAGGAAATGATGGTGTTATAACAGTTGAAGAAGGTAAATCTATGGGTACAGAATTAGAGTTTACCGAAGGTATGCAGTTTGATAGAGGCTACTTATCAGCGTACATGGCAACTGATACAGAAAAAATGGAAGCAGTTTTAGATAATCCATATATTCTTATTACAGATAAAAAAATAAGCAATATTCAAGAAATACTTCCTATTTTGGAACAAATAGTTCAATCAAGTGGTAAACTATTGATTATTGCTGAAGATGTTGATGGAGAAGCGCTTGCAACTTTGGTAGTAAATAAAATTAGAGGAACATTCAATTGTGTAGCTGTAAAATCTCCAGGATTTGGTGATAGAAGAAAAGCTATGTTATCTGATATTGCTGCATTAACTGGTGGAGAAGTTATTTCTGACGAATTAGGATTAGATTTAAAAACTGTAACAATCGAACAATTAGGTAGAGCAAGACAAATAAAAATAGACAAAGAAAATACTATAATTGTTGAAGGACAAGGAAACAAAGCAGAAGTTGATGATAGAATCAACCAAATTAAAAAACAAATCCCAGAAACTGATTCTGAGTACGATAGAGAAAAGTTACAAGAAAGATTAGCTAAGTTAGCTGGTGGTGTAGCTGTAATTAAAGTTGGTGCTGCAACTGAAACTGAAATGAAAGAAAGAAAATATAGAATTGAAGATGCTTTAAATGCTACAAGAGCTGCTATTGAAGAAGGCGTAGTAAGTGGTGGTGGTACTGCATATGTAAATACTATTACTAGTGTAGAAGCTTTAATTGAGACTTTAGAAGGTGACGAAAAAACAGGCGCATCTATTGTTAGAAGATCTTTAGAAGAGCCTGTAAGACAAATTGCTGAAAATGCCGGTTTAGAAGGTTCAGTAATAATTGATAATTTAAAAGTAAAAGAACTAGGTGTAGGATTTGATGCAGCAAAGGGAAAATATGTAGATATGTTTGAAGAAGGAATCATTGACCCAACTAAAGTATCAAGATCTGCTATTCAAAATGCTGCAAGTGTAGCTGCAATGTTCTTAACAACTGAGGCAGCTGTTGTAGACTTACCAAAAGATGAACCAGCTCCAATGCCAGGTGGCGGAATGGGCGGAATGGGCGGAATGGGCGGAATGCCAATGATGTAATACAATAAGTCTCTTTGGAGACTTTTAGACTGACGACATAGCCCGATTTCTGTGTCAGTATAAAAAACCCAACAGGCTTTCGTATATCTCAATACGAAGCGCCCGTTGGGTTTTCTTATTCCTTTAGATCTAGCTTTCATGATTGTTTGTAATCTTATAGACATTGTCTACAAACTGTAAGACTCATAGGGATTATCAAATTTAATAGATTTACACATTATATCTATTTAAAAATTAATTATATTGTATAAATATCATTAAAAAATAATTAATTATTAGTATTAGAGTTTGAATCTATTCAAATAAATAGAGTTTATCTAATGACTATTTACGATTAGTATATATTTGTCAATAAACTTACTTTATTATCATAGTATAAAATATATTAATTGTAATGGGGTCATTTAATTTTGAGTAAAATAAATCAATTTAAAAAATTATTAACAAATGATGTATTATTAAATCTATTAAATAAAGATAAGATAAAAATTGCAGAATTAAATAGTATTACATGCTTATTAATCAATTGTAACATACCTTTTGAGATTACATTTGATGAAGCTTCAAGAAGTAGTGCGGCGGCAATAACTATTACGATTATTCTTTCTCCTAGTACGTATATTACACATATAATTGACTTAGAAAGTGGAGTTGTAGATGGAGGTATATAGTTGTAAATCAGAGCAATTGAATAAAAAAACAACCTAATACTTGGTTTCATAATAGATATAGGTGTATTAATAATATGCCTATATATTCTAGTTATTTTTTTGTTTTGAACAACTGTTCATTAGAACGCCGCGAGCTGTAAATACACCTGTATTGACAAAATGATGTATATTTATTAAAATTACTAAAATGACAAAAGGAGGATACATATGAGTAATATTTCTAATTTTCTTAAGAAAAAAGATATTGAATTTACGGTACAAAGATATTTAATTGATACTTTAAGCTATATGGCTTTGGCATTATTTTCTACTTTAATTATTGGAAGTATAATTAATCAGATTGGAATCAGATTAAATATTACATTCTTTTCACAAGTTTTATGGCCGGCAGCTAAAGCTATGACTGCTCCTGCTATTTCAGTTGCTGTAGCTTATGCTTTAAAAGCTCCGCCATTAGTTGTTTTTGCATCTTCTTTAGGTGGATATTTAGGTGGCGACCCTGTCTCTGCACTTATTGCCGGGATAATTGGAGCTGAATTTGGTAAGTTAATATCAAAAGAAACAAAAATTGATATTATAATAACTCCAGCTGTAACAATAATAACTGCTGGATTAGCTGCATATTATATTGGACCTGTGGTTAGTAGCTTAATGAGTGCATTTGGTCAATTGATTATGTGGGCTACTGAACAACAACCTATACCTATGGGGATTTTAGTTTCTGTTTTAATGGGAGTTGCATTAACACTACCTATAAGTAGTGCTGCTATAGGGTTAATGTTAAGTTTGAGTGGGTTGGCTGCTGGAGCTGCTACAGTAGGGTGTGCATGTCAAATGATAGGATTTGCAGTAATGAGCTATAAAGAAAATGGAGTTGGAGGATTATTTGCACAAGGAATAGGTACGTCTATGCTTCAGATGCCAAATATAATAAAAAATCCTTTGATCTGGATACCGCCAATTATATCATCTGCTATCTTAGGACCTATTTCTACTACTATATTTAAAATGGAAAACGTTCCATATGGATCAGGTATGGGGACAAGTGGGTTTGTAGGACAATTTGGTACTTTTGAAGCTATGGGAGGAAATATTTCTACTTGGTTAGGTATTATATTATTACATTTTATCTTACCTGCAATAATAACTTTGATAATATCACAATTTATGAGGAAAAATAATTGGATTAAAGAAAATGATCTTAAATTAATGGAAAAATAGAATAAAAAAGAAATTCCAAAATAAAAATTTCTAGGTTGCTAGAGATTTTTATTTTTTTCTTTTAAAAATAGTTTGAAAATTGCATATATTATTGACAAATAAAAAAAGGAGTACTATACTTATAAAAATATAATCGTGGCAAATAGAATATTTTACTTGTATAATCTGAAAAATATAACTTATAGTTTCTACAAAAGTACGGTTGAAATTTTTGACTATAAATTAGGTATATTGAGTATAGCTTCAGACAAGTAGTATCTGAAAAAACTATTTGTATGTTTTAATATATATTTAGGAGTGTGAGTAATGGGAAAAATAGTAAAAGAAGGAGTTACTTTTGATGATGTGTTGTTGATACCTGGAAAATCAAAAATTTTACCTAATCAGGTAGATACCAGCACTTTTTTAACAAAAAAAGTAAGATTAAACATACCTATAATTAGTGCAGGTATGGATACTGTTACAGAAGGAAAATTGGCCATTGCAATTGCCAGACAAGGTGGAATAGGCATTATTCATAAAAACATGTCTATTGAAGAACAAGCTATGGAAGTGGATAAGGTAAAGAGAAGTGAGCATGGAGTTATTGTAGATCCTTTCTTTCTAAATCCTGAGCATGTTGTAGGCGATGCTCTTGAGCTTATGGAAAGATACCATATTTCTGGTGTTCCTATTACTGAAGAAGGAAAATTAGTTGGTATAATTACAAATAGAGATCTTAGATTTGAAAATGATCCAACGAAAAAAATTAAAAATGCTATGACTAAAGATAACCTTGTTACTGCTCCAGAAGGGACAAATTTAGAGAAAGCAGAAAAGATTCTTAAAGAACACAAAATTGAAAAATTACCAATAATTGATAGAAATAATAATTTAAAAGGTTTAATAACTATTAAAGATATCGAAAAAGCTATTAAATATCCCAATTCAGCAAAAGATGAAAAAGGTAGGTTGCTTGTTGGTGCAGCAGTTGGAAACGGAAAAGATGTTATGGATAGAGTTAAAGCTTTATATGATGCTAAAGTTGATGTTGTTGTTGTTGATACAGCCCATGGACATCATTGTGGAGTAATAGAAGCTGTAAGAATGATTAAAAATGCTTACCCTGAATTACAATTAATAGCAGGCAATATTGCAACAGGAGAAGCAGCAAAAGAATTGATAGAAGCTGGTGTTGATGGAATTAAAGTGGGTATAGGACCAGGTTCAATATGTACTACGAGAATTATTGCTGGTATTGGAGTACCTCAAGTAACAGCTATTATGGATTGTTATGAAGTAGCAAGTAAGTATGATATACCTGTTATTGCTGATGGAGGCATAAAATTCTCAGGAGATATAACGAAAGCTATTGCAGCTGGTGCGGATACCGTAATGATTGGTAGCCTTTTTGCAGGAACTGAAGAAAGCCCAGGAGAGATGAGTATTTATCAAGGAAGAAGTTTCAAAACATATAGAGGTATGGGATCACTTGCTGCTATGAAGGAAGGAAGTTCAGATAGATATTTTCAAGAAGGACAAAAGAAATTTGTGCCTGAAGGTGTTGAGGGTAAAGTGCCATACAAAGGAACATTATCACATGCTGTATATCAATTAGTAGGTGGCTTAAGATCTGGAATGGGATATTGTGGAGCGGAGAACATTCAAGATTTAAAAGAAAAAACTAAGTTTATTAAAATTACAAGTGCTTCGTTAAAAGAAAGCCATCCTCATGATGTTTCTATAGTAAAAGAGTCACCTAATTATAATAGTGCAGGTTATTAAGGAGGAAAGGCATGAATCAACAAGAGACAATCCTAGTTATAGACTTTGGAGGACAATACAATCAATTAATTGCTAGAAGGGTAAGAGAAGCGCATGTGTTTTGTGAAATATTGCCATATGACGTTGAAATACAAAGAATTATTGATAAAAAGCCAAAGGGAATAATTTTTACAGGAGGTCCTTCAAGTGTATATCAAGAAGATGCCCCTGTTTGTAATAAAGAGATATTCAATTTAGGCATTCCGATTTTAGGGATTTGTTATGGCGCTCAGCTAATGGCTCATTCATTAGGGGGTTATGTAGAGCAACCTACTGTAAGGGAATATGGACGTAGAAAAGTTACAGTAATAGATTCATCAAGTATTATTTCTAAAGATATGAATGATACTGTTGTTTGGATGAGTCATACAGATTATATAAAAGATGTACCAAAAGATTTTATTATTACTGCTAAAACAGACACGTGTCCTGTTGCGGTAATGGAAAATAAAAATAGCAATTTATTTGGAGTTCAATTTCATCCTGAAGTAGAACATACTCAAATGGGAAAAGAATTTTTAACTAATTTTTTATACAATGTTTGCAAATGTAAAGGCGATTGGACAATGCATAATTATGTTCAAGAACAAATAAAGGCTATAAAAGAAGAAGTGGGAAATAAAAAGGTACTGTGCGCCTTAAGTGGTGGGGTAGATTCTTCAGTAGCTGCAGTTTTAGTGCACAAGGCTATAGGAGATAATCTAACGTGTATATTTGTTGATCATGGATTATTGAGAAAAGATGAAGGAGATCAAGTAGAAGCAATATTTAAATATAGATTTAATATGAATTTTATTAGGGTAAATACTCAAGAAAGATTTTTAAATAAGTTAAAAGGTATAACTGATCCCGAAACAAAAAGAAAAATTATAGGTGAAGAATTTATTAGAGTATTTGAAGAAGAAGCTAATAAATTAAAAGATATGGATTACTTATTGCAAGGAACTATTTATCCTGATGTTATTGAAAGTGGATCGAAGGATGCAGCAGTTATTAAAAGTCATCATAATGTTGGCGGATTACCTGAAGATTTATCTTTTAAATTAGTTGAACCCTTAAGAAATTTATTTAAAGATGAAGTAAGAGCAGTGGGAGAAGAATTAGAGATACCTAAAGATATTGTCTGGAGACAACCTTTCCCAGGACCTGGTTTAGCAATTAGGATAATTGGTGAGATAACAAATGAAAAACTAGATATATTAAGGGAAGCAGATTTTGTTTTTAGAGATGAGATTAAAAAAGCAGGATTAAACAATGAAATATGGCAATACTTCGCCGTGCTACCAGGTAATAGAAGCGTGGGAGTTATGGGTGACGAGCGTACCTATGACTATACAATTGGTTTAAGAGCTGTTACAAGTAGTGATGGCATGACTTCTGATTGGGCAAGGATACCTCATGACGTATTAGAAAGTATTTCTAATAGGATAGTAAATGAAGTAAAACATGTCAATAGGATTGTTTACGACATTACCTCTAAGCCACCTTCTACTATTGAGTGGGAATAGTATATAATTATATTTAATAGAAGTCATACTAACAAAAAGTGTTTTGGATTTTCAGTGATTTACTGGATTTCTAAGGTGCTTTTTTATTTTTAAAGAAATGTTTTTTAGAATACATAATATAAAATTAATGACTATATTAGATGCGGATAAAACCATTGTAATTATTATTGTCAGATTATAAAATCATCTAGGATTACATTTCGGTGAGGGTATTATCGAAGCAGTATTATAAAAAAACAAATCCAATACCTTTGTTACATAATCGATTTAGGCATATTATTAATACAATTACAAACACGCATACGCCAGCACCAATGGAAAGAACTCAAAGAGTACCTAAATTTTCGGAACTCACTACGTTCAAACAGCCGATAAATTCTTAACGGTTCTCATCTCATTCTTTTGAATTAAGCAAAGCTAATGTTTTGCTATTGTATTAATAATACGCCTATATATTATATATAGTATTTTACTTTGATCAAAGATTGTGTATATATAAAGATTTGAAGAATACGATGGTGAGAAGGACCATAGGAGGAAAGGCTATGAATATGAGAAATTTCAAAATGGAGTTAAGACAAACAAAGGAAAGGTTTTATACCTTTGCCTTGAAGATGGACTTTCTCGTAAAACTTCAGGGACAAGACTTCAGGGACATGTCTTTTCCAATCTATATTTTGACCCCAAAAAAATAAGAGCAGTGGAATAATTTATCATAACTTTATTCCCTACGTAAAAAAATGGCAATAAATATAGCATAAAATGAGTATAAATATAAAATTTTAAGATTTGAAAGAAATAGCAAATTTATCTGTATACAAGAATAGACAATTATTATTATTTAGAAAGATAACATAGAATAAATTACATCAATTAAACGTAATTAGGCAACCTTTAAATTTCCAAGAAAGCGAGACATTAGATTTTGGTAGCGAGGTTTACCTAACATCAAAGCATAGCCTCGCTCACAAAGCCTTGCTGCTTGGGATAATGTTATATTACCAATATATTTACATATTTCTCTATAGGAACAATCACATAGACAACGCATAAAAAATACGCTTAATGCTCTATACTCACTAGTTTTATGACAGTACTTAATATGAACCATATCAGTACTATCAATATTTAATATTTCTGCAATAGTTTTAATTACTTCCTCTGGTTTTAACCCTCGACTGTATACACAGCGTTCACTTCGGTATTCATATGGTTTCTTTGAAACAAATGTAT
>JBMNCR010000060.1:0-11832 GCA_049366695.1 Eubacteriaceae bacterium
TTGTGTGCACTATTCTATTTTCAAATACCTTGCCGCTTTTTTCTGTTTCTTGCGACGCTTTAATACTTTACAATAAATTTTAATTTTTGTCAATATAGATTTTAAATTTTTTATTATATATATCAAGATATATATAAATTATATATAATCAATAAAGAATTAGTAATATTAACTGAAAAAGATTGATATTTTAATACATAAAATATTATAATTATAAATGATAAATTTTGTAAGTATTAAGGAGGTACAAAATGGACAAAAACAACAACAATAATAATGGAGATAAAAAAGGTGATTTTATTATTGAAGACGAGACATATGAAAATATAATAAATGACAAGTCCGAAGATAACTCTAATAATAAAAAGAAAAAAAAGACAAAAAATAAGAATAAAAAAAATAAGAAACCTAAAAACAAATTCTTGTTATTCTTAAAATGGTTTTTTATTATTTCTATTATATTATTTTTTATAGGCGGATGTGTTGGAGCTGGTTTTGTATACAACTGGGTTAAAGATGCTCCTGAACTAGATCTAAGTAAGTTTGAATATATTGAACCATCATATATCGTTGATAAGAATGGAGATTTTTATCAACAATTACAGGGTAAAGAAAAAAGAGAAGTTATTAGTATCAATGAAATCCCTGATTTGGTTAAAAATTCATTTATTGCAATAGAAGATGAACGTTTCTATGAACATAAAGGAGTAGATGTTCAAGGATTAGTGCGTGCAGTATTTGGTGTAGTAACTTCTCGGTCATTATCAGGTCCCGGTGGAAGTACCATTACTCAACAATTAATTAAATTAACACATGTAGGAGATGAACAATCAATCAAACGAAAGATCATCGAAATGTATTTGGCAATTCAATTAGAAAGACAATATACAAAAGATCAGATTCTAGAAGCGTATTTAAATAAAATTGGTTTTGCCAACGCTTGGGGAGTAAAAGCAGCTGCTGAAACTTATTTTAACAAAAATTTAGATGAATTAAGTGCTGCTCAATCAGCAGTATTAGCATCAATTATAAAAAGTCCTACCTATTATAAGCCCTACATAGTTGATGAAGTAGAAGAAGGGGTATATGAAATAAGAATAGATGAAGATGGAAAAATCCATCATAATGAACGAAATAAAACTAGAGCTATAGCAGTAGTTAAAAAAATGTATGAATTAGGAAATATTAATGAAGAAGAATACACTATAGCTACAGAGCAATTGGAAAACAACGACTTTGGACTATTACTACCTAAAAATGGAGAAATATATTCATATTTTACCGATACACTTTATGAGCAAGTTGTAAGTGATTTAATGGAATCAGAAGATTTCAGTTTTGAATCTGAGCAAGAAGCGCAATATTTTCTTTTAAACTCAGGATTAAAAATTTGTTCTACTATAGATCCTGATGTACAAGATGTTTTAGATGATAAATTTAAAGACGATAGTCTTTTTCCAAAGCAATCATATACTGCAAAACAAGCCTCAGCTGCTGCTTCAAAGGAATCTGGTGAAGAAATCAATTATACTCCAGAAGGAGCTATGGTGGTAATTAATAACTCAAATGGTCATGTAGCAGGATTAATAGGAGGTAGAGATAAAACTCAAAGCAGATCCTTAAATAGAGCGACACAAAAGTTTCAAGTAGGGTCTTCAACGAAACCCCTAACAGTTTACGGTCCGGGTTTAGAATCAAGAACTATTACTCTAGCAACCACATTTGACGATGTTCCAATACGTTTGGGTAGCTGGAAGCCAGGAAATGCCGGAGGATACAATGGCATGACTACTATAAGAAAAGGCTTAACACAATCAAAAAATGTAATGGCGGTTCAAGCTTGGTTTAAAGTAGGTTTAGAAAATTCTGTTAAGTATGCCGATTTATTAGGATTAGAATTAGTTAAAGAAGGCAAAGAAAACGACTTAAATCCCGCTGCGCTTTCTTTAGGCGGATACACATATGGGCAAACTCCTTTAGTAATGGCAAGTGCCTTTTCGACATTTCCAAATGAAGGTGTTAGGATAGAGCCAATACTTTATACTGCCATAGAAGACAAAGATGGAAATACGATTATGGAAAATAAACAAGAGAAAATAAGAGTATTTTCTGAGCAAACAGCTTATCTTATAACCGATGTACTTAAAAATGTTGTTCGACCTGGAGGTACAACAAGCATTTCAATATCGAGAATGCAGATCGCTGGTAAAACCGGTACAACAAATGATAAGATGCATGCTTGGTTCTGTGGATACTCAAAATACTATACTGCAGCAGTTTGGTATGGATATGATGAAAACAAAGTTAAAGCAGGAGGAAAAACATACAAACTAAATATTGGCATCTACGGCGGTTCAAAACCAGGTCCAGCATTGATGTGGCAAACAGTAATGAGGGAAATTCATAAAGAATTAGATAGCAAAAATTTACCTGGCAACCCTGGTGGTATTGTTACTGCCAGTATAGATAGTGTTTCAGGTAAACGTCCCACTGAACTTACTTCAAAAGATCCAAGAGGATCAACAGTAATTAGCGAAAAATTTATTAGTGGAACAGTTCCGTCAGAAAAAGACGACTATCATGTGGAATTAATGATTGATACTTCTACTGGTAAAATAGCTTCTGAATTTTGTCCTGAAGATGTAGTAGAAAAAGTTGTTAGAATAAGAAAACCTGATGATAGATTCCCTGGAAATATAAAACCAATAAATGCAAATTATGTTCCAAAAAGTGAAGCTGGAGTTTTAGCCCCTGATGAAGATGATATTTGTACTGTTCACACAGCAAATACTGTAGTAGGAATTAATATATTGTTAGATAACAAAGCTGTCGAATCTACTACAATAGAAACTAATCAAAGTAAAACTATTTCTATTAAAGGTTTAAATCATAACAGTAAAGCTACAGATATCGTGTCAGATCTATCTGTAACTTCAAATAATGATAATATTACTTTAACAAAAGGTTCTTCAAATGGCGAATATATTATTAAAGGCGTAACTGTAGGCAGTAGTACTATAACTGCCAAAGTTACTTATAAATACAAAATTACTACAGGTGAAAAAACTGAAGACAAAGAATTCAGTTACACTGATACTTTAAAAGTAATGGTAGAAGCTCCAAATGAAGCACCTGAAATAACATTAAATTACAAAGGTAGTGAAACTAGCAGTATACAGTTACATGTTAATGATTCATTTTCTTTAAGTGATATAGAAATAATTGTTACAGATCCTGAAGGTGAAACCATAACACCAGTACTTGAAACAAATAATGTAAATACTAGTGAAGAAGGGACTTACAACATTACCTATACTGCTACTGATAGCAAAGGCGCTAGTGCAAGTAAGACGTTGACAGTAGTAGTAATAAATGATGCACCGATTATTAGTATTGGAGGACCACTTCAAACTACAGTAGGTAATCTTCCAACCGATATTCAAATATTAAATGGAGTTACTGCTAGTGATACAGAAGATGGAGCAATTAATTTAATAGATTTATGTAATGCAAATAGTCCAAGACTAAATATAATAAAAACAAATGTCGATATCAATACAGTAAATTCTGAAGGTTACGATGTAATTGTCAAAGTAGCTGATAGTCTGAATAAATTCTCTCAGAATTATATTAAAAAGTTAATTGTTTTATCAAACTAACTCTAAAATACTATTATTAATTAGATTTAAATATGCTTATTTACTCCCTCATTATCTAGTTAGATATGAGGGGTTTTTTTACATTTCTATAAAGCCATTATCTATTTCTTTGATTTGGAATTTGCTAATAAGGAAGCTAAATATCCAAAGAACACAGCAGCGGATATACCTGTTGCTGTATTTGTGACACCTCCACTAAGCACACCAATTAATCCTTGTTGATCTACCGCTTCAAATACACCTTTAGCCAAGGAATATCCAAATCCCATCAATGGAACAGTTGCCCCTGCTTTACCAATTTCTACAATCTTTGGGTATATACCAATTGCTGTTAATACTACTCCTGTTGTTACATACAATACTAAGACATGGGCAGGCAATAATTTAGTTTTATCCATAATTATTTGCGCAATAACACAAATAATCCCCCCTGTTACAAACACATATATATAATCAGACATTCTAATTCTCCTTTCTACCTAATGTAGGATAATTTTCAATTGTTACTGCATGAGCTATACATGGGATGGTATCGCCCTGCAATGTAGATGTAGGAGAAAGCAGTGCACCTGTTGGTACGAATAGTATTTTATTAAATTGTTTTTTATTTAGTTTATCAAACAAATAACCAGAAAAAACTACGGCAGAACAACCAGCACCACTTCCCCTAGCATGTGTATCTTGAGAATCGTCAAATATTTCAACTCCACAATCTGTATAGTTCATACTTACATCCAAACCTTCTCTTACCAATAAATCCCTAGTTATTTCTTTTCCTATAGTACCTAAATCCCCTGTAATAATCAGATCATAATCTTGGGGTTTATACCCAGTATCATTAAAATGTGCAATTATTGTTTCCACTGCAGCTGGTGCCATTGCTGTACCCATATTATTTGCATCTTTAATTCCATAATCTTGTACTATACCTGTGGTTATATGCGTAATATATGGAGGTCTAGTTTTTTTTGCTATAATTATATTTCCTGCTCCTGTTATCGTCCACTGAGCGGTCATAGCTCTTTGAATACCAGATTCTAGTGGAGATCTATACTGCCTCTCTGCACTACTAAAATGACTTGAAGCAGACACAACTATTTTTTCTGCAAACCCTCCCGATATAATAAAAGAAGCAAGTTGCATTCCTTCCGCAAAAGTTGAACAAGCTGCATATACCCCAAAATAAGGTATTTTTAGTTTTTTTGCTGTAAAATTTGAACTTATAATTTGATTTAGTAAATCCCCACTAATGTAATAATCAATATCACTATTCTTCAAGTTTTCCTTCTTTAATAATAATTGAGCTGATTCATACGCAAAATACTCCTCAGCTTTTTCAAATGTTGATTCATTGCATTTATCATCACACTCAACCTTATCAAAGAATGTTGATAACGGTCCTTCTCCTTCTTTAGGTCCTACTATAGATGCTGCATTTAAAATTGTAGGCGGATTATCGAATCTAATAGTTTGTTTTCCTAATTTATTATTTGCCATATTAAACACCTCTTATTTGAAAAAAAAATAAAAAATTCCTACTATTATAGATGATGAAATTCCAAAAACCAATACTGGTCCTGCCAATGAAAACATTTTAGCACCAACACCCATTACATATCCTTCCTTTTTAAATTCTATAGCAGGTGCCACTATAGAATTAGAAAATCCAGTTATTGGTATTATAGATCCTGCTCCGGCATGTTTTCCTATTTTGTCGTATATACCCAATGCTGTTAAAAATGCTCCTAAAAAAATCAGTGTTACACTTTGTAGATTTGCAGAAACTTTTTCTGTTAACCCAAAATAATAATGATATATTCTATAAATTATTTCTCCAAGTGTACAAATACCTCCTCCCCATAGAAAAGCATTAATACAATTTTTTAACAAGCTTGGTTTGGGTTGTTTTTCTTTTGAATAATCTTGATATTCCTTCTGAGTTTTTATTGTTTTCATAAATACCTCCTAATTTACCATATAAATGGTATTAACCAATATACCAATGATCCTACAGTCTTTCCCAGACTTAGACTTATAAGAATATACTTATCGTATTTTTCTATTGCTAATCTTTTTGTTACAATAGGAACAACATTTAATATTTCATTCAATGCTCCTGCAAGCATTCCTATAAATACACCAATTAATAATCCTAAAAAAATTATGACTATAAAATTTGTTTTAATACTAAATCCATTTAAATAAATCACAGAAGACACAACTGAGCCTAATGCTAAAGCTATTTCAATAAAATAAATATGATAACTTTCTTTAAAAATCTCTATTATCCTAGGAATAACACGCAGTATTACCAAAAACGATATTACTGATGTTCCCACAGATAACCCTGCACTGAATCCTATAAATACTACAAAAAAAACTTCACTATAATTCATTTTTTCCATTTTCCCTAGCTTTATTTCTCAAATATTCATCTAAACTATTTTCATAGGAGTAAATTTCTAAATCTAATGGACTTGGTTTATTTCTATATCTTTCTTTTAATGAAATATGATTAAAAAATATAAACATCCCTACTCCTACTCCAAAAGAATAAGGAATAGAAATAAGCAAAGGTCTCTCTACTACTTCTCCCGTAATAGCCATATAAAAAAATTGCAAAGCTTTCAACATATTTACATCTGCATGAAAATTCATAATTGCAACTGCTGAACTAACAAAGACAAAGATGCATATTATTAATACTTTTATTTGTTCATATACTTTATTTTTATTTTTTTTCTTATATACATTAATTAATATATCCCTTTCATTTATTACTTCTAACATAATGTCAGGATATTTATTTTTTATTAATTTTATTACTTGCATAATAGGGATAATATACATTTTTTCTTTGTTATCTGTCCTATCTATTTCAATGTTCTCTAATTTATCTACAATCTCTTTCCTTCCAATAGTTTCACATATATCTTTAATTAAAATATTATTATTAGTTTTAATATTAACTTTCGTTCTAGGCTGAATAAATACTTCTTTTTCAAAATCAATCATCTCACACCTCAAAATTACTTAATTTTTATAATTACTGATATATATTTATTTAATGAAATTTGATTATTGATTAATATTATTTGCAATTTTTATCTTTCTATTTACAAAAAAAAAGAGAGTAAACTCTCCCAGACTGTTTAAAACCCTGAATTTTTGCGTTATAGACTTCACTTTAGTATTCAAATATGTGCAAAATACGTTTTACTCCTTTATTTTAGCCACTCCTTGAACTTAGATTTCTCAATAATTCAATATGCACCTAAAATAAAAACATCATACTTTAACACGTCATTTGTTTAAAGGTTTAATACAAAAATTTATGTTTTTATAACAATTTGAAATAAGCAATCTCTTTTAACTAATAATAACTTTTCAACAACCTTAGTTTATTATATTCTCATATAAACAAAGTAACTATACTTGTATCCTAACTCTTTTAATCTAAGTTATCCTTTAACTTAATTAATATTTTTTTCTCTATTCTTGAAACTTGCACTTGTGATATATTTAATGATGCAGCTATTTCATTTTGAGTTTTATCTTGAAAATATCTCATTACTACAATTTGCCTTTCTCTCGCTGGCAATCTAGAAATCATATCCTTTAAAGTAATTTTATCTAATAGATTTTCTTCATTACTTTGATCCGCTTCAATCTTATCTATTAACATCACAGGATTACCATCATCTTGATGAATTACATCATATAAATATTCAGGAGTATAGCAAGCTTCTAGTGCCATAATCACTTCCTCTTTATCTACTCCAATCTCTACAGATATTTCTTCTAAAGTTGGTTCTCTATTATGATCATGATAGAATTTTTCTTTTAAATAATATATCTTTTTGTATATACTTTTTAAATTTCTATTAACTTTAATCAAACCGTCATCTCTCAGAAATCTTCTTATTTCCCCCATGATCATGGGTACAGCATATGTAGAAAATTTCACATTAAATGATGTATCGAAATTATCGATTGCTTTTATTAATCCTATGCTACCAATTTGATATATATCTTCTCTATCGTATCCCCTATTACTAAATTTATTTACTATACTATTAATCAAACCAATATTAGCTTTTACTAAAGCTTCTTTTGCATTACTATCTCCTTTTTGAGCTTTAATAATTAATTCAATAATTTGTTCATGATTATTATATGAATATCCTTCATTCATCATATTGATCCCTCATACTTTTTTATTGCTTTTTATTGTTTTTTTCATAAGTACTTTAGTTTCTTTATTAGGGGTAGAATAAATTTCGATTTTATTCATAAAGCTTTCCATGACAGTAAAACCCATTCCTGATCTTTCCAAATGAGGCTTAGAAGTATATAATGGTTCTCTTGCTTTTTCAATATCTTCTATCCCAATACCAAAATCTATTACTTCAACTATTACATCATCATCCACTAATTCACAGTTAATTTTGATTATTCCATCATCTCTCTCATAACCATGAATTATTGAATTTGTTACTGCTTCCGAAACTGCCGTTTTAATATCAGTTATTTCCTCTAATGTAGGATCTAGTTGAGCAGCAAAAGCAGATACTACAACCCGAGCAAAACTTTCATTCTCTGATTTACTTAATATTTCTAGTTTCATTTTATTGTTCATTTTTCCCCCTCCTAAGTAGTTTTAATGCTTCTTCGGGATTATTGTATTCTTCATAAATATTGAACAATCCAGACATGCTTATTAATCTTCTATTTGAATCTTTTATATTAGTCATTAATGCCATACCATTTTTTTCTTTAATTTTCTTATACCTCCCCATAAACATACCTACACCTGAACTATCCAAAAAAGTTAATGATGATAAATCAAATACTATATTTTTAACATTATTCTTTGATATCAAAAAATCTAATTGCTTACGTATATCCTCTGAAGTATGGTGATCAAGTTCCCCAACTATTTTTACAATAAGTGATTCTTCTTTTATATTAGTATATACTTCCACAAATATTACCTCCTTCATATTATATCTATTCTCTATTTATCTTAATTTTCCTTCATAAAAAAAGATAATGTTTTGTCGAATAAAAAAAATCCGGAAATTTTTTCCGGATAATAATATTTCAAATTGTAATTATTTCAGCATTATTTATTGCTTCATCAATTAATTGTTGAAATTCGACTTTTTTCTCTTCATTTAATACCTTTTCTAATTTTGGTCTTGTTTCTGGATGCTTCGGCACAAAAACCGTACAACAATCTTCATAAGGTAAAATCGATGTTTCAAATGTATTAATATTTTCTGATATTTTAATTATTTCGTTTTTATCCATTCCAATCAATGGTCGAAAAACAGGTAATTCAACAGCATTATTAGTTACACTCAAACTCTCCATTGTTTGACTTGCTACTTGCCCAAGACTTTCTCCAGTTATTAGTGCTTTTGCATTTTCTTTTATCGCAATTTCCTCAGATATTTTCATCATAATTCTTCTCATTAATATTGTAGTTAGTCGTTCATTACATTTCAACAATAATTCTTGCTGAATATCTGTAAATGAAACTATATATAACTTTATTGCACCTGTATAACTAGAAAGAATTTTTGTCAATTCAATTACTTTTTCTTTTGCTCTATCACTTGTATATGGAAAACTATGAAAATGCACTCCTAATATTGTAACACCTCTTTTAGCCATTAAATATCCCGCAACAGGACTATCAATTCCTCCAGACAATAACAATGCTGCCTTTCCACTACATCCCACTGGAAGACCGCCTAATCCAGGGATAATACTATTATAAATATACGCTTTTTCTCTGATTTCTATATAAAGTTTTACATCAGGTTTTTTTACATCCACTGTAAAATTTTGAGTATTTTTTAAAATATGACCACCAATGAAACTGCTTAATTCTTGCGAATTCATCTGAAATTTCTTATCTGCTCTTCTACTTTCCACCTTAAATGTTACATTCTCATTTATTTCTTTCATAAGTGTTAATGAGACATATTGTATCTTATCCATTTCTTTTTCTATGCAATAAGCTTCACTAATAGAAACAATCCCGAAAACTTTTTTCAAGCATATTAATGCTTCATCAAAATTTTCTTTTGCCACTCGAATAATAAATCTTCCTTGTATTTTTTCTATTTTGGTACTATTAATTTTTCTTAAAGATGTTTTTATATTTTTAATCAACATATCTATAAAATATGCCTTATTTAATCCTTTTAAACTTATTTCACCATATCTAACTAATATAACCTTTTCCATGTTACCTCCTTATATATTTATTTAAATAAGTTACTGATTCCTTCAACGCCTGTACCATTAAATCAATGTCTTCAAATGTATTAAATTTACTAAAACTAATTCTCAATGAACCATCAATACTTTTTTTATCTAGTCCAATACTCTTTAATACATGACTTTGAGTTTTTTTCCTAGATGAACAAGCAGATCCGGTAGATACATATACACCTTTATCTTCTAACATGTGCTGAAGCACTTCCCCTTTAATATTTTCAATAGAAATATTAAGTATATGGGGAGCAAACCCTAGTTTATCACTATTGAAAGTCATGCCCTCGATATTTTTACTAAGACTATCCATGGTATAAACTTTTAAATTGTATAAAAAATCCATATATGATTTAAAATCACGTTCAAATAATTCGATGGCTTTACCCATCCCAATAATACCTGGGACATTTTCTGTCCCTGATCTTAACCCTTTTTCTTGTCCACCACCAAATATTAATGGCTTGATTTTCAGTGTACTATTAAGATACATTCCTCCAACACCTTTTGGTCCATGAAACTTATGTGCACTAAAAGTAATAATATCTATACCTTCATCAATAGGATGTAATGGTATCTTTCCAAAAGCTTGTACGCAATCAGAATGAACAATACATTGAGGTGATATGCTTTTTACAATACTACTGATTTCTTTTAATGGCTGTACAGTGCCTATCTCATTGTTCACTTTCATGATACTAACAAAACTAGTTTGATTATCAATAACTCCTTCTAAATGTTTTATATCAACTAGTCCCTGACAATCCACATCTAAATAAGTAACCTCATATCCTTGTGTTTGCAGATATTTAAAAACTTCTAATACTGAAGGATGTTCAATTTTACTGGTAACAATCTTTTTTCCTATATGTTTATTTTTCTCAATGGAACTAAAAATAGCAATATTATTTCCTTCCGTACCACCTGATAGAAAAAAAATAGTCTGTTCAGTAACTTTTAAAAAATTTCCTATTCTTTCTCTTGTTTCTTTTATAGCTTTTTCAGCATTAATTCCCATTCTATGTAATGAGGATGGATTCCCGTATTCTTTTTCATGATATTGATTCATTACAGTTAATACGTCTTTTTCAACTTTGGTAGTTGCACTATTATCAAAATATACTATATTCTTTTGCATATAAACACCAACTTCTTTGTCATCATTGTTAAATAACAGCTACTTCACACTAAAAACTCTTTTTAAACCATAAATAATTATACAATAACCCAATCAAATCTTCTAGTTTTTTCATTTAAATCATACCCCCTCATCCAATAATTCCTTTATCCAAATCATAACCATATTCATTTGTTTATATGTGTTTTAATTATAATAAGCTTGAGCAACTTGTAAAAACCCACCGCCTAAAAGCAGTGGGTACATATTTTTAATTTAATTGTATAATAGTTATTTGTGCACCAATAAATGGTTCTTCTTGTACTACCAAAGCTAATGACCCAATATTACGAAGAGTAATTTCATCTCCAGCTGTTAAAAATAAAATTACTTCTCCTGCCAATAATTTTGTAGATGCTACGGCAGTAATTGGACTAGATGGTTCTACAACATCATTAATTGCAAGAGCCATTTCTGCATTTGTTCCTTGAGTACTACTAAGAGAATAACGGATTTTGTAATTAGCAGTATTAGGAACAGTTATAATTGTTTCTCCCGCAGTATGGGCTACACCCCCTACTAGAGGTCCATTATTTGAAAAAGGTACATCTGCATCTGCTTCAACAGTTGAAGTCTCTTCACTAGCTAGATGATAAACATATCCAAATGAATTCAATCCACCTGCTGGTCCTTGAGGACCTGTAGGACCTGTAGCTCCTGTAGCTCCTGTAGCTCCTGTTTCACCTTGTGCCCCTTGCGGTCCAGTAGCTC
>JBMNCR010000060.1:11932-111050 GCA_049366695.1 Eubacteriaceae bacterium
GAGGTCCTTGCGGTCCAGTATCTCCTGTTGGTCCTGTGGCCCCTGTAGCTCCTGTAGCTCCTGTTTCGCCTTGTGGTCCGGGTGGTCCTGTTTCACCTTGTGGTCCGGGTGGTCCTGTCTCACCTTGTGGTCCAGTTGGTCCTGTCTCACCTTGTGGTCCAGTTGGTCCTGTTTCACCTTGTGGTCCGGGTGGTCCAGGTGGTCCGGGTGGTCCAGGTGGACCTTCTTCTCCACAATTACATTTTAAATTATTATTAATAATCAAACAGTCATCTCTGTGAGGAGGTCGATATCGAATAGGACTAATCTGTTGATTACCATCTCTATTATTAATTGGTCTAGATTCTCTATTTTCAATTATCTCATAAGAAGCGTTATTATTATCATTTACACCATAACGTTCATAGTTTTCTTTTATTGTACTACACCTCTTCCTATATTTTTTTATCTGAATCTAAAAGGATTCTTTATATATTATGCAAAAAAAAACAATATGTTACATAGTAACATATTGTTAAGATATTCCTTATTAAATAATCATTAACTCTTTCTAATAAAAATAATTTTAGATTGTAAGTCTATCAATCTATAAAATCATTTGTTGTTTTTGTTAATACATAAATATCATTATTTGAGGCAAAATATATATTCTCACTATAACGAAATATCTCATTAGGTATATCCGTATAAATAGACGCTATTTCTTTCTCTTTATTACCATTACTATACTTTATTTTAGTTAATTCAGGAAAAGTCATATTACTATCTTTTGGTTCAGAAAAATATATATACTCATAATTCATAGAATATATTTTAATCACTGTTGTATCAAAATCTTTAATGTATGTATTATATAGTTTACCATTAGATGTATCAACTTTATAAATTATTCTATCAGTATGAACTTCCTCTTCATTTATTTCAGTTTGTACAACTTCTATAAATATGTTATTATCAACAATATCCAAAGGGTATATTTTATTATCATAAGTTAAATTCGTTAAATTCGTTAGATGTTTATTCTCTAAATCAATCATAACCATATCTGTGGTTCTACTTTGCTCACTTTCATTTAATTCATTATCTTTTTTCATTTCAGACAGAGCAAATAATTTGTCGTTATTATAATATACTAGTTGTGTTATTACATAATCATCATCCTCATCTAACACAATTTTTTGGATTTTGCCATCAACTGTAATCGATCTAATGATAAATCCTTCCTCATCAAAAGTTTGTATAAGTATCTGTTTGTTATCATTTGAAATAATAAAGCTACGAATCACTTCATCTTTCAGTTCATATATCAAATCATTATTTCCATTGGATATATTATATAGATTTACTCCTAGATTGTTCTCATATATAATCATTTTTTTATTATTTGATAATACACAATTCCAAGCATCTTCTAATAAGATTCTGGACTCTTTTGAATCAATATTAAAGCTAATAATATCATCATTTTTTAAACACAATAAATTTTGAGAATCGATTATATCGATAATTTCTCCATCATAGTTAATCCTTGTTAATGAAAAATTTTCTGTATCTTCTAATGATACACTTTCAAAGTAGGTATTATAATCGATATTAATATTTTCTTGTGTCTCTATATCATCTTGTATTTGTTCTAGTTCCACATCTTTATTTGTACAGCCCACAATAAAAATATAAAAACTAATAAACAAAATACACAGCAACTTCTTTTTCAAAATATCACCCTATCATTTATCATTTATTTTATATTCTACATTATTGATATATTTATTTTTTGTTTCTTTATTGTCTTTTACTTTATATTTATATTTATTAAAATACTCATTAAAATAAGTTAATATCGCAACCATTACTGCAAAATCATCTAATATACCAACACCGGGAAATACTACTTCAGGCACAATATCAAAGGGTAAAATAAAATATAAAATCCCAAAAAGCATAACTGCCTTTTTATAAATTGGCACTTCAATATCTTTAAAAAATTTAAAAACATATTTTAGATTCATTAATGATCTTATATATCTCAAAATTATCACCTCTTTAAATATTTATTATATCATAATTTAATATAAATCTTACTCATTAAAATAAGCATCAGTTTTTACCGATACTTCTTATTTTTCCTTTTTAAATATTTTTTATATTTATAATAATTCCCTTTGTATCCTGTCTTTTGAATTTTTTTATTTATTAAATAATTTGTTTCAATAGCCATTTTTGCATAAACCCATAAAGCAAATAATAAAAAAACAACCAAAAATACAATCCCCACAATTTTTATCATAGAAAACCCCTTTATTTATCTACATCCATGTAAACTTTACTTCCAACAGGTTTTTTTTGTCCTTGATACTTTCCATTATATGGGTTAAGTGCAGTTTGATCCATTGAAGCAAATACTAGCTGACATATACGTCTACCTGTTTGCAACTTAATCGGCAATCTGTTAGCATTAAATAATTCTAAAGTTATTTCTCCTTCAAACCCAGGATCAACCCAGCCTGCATTTTGAATAAACAAACCCATTCTTCCTATAGAGCTCCTACCTTCAACAAAAGCAGTTAAATTATTTGGAAGTTTAATATATTCTTTTGTTGTAGCTAATAAAAAAGAATTTGGCGGGATTATTACTTCTTCACTCTCAAAGGATACATATCTTATCTCATCAGTCATTGTCATTGCTTCAATTTTATTCTCATCTAATTTTAAAAAGTGATTTCCTAATCTTATATCCACTGAAGCAGGTTGTATTTGATTTGAATCTATAGGATCTATTATTAATTCTCTAGTACTTAAAAGCTCAATTATTTTTTTATCTGACAAAATCATTCTTATTCCAGCCTTTCTCAACATTTTACTTAATTATACTACATAACACTTTAAAAAAAAAACAGGAAATCATAAGATTTCCTGTGAGATTTGGCAAACTTAATATTTGCCAAATCTAAACATAATTTCTTAGAAAAACAAATCAATTCCAACTAACATTTCAAATCTTCTAAAAAATTATACTAAATCCTAAGATTACCTAACATTATAATTGAGAAATTAAATTTTTTGTAATATTACCTATTTGTATCTTTTGATTTTTAATATTGTTCTTCAAACTTCTAATATTAGCAATATCTTTGTGTTTTCCTTTAACTAATTCTTGACCTAATTGACTTTGTAGTCTTTTTAACTCTTTTTTTGCATTAATAAGTTCTTCGGATGTCAATAGCATCTCCCCCTTTTTCTACTATATATTCGATAAAAGATAGAGAAAAACCTTTAATTATTATAAAATAATCAAACTATTTTATTGTAACTATTGTCACTCCAGTTCCACCTTCATTGTAGTTTCCGATTCTAAACTCTTTAACATGAGGATGTTTTTTTAAATATTTCTTTATAGTTTCTCTTAAAACACCTGTTCCTTTTCCATGAATTATTGTTACTTGATTTAAATTAGCTAGATATGCATCGTCCAGATATTTTTCAATATCAATTATCGCTTCTTCTGATGTTGCCCCGCGAATATCAAAAGTATTATTAATATATTTTGATTTGTTATTTATACTTTTTCTACTTAATGATTTAGTATTTATCTCAATATCATTTACATGCTTCATTTCATTAATATTAACTTTTATTTTCATTATTCCTATTTCAACTAATGCAATATCGTCTTCATTGGGAACTTCTAGTATATATCCTTTTTGATTAAGTTTCACTACTAAAACTTTATCCCCTAGCTTAAATGGTTTATTTGATTTTTCGACTTTTTCTTTATGAGTGAATTTTTCCGTTTCAGCTTCTAATAGATTCTCTTTATCTTTTAATTTTCTCTTTTGTAGTTCTAATTCTCTATTAGCACTTACATCTGCATTTATTTTAATTGTTTTCATTTCTTTTATTATACTCAAAGCTTCATCATTGGCGTTTTTAACTATATTTAATGCTTCTTCTTTTGCTTTTTTTATTACATCTTTCTTGGATGCATTTATTGCTTCTTTTTCAATTTGAATTTTTCTTAGTTTTTCATCAGCTTCTATTTTCGCACGTTTTGAATATAAATAATTTTCATCAGTTAGTTTTCTTTTATTTTCAATATCCTTTAAAACATCTTCAAATCTAATATCTTCTTGACTAAGATATTTTTTTGAATTTTGTATTATTTTATTATTTAAACCCAATTTATTGGATATTTCAAAAGCATTACTTTTTCCCGGAATTCCTATCAATAATTTGTAAGTAGGACTCAAAGTTTTCACATCAAATTCAACACTAGCATTTTCAATTCCCTTTTCCGATATCGCATACTGTTTTAACTCACTATAATGAGTTGTTACAACCGAGTTAAGATTATTTGTATGTAAATAATCTATAATAGCCATTGCAAGTGCTGCTCCTTCTGTAGGATCAGTTCCTGCGCCTAATTCGTCCAACAATACTAATGAATCTTTTTTTATATTATCAATTATACCAACTATATTAGTCATATGTGATGAAAATGTGCTTAAGCTCTGTTCTATACTTTGTTCATCTCCAATATCCGCAAATACACCTTGATGAATGCACATACTACTATTATCATTTGCCGTAATAAATAGTCCTGTTTGCATCATCAAACATAATAACCCTATAGTTTTTAAAGCTACTGTTTTCCCCCCTGTATTGGGTCCTGTAATTATAAGTGTTTTAAAGTCTTTTCCTAAATATATATCTGATGATACTACAACATCTTTATCTATTAATGGATGTCTAGCTTTTTTTATATTTAGATACATCTCATCATTTATGCATGGATAAGTTCCCTTTATATGTAATGCAAATTTACCTTTTGCAAAAATAATATCCAATTTCAATAACATTTCAACATTACAATAAATTTCATCATGTACAAGTGAAATTTTCAATGTAAATTCCCTTAATATTCGTTCTATTTCTTCTACTTCTTGTAATTTCAACTTTTTAAGATCATTATTCAACTCTACTATAGCCATTGGTTCAATAAAAAGTGTAGCTCCTGTTGAGGATTGATCATGTATTATCCCTTTCACATTCCCTCTGTATTCTTGTTTAACTGGTATTACATATCTATCTTGCCTAATAGTTACTATTTGATCTTGTAAATACTTTTGATAAGTAGACGACGTTATCATAGAATTCAGTTTTTCTCTTATATTTTGATTCTTCCTATTAATCTGTCTTCTTATAACAAATAATTCGTGGCTAGCATCATCAGCTAAATCTTCTGGCGAAATAACGCATCTTGTTATTTCTTTTTCAATGGCGACTAAATCTTCAAGTTGTTTTATAATAGTACAAATAATATTAAATTCTTCAATATTTGTTACCTCATTAATATATTTCTTTATTTGTTTAACAACTCTTAAAGTAGCAGCAATTTGAAGCAAATCACTTAAGTTTAATGTGGATCCAATCTTTGCTTTCTTTATTATATATCTTACATCATAGAATCCTTCTAGAGGAATTGATCCTCTACTAAGTAACAATCTCACAGATTCATCTGTTTCATCTAATAATTTTTTTATTTTTTCCTTATTTGTATGAGGTTTTAATTCTTTAATAATTTCTTTTCCTCTTTTAGAAACGCTAAATTCAGCTAATCTATCTATAACCTTATGATATTCAAGTACTTTAAATGCTCTATCATTCATTTTATTGCTCCTATTATAAAGTATTAATTTTATTTCAGCTTATACTCCTCGTTTAAAATGACCTTTTGTGATTGCTTCATTTTTATTTGTTAGTAATTCAAACTTATTTGTGGTACTTTTTTCTTTTAGTTTTTCATTATATCCCTCTATAGTATATAATACTTCGTCGATACTTTCATCAGTAACATCTATTCTATATTTATTAATACCAGTAATTTTATCAATTTCATCATATAAGCTTGTTTTCTTAGAATTATATATATGAGTTCTATCCATATTATCAGTATATACGGGAAATTTATAGCCTCTTTTATCTTTAAGATAAGTATTATTACCTCTTAACTTTATCAAATTATATTCACTTATCATTACTTCATTATTCCCATGTACAAATATACCTAGATCAATAACAGAATTTTTTGTTAAATAATCTATTTCATTATTATTTAGTTCAACAGATAAGTAAGCTAATTTAATATTTAATTCTTTAAATTGCATTAAAGTATATTTATTAAATATATGCATATTCCAATCAACTTCCATTGGTATTTTGCTATTAAAAAATATATTGATTAATTCATAATTTGATAATAAAACTCCATCCATACCAAAATGTTTTACATTATCCATATAGCTCAATAAATTATCGAGATAATCTTTTCTTGTGACTTTAGGGAAAGCTATTATTATATCTTTATTATTACTCTTGCATTTATTTATCACTTGCAAATATTTGTTACGATCAAATTCTATATCTCCACCAAAAATAATTTCATCTACATCAGATTTTATTATCTCATTAATTAATTCCAATCTATCTGTTTTTATTACAAATTTCTTTTTTGAAATATTCCTTTTAGTAATATTTGATTTAAATTCTTTTTCGATTGTTTTTATTTCAACTTTTGTGCGTTTTTTATCTGTTATCTCATAAATTAATTTTTTTATTTGTATTCGTCTTATTTCATTTATCTGTGAAATAGGAATGCTAATGTTATCTTCCACTTCTAATGTTAATTCTTCAAAATAAAATGGTGTTCCTCCAAGTTTATTTATTTGTTTTTTAACTCTTTCTTTATCAATTGATTTATTTATTGCTTTTTCTATCTTAAATGTGCTATAGTATTCAACACAAATATTATTATATTGAATTTTCGAATAAATGGGTTCATTAAATTTTAGAACAAACTGTCCTTTTATTGGTAATTTGTATGGAAAATCTTTACTTAGTATTTCTTTTATTTCTTTTTCCAACATAGAATCTTTTGTTTTAAAAACTTTATCACCTAATTTAACTTTTTTTTCTACTTTAAATAATATTTCATCCCCTATATTCGCTTGAGTTATTTTCTTATTCTCTTTATTATAAAAATCCTTTAGATACACACCAAATTCATTTTCTTTACCCTTTATTAATAATCCATCTCCTATAAATATACTCTCACTCAAAATAACAGATACCATATTAGAGTAGATTTTATTTATTTTCCCTATATAAATTCCTCTGTTTTTAGGCATATCTTTTACTATCAATTCATCTTGACTTAATTTTTCTTTTGGTGAATAACCCGATGTAAATTTTCTATTAAAAACTTGCTCAATATTTTTTAACTCTTTATTCGTTATTTTTACTTTCTTGAACTTAAAATATGAGTCAATCAATTTTCTATATGCAGACACCACTGTATAAACATAATCTGCATTTTTTTTCCTACCTTCTATTTTCAATGAATGAACTCCATTATTGATTATATCTTCAAAAATACTTGTAGTATTAAGATCTTTTGGACTTAGCAGATATCCTTCATCTATTTTTTTATTATTCTCCCAAAGTTCATAATATTTTCTACATGGTTGAGCACAACATCCTCTATTACCACTTCTTCCTCCAATCATACTACTCATCAAACACTGTCCTGAGTAACATATACACATTGCTCCATGGTTAAATATCTTTATTTCACTCTTTGATTTATTTACAATATCTTTTATTTCTTTTCCAGCTAATTCTCTTGCTAGAACTATTCTTTCATATCCTAAACTTTCTAATAATTGTACTCCATATATACTATGAATAAACATTTGTGTACTACTATGAATAGGCAAAGAAGAAAATATTTTTTTCATCAAAAAAAACAAACCCATATCTTGAATTATAATTGCATCAACATTGATACTATATAGATAGTGTATATATTCTAATACATCTTTTATTTCTTTATCTTTAATTAAAATATTTATCGTGGCATACACTTTTTTATTAAATAAATGACAATACTCTATAACATCCGCCAATTCTTCTCTTGAAAAATTTTCAGCATTTAAACGCGCATTAAATTCTTTTCCACCAAGATATACTGCATCAGCACCTGCAAAAACTGCAGCTTTTAAAACTTGTACATTACCAACTGGAGCTAATAATTCAGGCTTTTTCATTTAGTACACCTACTTACGCTTTCTAAAAATATAAATTAATAGAATTATTATATATATAACTATAAGTTGCCATTGAAATAAAAAATCAATAAGATTTCTTTTACTTACATCGTTCCCAGCATATAAGTCAGTTTCTGCAATAATACTTTCATCAACACTATATTGCAATTTTGCAATAATATCACCTTTATTTATTTCTTTTAATATTTCAACCTCAGATTCTTCTGTAAAACTAATTATTGACGTATCATATGCTATTAACATTTCAACATTTGCTTCTTGCTTATTTTGTAAAAGAACAGAAATATTTTCCTTCGTAATTAATGATATTTGATCTGCAGACAAAAAATTATTGTTAATAACATTAATTTTTTTTATTTCTTCATTTGATTCTACTAATATGACATCTTTATAGTTTTCAAAAGCATACTTTATCAACTTTTCTCCTTCTTGCCATATCCCGGGAAAATTACTATGGTAAATAACACCCAGTAAATCCAAATCTTCATTACTAGCAGAAAAGACGAGACACCTACCTGCTGGAGTAGTAAAACCTGTTTTCACTCCTGTGACTTGGCTATTATAATATTGATTTTCTCCTGTGTAATATACATAGGGTATTATATCCCATTTTTTATGCAAAAAAATATTCGTATTTATCCATTTATGTATCCCAATATTAGTTTCTAAATCATATTGAGGAGTTTTTACAATTTCTTCAATAAATTCATATTCTAACAACTCTCTAGCTATTATTATTATATCTTCAGGAGTAGTATAATGATTTTCATCATGCAAACCATGGGGATTTACAAAATGTGTATTAATTGCGTTTAACGCACTTGCTTTTTTATTCATAAGCTCTACAAAGTATGAAATAGCTCCTTCAATAGTCATATTATTATTATGACTTACCTTTTTTGAAACATTAACAGCAAAGGTATTTGCTACATCATTGCCTGATTCTATTAATAATCCATATAATAAATCTTTAACTTTTATTACTTCTCCTATGCTCAAATCAGCATTACTGCTGTCTGCCGTAATTAAGTTAATCTCAGACCCTACAATAATCTCATCATCTAAATCTAAATTCTCCATTACCAATAATGCAGTCATTAACTTTGTAGTACTAGCCGGATAAAACTTTTTATTAATATTTTTTTCAAATAATATTTTGCCATAATTTTCTTCATATAATAAAATTCCTCGATCATTTTCAAAAGTTAATTCTTCAGCCCATACTACATTAGTAAATAATAAGAATATTAATATAATAAAAAATATCTTTTTTTTCTTCACAAGTACACATCCTCTTCTATATCAGTAATAAAATATTGGGGACTGGCAATGCCATCCCCATATATGATATATACTTTTAATAATTTAAACATAGTAATGTTAATAATATTTTTGTAAAGTCTCAAGTTACGGAAACTCTTAGTATTAAACTTTATTTAAACAAATCAATTAAATTTTCAAATAAATTTTCCTCACTTTTAATTTTGTTATCATTTCCTAAAACGCATAAATAGTTTTTATCCATACATTCTTTTAATACATGGGACAAATTTTTAATATCTTCTACATTTGTTGAAAGGATTTCATCCCTTTCTTTCTGTATATCTCCTTGGTTAATATTTCTTAAATAGTTTCCAGTGGCTAGATTACCCTTCATCCATGGAGTCATAGCAACGTCTATATTACTTATAGTACCTATTATATATTTATTCATTTCTCTTTTAGAAGCATCAAAATCGTTGATATATTTATAAGCATTATCAAAAATCTCCACTGTATTTTTTAAATTTGGATCTCTATATGAACCTAAAAATATTGACCCAGATTTCCCAATAGTAAAGAAAGCACCATATGCTCCGCCTTGAACTCTTACCTTATTCCAAAGATAATCAGTACTTAAAATACTTTTTAACACTTGATATGTTCCATTATACTCATAATTCATTCTTTTTAGATTATACGCTTTTCCAACGTATTGAACCTTACTTGAAGTCATAATTCCTTCATTTAATTTATCCAATGAAAAATTAAGACTATTTTCATTTATAGGTATAGAACCTAGATTATCGTATAATAAGTGAAAATTATTGTCAAAATTTGAATAAGACTCATTATCACAAGTTAAACTAATTATTAAATTATCTTTATTAAACATTAATTTGCTGACTTTTTCTAGATTAGCTGTTATTTCTTCATAGGAAGTATCAAAATTTTCATCTAGTTCTCTAAGAAAATAATAAAAATCCAAACCATTAACATGCTCCAAAAATTTTGCAGAATTTGAATAATACGAATGAACTCTATTTGAAACAATTCTGTGTCCAGCACTCATAAAATTCATTTCCATTCTTATTTTTTCACTTTGTATTATTTCTTTCAATCTTTGTTTTTCATCAAATTTTGTCATGCATATTATTTCTTTAAATAACTCAAATAATTTATTTATATTTTGATTTAGGACTCTCCCTCTTATAATAAATTTAGGACTATATTTTTCCAAATCCTTTATATCGCCATAAACATCAATATCAAAGTCAATACCACCGGTATTTATTTGTATTTCATTGATTAATTGTTCAAAATCATAAGAATCTGTACTTACTTCACCTAAATATCTAGCTAATAGTGATACATACGAAACAAGATTAACATCCACTGACTTAATATTAAATAACAAATCCACATATGATATACCGTTAGTAGAAATCGGGTGATATAATACATCACTACCTTTATATTCTTTCAACTCAATGGGCAACACTTCACTATAATTTGAAATATCTTCCAATGGAAGCAATGGAATTTTTTCTATATCTTCCTCTCTATCAGGAGTATTTTGTTTTTTAATTAATTCATGCGTCTCTTTAATTAATATCTCAAGTTCCTCTTTACTTAATTGTTCTTTATAATCTTTTAGTTCTTTATATATTTCTTTCTCTCTTTTATCCACAAGACCTTTTTGAGGTTTTACTATCAATAAATTCCTATGATTATTTGATAAAAGATATTTTTCGATTAACTGTTCAAAATAGTTAGTTTCCAATGCATTTCTTATTGAGGCTAAATATCCTTCATATTCTAAATGAACCGCTGGATGGTGATCATAAAGCCAACTTTCCATTATATTAATTCCATAGATTAATCCTTTTGGATATGAGCCATGGTCAGCTTCTTTTAGCTTAAATTCTGTTATGTTAATAGCTGCCTTAATTTGATCTTTTTTTATCCCATTAATAACTAAATTTTTTAAAGTATCGAGTAAAATTTGTTGGAATTTTTCTTTATTGTCTTCATTAGAATTTTTCACATGTATACTTATTACGGGTTGAAGTATACTCCCGTCATAATGACCCATAACGTCTTTTCCAATTTGAGCCTCTAGCAATGCTTTCTTTAATGGTGCAGAAGGCGAATTCAATAAGATATGAGTTAATATCTCTAAAGCTAAATGAACTTGACCATCTGTAGATGTACCTGTTACAAAATTCATTGTTAAAAAGGTTTTATCATCTAAAGTTTCATTTTCAGATACAGGATAATAGTAAATTTCTTCTCTAGGTATATCAAATGGTTTTTGTAAAGGTATAGTTGAATCAATATCAATCTTTTTATATTGTGATAAGTAATTTTGATCTATAAATTCTAAGTGTTCTAAAACATCACCATTTCCATACAAATAAATATAACTATTCGAAGGATGATAGTATTTCTGATGGAATTCAGTAAAGTCTTCAAATGTCAAATCTGTAATATTATCAGGATCTCCTCCTGATTCTTTACCATAGGGACTATCTGGAAAAAGTGTTTCTTGCACTTTTCTACTTACTACTTCTTCAGGATTAGAAAATGCACCTTTCATCTCGTTATATACTACCCCTACATACCGAATATCCTCTTCTTCATTTTCTAAATGATAATGCCAGCCTTCTTGTAAAAATATACTTTTATCGGAATAAATTCTTGGATGAAATACAGCATCAAGATATACATCCATTAAATTCATAAAATCTTTATTGTTCTTACTTGCTACGGGATACATAGTTTTATCTGGAAAAGTCATTGCATTTAAAAAAGTATTTAATGAGCCTTTTATTAATTCTACAAAAGGTTCTTTTACAGGATACTTCTCAGAACCACATAGTACTGAATGTTCTAATATATGTGGAAGTCCTGTACTATCATTTGGAGGAGTCCTAAAAGATATAGAAAATACTTTGTTATCATCCTCATTTGAAATATAAAATAATTTCCCTCCAGTTTTGTTATGTTCAAATAATAAACCTAACGAACCTATTTCATTTATTTCTCTTATTTCTAACAATTTAAAATCACTATACGATTTTCCTACAATGTAATTCACTATTATCACTCCTTTGTTTAATTTACTACCTATAAGTAGTATTTATGGCTTTTTTAACAATTCTAAATACTCTTTGATTTTCTTCTCATATCCATTTTCTGTTGGTTTATAATACTTTATATTTTCCATTTCTTTTGGCAAATAATCCTGTATTACATAATTCTCTTGATAATTATGTGGATATTTATAATCCTTTCCATGTCCCATTTCCTTTGCTCCACTATAATGAGAATCTTTTAAATGCAATGGCACCTCTCCCAGCCTATTCTTTCTTATATCATCTAAAGCTTTGTCTATTGCAACATACGATGCATTACTTTTCGGAGCACTAGCAAGATAAGTAACCGCTTGTGCTAGATTTATTCGAGCTTCCGGCATACCAATTATTTCTACAGCTTTAAAAGCTGCAACTGCTATGGATAAAGCTTGTGGATCTGCATTTCCTATATCTTCTGAAGCTGCTATAACTAATCTTCTTGCTATAAATTTAGGTTCTTCCCCACCTGCCAACATTTTTGCCATCCAATATAATGCTCCATCTGGATTAGATCCTCTTATACTCTTTATAAAAGCGGAAATAGTATCGTAATGCTTATCACCTTTTTTATCATAATACACAGCTCTTTTTTGAATACATTCTTCAATAATTTCTAAATTTAATATAATCCGTCCTTCTTTATTTTGAGGAGTTGTTAACACAGCTAACTCTAATGCATTTAATGCACTTCTGGCATCGCCTTCACTTATATTTGACAAATGTTCTAGTGCTGGATCATCAATAGTAATATCAAGATTACCTAAACCTTTTATTTTATTATTGATTGCATTATTTATTATTATTTTTATATCTTCATTATTCAATTTCTTAAATTGAAAAATTCTAGAACGCGAAATCAAAGGAGAATTAACCTCAAAATAAGGATTTTCTGTAGTTGCACCTATTAAAATAACAACCCCTTCTTCTACGGCAGGAAGGAGAGCATCCTGTTGAGATTTATTAAATCGATGTATTTCATCAATAAACAATATAGTTCTTTTATTATACATACCTAAATTCTCTTTTGATTTCTCTATAACTTCCCTAATGTCCTTTATACCAGATGTTACTGCATTAAGTTGCTTAAATACACTTTTACTTTTATTTGAAATAACTTTAGCAAGAGTAGTTTTTCCAGTGCCGGGTGGTCCATATAGAATTAGAGAACTAATTTTATCTGCTTCTATACATCTATATAACAGTTTCCCTTTACCTAATATATGCTCCTGTCCAAAAAAATCTTCAAGGGTTTCTGGTCTCATTCTCACTGCTAAAGGTGCCTGTGTTTTTAAATTCGTCTTAATATTTTGACTAAAAAAATTCTCTTGCATATTTATCCTCCATTGAAAAAAGTTTAGATTATAGCAAACTAAAACAGATGACAAAACAGTATCATAATGAAATAGAGTTTTTCAATCTTTAAATTTTATTAGCACTATTTTTATTTAAAAACATTACTCAAATTATTTAAATTTATTCTATTACAAATATACACACACATTAAAGCATTAGTATATTAATTTAAAATACCTTGTTTTAAATAATCATCTTAATAATTATATCACTTCTATAATCCATATATTTCATTACTCTATATTATTTTACATATTCTTCAATATATCGTATATCAGTACTTTTTAATTTAAAATATTTATAAAAGTAATTATCTATTTCGTTTAAAATATTATCTATTTTTTCCTGAGCCCCTACTTTTTTTAACTTAATTATACTATCATAATATTGTTTAAATAGTACATTTGTCTCTTCGTCAATAGCAGGTATTTTAATACGCATTATTGTGTTTGGATAATATTCATACAAATTTGCCCCTAATTTTTTCGCAAATGATTTAAAATATAATTCGTAGAGTTTACTATTTAATATACATACTAAAAATTCATATGAATAATTATTATATAAATTATCCTTGAGGATTAACGAATATATATCTGCGCTAAAATAATTATCTTCTGTATCTATTGCAAACCTATTACCTGATGCTTTATAAGGAAATATTATTTTTTTTACCTTAAATACTTCTTTTTTTCTTCCCCATTGTAATTGATACCATTTTTTTATTCCTTTTCTACATTCTCTCCGATTTTCTAACCTATCTTTGAACTTTAATAAATGTCTATATTCATGTTTATAATTTTCTATATATTCTATATTATCAGTATAGAGTAAATATTTTTCACCTGATGTAATAAAATATTTATCAATATTAGTATTCTTTATCCATGGTTCTAACAAATCTTCACAAAAGCCATTTGTCTTTTCCTTTTCTATTACAAAAGCCTTGTCACATCCAGATATTATTCCCTGATAACTATGACAGATACTATTTAAACACCAAAAAGATTTCTTATTTATTTTTTGGATTATATCACTTGTAACCTCATCGATTAATTGCCAACCTTCATCTTTTAATGCACTTTGATTCAAACTAAAAGTAAAATACAAAGATTTGCTTTGTTCTAGGAATAGTTCTTCGTAATTTTTTATTTTTATAGTTTCTTTCATTTTATATACATGCGTTATTGTTGGTACAATTGAATTTTTCATAAGCATAATAATTGCTAAATCTACTTTTGCACCTTTAATAACTCTAGTCCCATTAAAATCTATGATTTTATTAACTTGTGTGTTATCTTTAAGATATTTCCTTAAACCTTTTCCATATAAAGATTCTAAAAAATATCGAGATGAAATAAAAGTTAATTTCCCATTATTTCTCAGTAAATCTAATCCTTTTTTAAAGAAACAATAAGAAATATCTCCTTTATCGTAAAATACATCACTATACTTTTGCCGCAAATTACGTGAATAATCCATATCTAACTGTTTATGCCCTATATAAGGTGGATTGCCTATAACGTAGTCAAATTGTATACCATCAATCTCTTTTATGTCATCTAATAAGGCATCATTATTAAATATGTTCTTTATAGGAATAAAAATATCAATCTTTAAATTAAGAACTAATTTACATATTAATGAAGATAGCTTATCATTTTCAATACCATATAATTGCTTACTAATTATTCGACAGTGTACTATATTCCTAATATTATCATTATATGTAAATAATTTTTTATCGTATTCTATAATATTGTCATATAATTCATTTAAAAAAAATCCACTACCGCAAGAAGGATCTATTATTTTAATTTTGGAATCAAAATTAATTTCTGATAATTGAATCATATATTTAATAATCGATAAAGGAGTATAAAACATACCTTTACTTTTTTTAACTTTCACTTTATTTAAATGTTCAAAAATATAACCAAATAAAATACTATCATATCCAAACAAAGATGTTGCGCTATTTATAAATTCAAGTACTAAATCCCAAGTATAATCATTAATTGTACATATATTTTCTTTATAATACTCATATTTTTTCCCACTCCACAACTCTATTATCCCATTTATTGTAAACTTATTTTTAAATGTTTTCAAAACATATGTATCATAAGTAATTATATTATTCTCAAGTAAGTATTTCAAAAACAAACTTTTTATAATTAATAATAACTTCTCTTCATCTTTCTCTATAAAAGATATTTCATTATATAATTTCTCTACATCCCTAAAGATTTTTTTATACTCTTTCATATTTACCTCAAGTAATTTAAAGTTTAAAAATTAATTATACCATTTACTGTTAAATTAAAGCAATAAACACCTGCTTTGTTTTTACAATTTTCAATATTACGTTCCACTTTCTACTATTTCCACTATTCCCACTTTCTCCTTATGTGCCGGACAGGCAAGCTCAGGATGAGTACACCATTTATTTACTCACCATAGGATTCTAAAATTCCTTAAACCCTTTGATCAAAACTAATAATTATAAAGCGTATTTTTAAACAATAAACAAATAATAGCGTCGTTAAATTAAAAAGAAGTAAAAGATAACTGTTAAGATTTTTTCACTGTTTCATCATGCGAGTTTGAAAAAATTAGGTTGTCTTTTATTTCTATCCATATGTATTGTCGAAAGCGTGTTTGTGTTTGATTAAAAATACACATTACTATATTATGTAAGCTACTATTACTGTTCATAAAAAAACATAAATACATATAAACGGATTTATGTTTTTTAGATTTAGATTAAATTTTTATAATTGTTTTAAATCTACTCTTGCCTTAATGCTTCAAGTACACTAATCTTTGCTGCTCTATTGGCAGGATAAAGTCCTGCTAAAATACCTACTACAACTGAAAAGCTTATTGCAAATAAAGCAAGCCAAGGGGGTATATAAGTAATCGTTATCGCTTCGCTAGTACCCGCTTGTGAATTTATTATAGCACTCCCTATAAAATTAATTATAAAAGTAAGACTATAACTAAGTATCAACCCAGCAACTCCTCCCATCAACCCAATAAATGAAGCTTCATAAAGGAATTGTGTTCTTATATCTTTAACAGATGCGCCTATAACTTTATTTACTCCTATCTCTTTTGTCCTTTCATAAATAGACATAATCATAGTATTAGTTATACCTATTGCCGCTACAATTAAAGCTATACTCCCTATACCTCCAAGAAATATTTGCACAAATTTAAAAACTGAACCAATAGATTCTAGTATATCCTTAGTTGACAGCGCCATATAGCCCATTTCATTTATTTCTTCACTTAAAGACTCTACTATTTCTGTATCCTCGGCCACTACTCTTATAGAAGAATAACCTTGTTCATCAAAAAGATCAGGATTTTTTTGTGATTCCTCTGTAATTTTTATTAGCTGATCAATATCCATTATAGCTGAATAATCCTCACTACCTCCAGACTCTTTTATAGCCCCAACTATTTTAGTTCTATATTCATACCTTTCTTCAGCACTATCTACGCCAAACATATTAATAGTAGCTGCTTTTCTAACAATAGCATCTTTACCCGTTGATGTTTGTATTTCTTCAAGCAGAGTACTTCCTATTAGGATTTCACTACCCCTTGGATATCTTCCTTCTTCTAATTCATATCCTAAATCTTGTGCTTCATGAATATCTACACCTATAAAATTCACACCAACGCTTTCTCTATTAATATATATCTCACCATACATTTGATAAATTGGAGTAACAGCCTTAACTCCTTCTAATTTTTTTAATTCTAATACATCTTCTTTTTTAAGTACTTGTATCTCTCTTACCGATACTGATGTACTAGACTCTTCTACTATCTCATAATTAGGAGTCACTTCTATATTGGTCATATTACTTCCTTCGAACTCACTGGTTATACTTCTTTGTAAACCTGCACCCAACGAAATCATTGTTACTATACCTGCTGTACCAATCATAATACCTATCATAGTTAAAATAGTTCGTAACTTTCTTCTCCACAAACTCATCCAAGCAAGCTTAATTATATCCTTATCAAACATTGCAATCACCTATTATAAACCAAATATCCCTTTTATAAGTTTTGTAAACCAGTTTTCGCCTTTATTTTCTTCCGTCATATTTTGACCATCTTCGTTGGCTAAAACATTAAAAGTAATTTCTTTTTCAACAGTAGTTTCTTTATTAATACTATTTAGATATTTAACAATAATTTTTATTTTCTTTTCACCAGGTTCTTCAAAGGATGTATTATAGCTATAAATATCGTAATCTCCACTGTTAAAATTTCCATAGTATTCTCTTTGACTTTCTAATCCTTCACCTTCTATGTATGCATTAACACCTTTAATTTCACTAACACCATTGTTTACTATCTGTATATCACTCTCTATAAATTCACCTTGATTTACATCACCAAATACATCATCTGCAAGAATTTTCACACTATTCTTTTCTGAAACTAGGAGACCTATTATTTGATTTTCTTCATAAGTAATACCATTACTATCTTTATATGATAAATTCACCGTTAAATTATAATTGCCTGGTTCTATTTGTGGTGACACATATAAGTTGTATTCTACATCTTTAGATTTTCCTGCATTTATAATTGAAACATATTTTACATTACTTTGATTCACCGGTGAAAAACTACCTAAATTTTCTTGTCCTTCTTCATTTTTTAGAGTTATCTTAATTTTACGAGCATGGTATTCTCCATAATTTTTTAAACTCATTGTAATCTTAAAATTACTTCCAGGGCTAATATCTTTTGGTTCACTTGTATAATTAGATATCACTACACTTGGACTTTTAGGTGCTGCACTCACACTTGACCAAGATAGGATTAATAAAACCGTTAAAACTATAATCAATATTTTTTTTCCCATATTTTTAATTCCTTTCATCATTAAATATTTTACCATCCTCGATGGCAATCTTACGTTGACATTTACTAGCAACATTATTATCATGAGTTACAATAATAAAAGTAATTTTATTTATTTTATTCATTAGAGTAATTAAATCCAAAATCTCTTTTCCAGTTTTTGAATCCAAATTTCCCGTTGGTTCATCACATAAAATGATTTGTGGTTTATTTACGATAGCTCTAGCAATACTTACTCTTTGTTGTTGTCCCCCTGATAATTGCCCTGGCTTATGATGTTTTCGATCACTAAGCCCCACTAAATCCAATGCATCATTTGCTAAATTGTTTCTTTCACTACTCTTTACTCTAGCAAATATAAGTGGCATGGTTACATTTTCTAATGCTGTTAAAGTTGGATTTAAATTAAATGATTGGAAAATAAATCCTATATGTTCTCTCCGAAAAAAACATAGATTATCTTCTGTAAAATCTTTTATATTTGTATTATATATAAATACATCCCCATTAGTAGGCTTAGTTAATCCTCCAACTACATTAAGAAGGGTAGATTTCCCAGAACCAGAGGGTCCCACCAAAGCTGTTAGTTCTCCAGCATATATATCTAAATCTATGTCAGATAATGCATGGACTACAGAATCACCCATTTTAAAATGTTGCGATACATTATTAAGCTTAATTATTTCTTCCATATAATCACCTGCTAATTTAAAATTAAATTACACTGTTTAAAAATAAAACCGATCTTAATGCAAATAATGTAGATATAATAAATAAAACGATGAAGATTATTCCACTTTTTTTCTTTGATATATTAAATAGTACAGACGTACCGATAATCATTAAGACTAATTGCCAAATAGTAAAAATATTTACTGTATCTGTGATAGATATTGTACTTAAAGAATCTATATTATAATTTATTGGAATAAAACTCTTTACTAATTGATAGATGTTAACAACGTATGAAGATAATAGTACCACAATCATCATTTGATTAAAAGTTCCTTCACCTTTAAATATTTTTCCTATAATTAGATAATAAATAGCTGATACTATGTAATAACCTGCAACAGTACCTATTAACGCAAATAAAACTGTGACAATCGGAGAATTAACAAGACCCATTGCATTATTATTTGCTTCTATTTGACTTTGACTTAAGTTTGACATACTTTCATTCATTAGTTCATTTAATGCACTTGCATTTACATATTTACTTATTAACGCAGATGCACAGGCAATTATTGAAAGTATAATCAGATGAAAAATATATTTAGGATTTTCCTTATACTTTTGAAAAAATTCTGAAGGCTTAAATAAATATAATTTTATTCTTTCGAAAATATTCTGTTTCTCTTCCATTATTAAATCACTCCCATTTATTATTTATGTTTATATTATATAATCATATATTTTTCACTATTAAAATGCAATATATTGGGGCAAACGACACGTATAGCTGTCTAAACTACCATTTTTTATTATAAAATCTCATTATTATCACATTACATAAAATATATTATCACTTCTAACCCTTAGGTCATTGTTAAATAATTATAACTCCATATTAGATTAGAATAAAAAAAAAGCACGGAATTAACCGTGTTTTTTTTATTCATATATAGGAAATTTTTCACATAATTTTTTTACTTTTTCTAAAGATGCTTTACCATCATTACTAACTAAGCAATCGTAAATCGCTTCTCCAATTATTTCCATTTCTGCTTCTTTCATTCCCCTTGCAGTTACTGCTGGAGTACCTATTCTAATTCCACTAGTTATAAAAGGACTTTCAGTATCAAAAGGTATTGCATTTTTATTTACTGTTATCTTAACTTCATCTAATATTTTTTCTGCTTTTTTTCCTGTAAGACCAAAATTTCTTAAATCAACTAACATTAAATGGTTGTCAGTACCTCCAGAAAGTAATTTAAAACCTTTCTTCATCAGTGTACCACTTAAAGCTTTAGCATTTAAAGCTACTTGTTTTTGATATTCTACAAATTCTTCACTTAATGCTTCCTTTAATGCAACTGCCTTAGCGGCTATAATATGCATTAGTGGACCCCCTTGACTTCCTGGAAAAACTGCTTTATCGATTGCTTTTCCTAGTTCTTTTTTACAAAGAATAGCTCCTCCTCTAGGTCCTCTTAAAGTTTTATGTGTAGTTGTAGTAACTACATCTGCATACTCTACAGGACTTGGATGTATCCCTGCTGCAACTAAACCTGCTATATGAGCTATGTCAACCATAAAAAGAGCATTTACTTCTTTTGCTATATTGCTTATTCTTTCAAAATCAATAGTTCTTGGATAAGCACTGGCTCCTGCTACTATAAGTTTTGGTTTAGCTTCTTTTGCTATTTTTTCTAATTCATCATAATCCAAAAGCTCTGTTTCTTTGTTTATACCATAAGAAATAAAATTATAGTATTGCCCCGACATACTTACTGGGCTTCCATGACTCAAATGTCCTCCATGAGAAAGATCCATCCCTAATACTGTATCTCCAGGTTGTATCAATGCAAAATATGCTGCCATATTTGCCTGAACTCCTGAATGAGGTTGAACATTAGAATATTCTGCACCAAACAGCTTTTCAATTCTTTCTTTTGCTAATTTTTCTACTATATCAACGTATTCACATCCACCATAATATCTCTTTCCTGGGTAACCTTCTGCATATTTATTTGTTAAATGATTCCCCATCACTTGTATTACTCTTTCAGAAACAATGTTTTCTGAGGCTATTAACTCTATATTTCCTTGTTGTCTTTTGAGTTCCTTATCCATTGCACTAAAAATTTCAGGATCGAAATCCTTTATTACTGAATAATTCAAACTAATTCCTCCCTTAATTTTGCTAATCGTATTTTGATAATTTATTTGATATCTGTTGTAAGCTTACAGCTATACTTTTTAGATAATCTTCCATTATATTTACTTTTTCTTTCAAAAAAAATATGAAAAAAATTACCGCCGTGAGGGCGACAAAAATCATAACAGGATTTAAAAGAGTAGTCAAACTGGCTAAACTTAACATAAAATCATTCAATTTCCACACCTCTTGCTTATAATCTTTAAGTATTATCTCATATTTATTTAAAAAAAAGAAGGGGAAATGTAAAAATTTAATCTATTACTGTATATTCATATCTTAAATAAATACCATTTACATTTATCAACTTCATATTTTAATTCGTAGATTCTTTCTTCTTCTCGTATAATGCTTTGACATCTATATATATACATCTTGTTACCAGCTAACTTTTCCTCGTCAGTATGAATTATCTTATTTATTTTTATAGTTTTTTTATCATCCTTATCCAAAAGTTTAAATTTTATCGGTATGGGCATATTTATTTTTTTAAACCAAGCAATAACTTCTATTTCTTTTGCTACTACTTTCATATTATCTTTCTCACCTCAACATTTAATTAAAAGCTGCAAGCTCATTAATCTAAGACTTTAAAAAATTTCTAACTATTTATTTTAATAATTTTTTCCAAAATAAATACACTTTACAAACAACGTGGTTTAAAGTGTAGATGACATCATTTGATACTCATCTTCTCCCACCCCACCTTTTATAGGCTTTAATCCTGAATTAATAAATGCTCCCCTTATAACTGAGTCTTTGCCATAACGTTTCCTAATTTCATCTATAACTTTATCTATTTTTCTATATCTATCTATTTTTTTTTCATCAAAAATTGAAGTTTGAAAAAAATCATTTCCACACAATTGTGCAACTCTAACACCAAGATGCCTTATGGGTTCTCCCTTCCACACTTCATCGAAAAGTTTTATCACATATTCAAATATTATATTAGTACAATCAGTAGGATTTAACAATTTACACTGGTGCGAATAAGTAGAAAATCCAAAATTCTTTATTGAAACACTAACTACACTGCCTAAAAATTTCTTATTTCTTAACCTCATACACACCATTTCTGTTAATGATAGCAACACTAAATAGGCTTCATTTCTATTTGTAATATCATAATGAATAGTAGTTGAATTTCCTACTCCTTTTTGTGCCATATCTTCTTCTCTTACAATAGAATCATCTATACCATTAGCATAATTCCATATCAAAACTCCATAACTTTTCAAATAACTCTTCATATGCAGAGAATCTGTTTTCGCTAAATCGCCTATAGTATTAATCCCTATATTTTTAAGCTTGGGCAATGTTTTTCTCCCCACCATAAACAACTCTTCCACTGGTAAAATCCACATTTTTTTTTGTATTTCATGAGGATATATAGTATGAACTTTATCAGGTTTTTTAAGTTCTGAAGCCATCTTAGCTAATAACTTATTATTAGATATTCCTATATTAACTGTAAAACCTAACTCTCTTTTAATTCTCTCTTTTATCTTGTAAGCTATCTCTAAAGGTTCACCAAATAAATTCATACTATTGGTATAGTCTAAAAAACACTCATCAACAGAATATCTTTGAATTGTTGACGAGTACTCTCTTATAATATTAAACATTGCATTACTACATTTCATATACAACTCATAATTTGGAGAAGCAATATACAATTTTGGATATTTCTGTTTTGCGCTAAATAATGACTCTCCTGTTTTTATTCCATATCTCTTAGCAGGAATAGATTTGGCTAAAATTATACCGTGTCTGCTTTTAGGATCTCCTCCTACTACAGAAGGAATGTCTCTCAAATCAATGTTATCTCCGTGTTGCAACCGCCAAACAGCTTCCCAACTTAAATAAGCTGAATTTACATCTATATGAAAAATAATTCTTTTTTTCATTTTAAACCTTCTTTTTCTTTTTATTATATCGAACATGTGTTCTTTTATCAATATTTATTTTCTAACTAAAAAAAACGTCTTTGATAATTCAAAAGGCGCTACATTTATAATTAATCAGAAATATTTTTATGAAGCGAGTGAGAATCATGAAGATATATTTGATAATATGGTAAATGATTTACTTGATAAATCTAAAATCATACAAACGACTATGCTATAAAGTATAAAAAACTTCTAGAGATTAAATTTCTCTAGAAGTTTTTTACTAATATAATTTTTACTCTGTCTATGATACTAGTCCACTGAAATAATAAGTCCTACCGGACAATGGTCAGAGCCATACACCTCAGAATATATTTTAGCATCCACTAATTTATTCTTTAATTCTTGAGATATACAAAAATAATCTATTCTCCATCCTGCATTGTTTTCTCTTGCCTTAAACATGTACGACCACCATGTATATACACTTTCTTTATTTGGATAAAAATATCTATAAGTATCTATAATTCCGTACTCAACAATTTTATCAAACTTGTTTCTTTCTTCATCGGAAAATCCTGCATTTTTTCTATTAGTTTTGGGATTTTTTAAATCTATCTCTCTGTGAGCAACATTTAAATCTCCACAAAATATTATTGGTTTTTTTTCTTCAAGGGCTTTTATAAAAGATAAAAAGTCTTCCTCCCATTTCATCCTATATTCTATCCTCGCAAGACCTCTTTGAGAATTTGGGGTATAAACAGTCATTATAAAATAATTATCATATTCTAGGGTAATTATCCTACCTTCTTTATCATGTTCTTCTATTCCCATTCCGTAAATTACATTTATAGGTTCAACTTTGGAAAAAATCGCAGTACCAGAATACCCTTTTTTTTCAGCATAATTCCAATATTGATGGTAACCATCAAGTTCCAATTCGATTTGTCCTTCTTGTAATTTTGTCTCTTGAATACAAAATATATCGGCATTAGATTCATTAAAAAATTCTATAAATCCTTTTTTCACGCAAGCTCTAATTCCATTAACATTCCAAGATATAAGCTTCATATAATTTCCCCTTTTGATTATAATGTATAATTATATTATAAACTGACAAAGAAATAATACACAATAAAAAACTGCTTCAGCACATAAATATAATAAGTAATTAATCCAACATTAAATTTCTTTAAATAATTTTCTATATTTTCTTCCATAAGGAATAGGATCTGCAATTCCTCTCATATATAATAAATTCTTTGATCTATCAATTCTTTCAATAAAATTAAGATTAATTATAAATCCTTTATGACATCTAACAAAATTATTTTCCAATTCATCAATTACATAATTAAGAGTATATTGAGTAAAAGTATTAGAATCATTTACTGTAGTTATTAATAAATTCCTATTTTTAACCTCTATACTTATTATCTCATCTTGTTTATATACATATGTAAGTTCTTTCTTTTTAAATGTAATAGTTGGAATACTAATATTTATTCCATGCTCTATTATAGTCTGCAATGTATTTTTAACTATCTCTTCACTAAATGGTTTCAAGATATAATCGTAACAATGGTATTTTTTAAATGCCATTAATTCTTTAGATGGTAATGCAGTTAAAAATATTATTGGAGTAAGTATATAACAATTAAGATTTCTTATCTTTTCAGCTAATTGCAACCCTGAATAATCTAATAATTGAATATCTAATAAAAAAATATCAACTCTATTTGCTTTACAAATAGCTAATGCTTCTTCTGCAAATTGACTTTTTAATATATTTATTTCATAATCTAACGTAGATATTATTTTTTCTAAATACTCTTGGATTACTAATTCATCCTCAACAATAAGAATAGTAACCATAAAGAGACACCCCTTCTATATGTATAAATATAATGTGTTCGTCTTATTTTAACATAAATTTTCTATAATTTACATGTTGATTTTTGAATGATTTTATGTTACTAAATTTAGTCATATAATTATATTTAACCCCACCCCCCTCATCTTAGTTTAGTATCTAAAGACATCATATATTACATAGTTGAAATCTCTAGCCATACTCCTCACAGTTTCATTCCATATATTACAGGTTGTATTTTTGTTACAAAATATTTATAATTTTGTTACACGGGCTTTTGTATCTGTTAAATTATAGACAAATATGAAGTCACACAAATAGAGAGGAGAATATGGCATGACTAAAATTAAAAAAGTAATGGTTGTATTGATATTTATAATGATCATATTTACTAGCACAGCTTCTGCCGATTACTACTCAGAAGGAAAATTATTATATTATGGTATGTATAATAGTGATGTTCAAGATCTTCAATCAGATTTAAAAGATTTAGGTTATTTTCATTTTTATAAAACAACTAAATATTTTGGTAGCATTACATACAATGCAGTAGTTTCATACCAAAAAGACAAAGGATTAGTAGTTGATGGAATTGTAGGTCCACAAACATCTAGACAAATTAAAAGAGATAAAATATTGAAAACAGCAAAAGAACAAATGGGGGTTCCATATGTTTGGGGTGGTACTTCTCCTGCAGGATTCGATTGTTCAGGCTATACATATTATGTATTACATAAAAATGGAATCACCATACCTAGAACAGCTGCCGAACAATATTATGTTGGTAATTGGGTTAATAAAAGCAATCTTATTCCTGGAGACCTTGTTTTTTTTACCACTTATAAATCTGGTCCTTCACATGTAGGATTTTACGTAGGTAACAATAAGTTTATACATGCGAGTTCTAGCAATGGCATTATAATATCTGATCTAAACAACACTTATTGGAGTCCAAGATATATCGGTGCTAAAAGAATAATAAAATAGTTTTTATTAAAGAATTATCGATTAAACAAAATATTATAAAATTAAACTATAGTTTAATATTTTTTAAAATAATTGTGAATTTTACTAATTTAAAAATGACATGAGTAATCCTTTGTTTCAAAATATAGGTTACTCATGTCTTCTCTTTATTAAATGTGAAAGCATTACTTTTCTATTTAATAAATAATACAATATTTGGGAAACATTATTCCCCATTATTATTAGTTGCTATAGAAATATTTTGCAAGTCTACTCCGCTTTCTTTATTAACAATATCTTGAATTTGAGCAGCTTGTGATGTAGTTAATTGGTTTGCATCTATTACAACATTTACGTATCCATCATGAATAAAAACTATAGCATCATTAAATCCTTTTGCTCTAATTAAGTTTTCTATAACCATTTCTTTTTCGCTTAATTTTACTAAATTAATAACTTCTTGCTGTGCCATATTTTTAGTTTCAACATCACTATCATCATTATTCGAAATATTTTCTAGCATAGATACATGTTCACTTCTGCTCTTATCTCTTTCTATTTTATAATCTATGAAAAATTCATCAGTTATAGTTGTTCCTCCAGTCATAATCTCATTTTCTGTTTCACTATCTACTAATTCCGCATTAATTGGAGTTTCATCATTTGTAACCTCTGCAGTATCAAAAAATGCTTGATAATTCACATAACCTACTAAAATCAAAATCAATACTAAACTTAAAACTAATACATTTTTCCTCTTAATAAAATTCATATTAAACCTCCCTATTACTTATTATTTCTTTTTAGCATAAACCATCACTTTATGAGCTGGTAGATCTAAAGCATTTTCTACGCCTTTCATTAACTTGTATTTCACTTGAGGGTCTGCAGCTCCTTGCGCAACAATTATCACCCCTTTAACCTCGGGATAGTTTTCTGTTATAACTACTGGTGAATTATTTCCATTTTCATTTACCATAATTGCATCTTCATCTACGCTACTTTGTTCTGTTATTCTCTGACCACCTTGATTATCACTTTCACTAGTTATACTATTTGTTTCTGAAGTATTATAGGCTACTTCCTTTTCTTCTACACTTCGAAAAGTAATCAATACCTCAACATTTCCCACTCCATCAATTTGTCCTAATATATACTTTAATTCACTCTGTAAATTTTCTTGATAATCAACAGATTCGTTTAAAGTAATTGTCTCTTGTGAAATTTCATCTTCCACATCATTTTGAGATACAGTGGAATCTTGAAAATAATTTGATGCAAATACTAAAGCAATACCAATTATACAAATAAAAATTATGTTAATCACTTTATCTTTGTCATTCAACCCTTTTACTTTTTTAACTATTTCTCTTAGGTTTTTTGGTATATTCACTTTTATCCCTCCATGTCATTTATCTTTTTATTAATAGATATATTCTCTTGTTGTAAATTATAGAAGTTTAAAAAGAAATTATTTATTTTATCAATAGTATTTTCACTTATATCTAAACCAGAATCTTCTTTAGAATCTGTTAAATCTATTTTATTTATTACGATTTTCAAATCGTTTTCTTCTTCTAAAATACATATATAGGCCTTCTTTAAAGTACCAAATTCTTCTTTCGATAAATCTTCATTTATTTCTAAATTAACATCAATATTTTTCCCCAGTATTTCTTCTAACTCTTTCTTTATATTTGTAATCAATTTTTCCTTATATATTGATACTGTCATTTTATTTTGAACAACAGAAACTTCATTTTCATCAATCACATTATTTTGAACTACCTTTTCATCCATAATTAATGAATGTTTTAAATATAAATCATTCAAATATGTATCGGCATTTGAAATGTTAATAAATGGTTTTAATATTACCAACATAACTAAAAACCCAGATAATACTTTTACATATTTTCCTAATTTTTCAGGTATTATTAAATTTACCAAAGATATTGTTACAGTTATAAATACAATATTTTTAATCCAAGATGAAAAAAACTCCATTATATCACCTACCTATACATAATAGTCATATCTCCTAAAAAAATAATTATAGTAATTATTAGAAAAAACATAAATGCAATAATGATCACACATGCCATAACTAACATAATATATGATGCAACATCCATAAGACATTTGACTATCCTTTCGTCTGAAATAGGTTGAATAATTGCGGCAGATACCCTAAACATAATGTATATAACAAACATTTTAATTATTGGAAACAGTATTATGCCTATAATTATAAGCAATCCAATAACACCAACTGCATTTTTAATAAGCGCCGATGCACTAATAATTGTATCCATTGAATCAGCTAAAAAGCCACCTACAAATGGTATAAAGTTTTCAACAGCATATTTAGCAGTTTTTACACTTACTCCATCTAGAGTAGTCATTGTAATACCTTGAATAGATACTACTCCTAAAAATATAATAAATAAGAAACCTAAAATATAAAGTGCCGTATCTTTTAATAGTTTTGCTAAATTTCCTATCTTGACATCTATTGATATATGATTTATTAATGTCACCACTGCAGACGCTATTATAAGTGGATATACTATTGCATTAATGGTTGTACCAATTAAACTTACTATATACAATACAAGAGGACTCAATATGCTGCTACTGGCTATTGCACCTACAGATGCTAAAAGCAAAAACATCGTAGGTAAAATTGCTTTAATAAAGGTCACCATGCTATCTATTGTAGATGAAGCTAAATTAATAGAAGTAAAAAAACTATTAGTTATCATTCCAATTAAAACAAGATAAACGACATAAAAAGCAATATTGCTAACTTGACTATTTCCAAATGAAGTTGAAATATTATTTAAAATTGCAGCCATTACTGCAAGAAATATTATTTTTGCTAACAAATCTAGAGTTGTGGATATTTCAGCAAGTAAATGCTTTTTTACACTATTTAATAAACTTTGTATATCCCAGCTTACTTCTCCCTTTATTGCCCCAGTAATAAATTCTTTAATTGTTTTGAAATTTAATACCTCATCCAATTCTCCCTGTGAATAAAATTCTTCTAAATTTTGCACATCATACTGTTCATATATTTCATTAGTGAGATCTTCTAAAATACTAGTATCGTCTTCCATACAATAGACCTCTGTACCAGACAATAAAACAAACATTATTAATAATATTATAATTTTTTTCATACGTATCTCCCTATGGAATTAGGTTTATCATAAAATTAATCAATGCAAATACTATAGGAACAGATAAATAAATTATGATTACTTTTCCTGCTAATTCTATTTTCATTCCAATAGATTTTTCTCCAGCATCCTTACATATCTGCGAACCAAATTCTGTTATATATGCCACACTAATAACTTTTAAAATAACCCCAAAATATTCACTATTTATATCTATCCTAGACCATAATAACTTAAAACTCTCTAGTATTGGTTCAAGATAGGAATATATAAAAAACAGAATTATTATACCAGTTACAATAGAAAGAAATATTTGATATTCAGGGTTATAATTTTTTACTAATACAATCAACACTGTAGCTAAAATCCCAATTATTACTATTTGAAATATATCCATATCCACACCAATTTTCAGTATAATTGAAACATAGTTTTTACAGCATTAAATAAATCAGCAATCATAGTAATAACCATCATTAAAACAACTACCATACCCGTTAATGTCACCATAGTAGCCATTTCCTCTCTATCTGCTTTTTTTAATATTTGATTTAATACAGCTACAACAATCCCTATTGCTGCTATTTTAAATATCATTTGTACATCCATATAATCCCCCTCACTAAATTATCAAAATAACTAAAAACAATCCAATTATTATTCCTAATTCGTTGAATAATTTTGTATATTTATCTTTATGTTTATTCGCTTCATGTACTTGAGAATTTAATCTTGACTTTATTACTTTAAAATATTTTTTTTGATTTTCCGTGTCTGTGGTGCCGAGTATATTACCAAAGTATATGAGCAATTCATTGTCCTCTTGATTCAATGCTAGATTATCTTTATTCATTATTAAGACTTCTTGCCATACTTCACTTAATGGACGATAACCGAAATCTGATAACTTAATTAAAACTTCTTCTATGATATTGTTAATAGGCCACTTAAATTTTTTTTTAATTGAATCGAAGATATCGATCACTGGTGTAGATGTATATGTAATCTCTGTTTCAAAATACTCAATAAATTCTAAAAAAGCTAGTAGCTGTTTATAGCGTTTTTTATACCTATTTCCCAATATATTGCCTATATAAAAACAACTAAAAAATATTACTACTAATCCTAATGTTTTAATGAACATTTTTTTTACCTAACATAAAAAATTCGTCAACATCTACTACTTGAGAAATAGTACCTGGCCCCAACGTATTATTTAAAAAAATAATTTTTTTAAATAGTTTTTCTTTAACCATTTGACAAACATATGGTCTGTTTAATATTTCCTCCATACTTGCTCCATGTACTGTTGTAATTATTTTTATTCCTGCATTTAAAGCTTCATGTATAGATAATAAATCTTCTTTAGAACCTATTTCATCAGTAACTATTACATCCGGCGACATAGATCTGATCATATTTATTATTCCTTGGGCCTTGGGGCAACAATCCAATACATCTGTTCTTATCCCTATATCATTTTGAGGCACTCCTTTATAACAACCAGCTATTTCTGACCTCTCATCAACTACTCCTATATTTAAACCCTTATTAATATCATCACCTATACTCAATTGTCTAACTAGATCTCTTAAAATCGTAGTTTTACCACTTTTAGGAGGTCCTACTATAAGAGAGTGATATACTTCACCTCTATTATTCCTAATAATTTTCATAAGCTTTGTACCACATCCTAAAACTTCTCGCATTATTCTATAATTCAATCCGTTAACATATTTGATTGTTTTTATATATCCCTTTTCCAAAACTACTTTTCCGCAAATTCCTACTCTATGCCCTCCCTTTAATGTTATATATCCTTTAGACAATTCTTCTTCGATAGAATACAAAGAATACTGACTTAGCAATTGCAATGAATTATATATTTCATTTTCTTTTACGATATAAGCCTCTTTTAAATCACTTGTTATATTTCCTTTTCTATCGATCATAAAGTCCTCTTTAGATTTACATAACATTAATGGTTTTCCTGCTCTTAAACGTATTTCATCAATTTGTAAAAGTAAATTTTCGTCTACTTGGCTCAAAATATTTTTGATTTTTAATTCGCAAGCTCTAAAAATAATTTCTTTTAAATCTTTTTCTATTCTTTCGTAAAATACTTTATTCATCTCTAACCTCCTTGTCCTTATTTATATGTATTATGAAGAAATAATAAATATGACATGTTCGAGAAAAAAAAGCATTAAAAAAAGCTTTGAGTTTAATTCAAAGCTTTTTATCGATAAAATAGCTAATTTTTTGTTCTTTCTATTCCTATTAATATTAGTATAATTATTTTTTAATATTTGATTGACAGATTTTTCAAAAGTAATTCTTGTATATAATGAAATTCCTCTACTACTGAAGTATATATAATATTAACTTTATATAGATACAATTGTGCACTTTTATCTTTCACTTAATTAAGTTGTTATTGTATTCGCTTCATAAATAGCAGTTGTATAAATTCCTTCACAAGATGCAATTGAATTACCAGTAAATTTTGTTAATAGAAAGATAAACACTACTATTACAAAAATAACCATCGTAAAAATTTTATATTTTTTGTTTAATTTCAAATCCATCACTCCTAATTTACATGTTATTGAAAATATATAATAGTACCCTTAAATAAATCTTAATCTCTTTAATATTTATATAAAAAAACTATTATCATATAATGATAATAGTTTTTTTATATAAATATCTTATACTTTATTACCGAACAACATCAATCTTCATCATCACAACAACAATCCTCATCAGTGCAATCACAATCACAGTCACTTGTATCTACTTCAACAATATCACCACAATTAGGACACTCAACCTGAAAATCGTTGTCTTCTATTTCATAATAATCTACAATAAAATTCTTCCCACAGTTTGGACATTCAATCTCGTAATAATCTTCTTCTTCTTCTTCATCAAACATATCTAATCCGTACATATCGTCTTCTAATTCCATTAAATCTTCGTCAATTAATTCTACATAATCTTCTAAATCATCATAAGCATCTCCGACACCTTCTAATGCATTTGTAATATCATCAAGAACTTCAACAATTTTTGTAAGTACTTTTCCTTCTTTAGAAGATTCGTCTATACCAAGTCCATCACATAATCCTTTAAGATATGAAACTTTTTCATTTATATATTCCACTTTAATTCCTCCTTTACGTCTTAATTATACCCCATTGTTTTAATTAATAATACATTAATTTCTAAAAAAAACTACAAATACTGTTAATAAATATAATAATAAAATTAGTACGAAAAAAGATTAGAATTTTTTGCTTTCTAATCTTGAATACTATTAAAAAAATACATAATTATTCAAATTTCTTTTAAACTCTCTCCATATATTCCCCTGTTCTCGTATCTATTCTAATGACATCACCTTGTTCTACGAATAATGGCACTGTAACTTGAGCTCCTGTTTCTACTGTTGCTGGTTTATTAGCACCTGTAGCTGTGTCACCTTTAAAACCTGGCTCAGTTTCCATTATTTCTAATTCCACAAAATTAGGCGCAGCTACGGAGAACGCCTGTCCTTTAAAGAATTTTATAGTAGCATTCATATTTTCTTTTAAATATTTCATAGCATCTTCTACTTGATCAAAATTTAACGGTATTTGTTCATAAGTTTCCAAATCCATAAAATAATACAACATACCATCATTATACAAATATTGCATTTCTTTTGTTTCTATATGTGCTTTAGGAAATTTTTCAGTTGGACTGAATGTTTTTTCAACCACGGACCCATTCATAATATTTTTTATTTTTGTTCTTACAAATGCCGCACCTTTACCTGGTTTTACATGTTGAAAATCTATAACAACAAAAACATCTTTACCTACTTCAAAAGTTACACCTTTTCTAAAATCCCCTGCAGAAATCATAATATCCCTCCAAACATTTTTACCAAATATAATACCTAATTTATATTAACATAATCTATCTTTATAATCCAGATAAAAAACATACGTGTCACATTAATCACATGTAATTGTTTTTCACTTTCCACTTTCTCATTATGTACCGGACAAGTAAACTCTAGATGACTACTCCGCTGATTTTCTCATCATAGGATCCTAAAATTCGTTAAAACCTTTGATCAGGACTAATAATTATAAAGCGTATTTGTGTTTGATTAAAATTACACATAAACTATATCATGCAAGCTATTATTCATATCTATTAAATACACTTTTTTCTTTCCATTGGTGTCGCGCATGCGCGTTTGTGTAACAAAGCATTGGTTTATTTTTTATGTGATTAAGATAATGATACATATATGCTAAAGTATATCATTATTATATTTTTCAATTATTATATCTACTATACTCAATATATTAATTTCATCAGTCTTAATCATATAATGGCATTGTTGATAATATTTATACCTCTTATGCAACAATTGTCTTATAGCTCTCTCAGGATGTGCAGTATTTAAAAGAGGTCGATCATTATTGTCTTTTACTCTAAAATATATATTCTTAGCCGTAGCTGATAGACTTACTACATAACATTCATTTAATAACATTTCTCGATTAATATTTCTAGTTATTAAACCTCCACCAGTAGATATAACTTGTTTATTCTTCGTAAGTATTTCTTTAAGTACTTCAGTTTCTTTTTCTCTAAAAAAATCTTCTCCGTATTCATCAAAAATATCCTTTATAGATTTTCCTATTGTCTCCTCAATATAATCATCAGTATCAACAAAATCATAATTTAATTTTTCAGCCAGTATTTTACCAACAGTAGTTTTTCCTGTCCCCATAAATCCTATAAGTGCAATATTTTTTTTCTTATCCATGAAAAATCAGTGTCTCCTTTCTCATTAAATATACAAATCAACACTATAAGAATTGATACTAATATAACTCTTTTATAAATAATCTTAATGTCTCTATATCCATCTGCCCTGGAGCTGATTCTATTTCGTCTAAAGAACAAAAAGTCAAAATTGAACCAAATAACCCTGAGCATACTCTTGTCATTTTTCCTATACTACCCATGGAAATAGTTATAATCGGGATTTTCATATACTCTTCTGATTTTAAAGTAGCATTCAGTAAAGTTAAAATATCTGCTGGATTTTCAGGCATTACTGCAATCTTAGCAATATCTCCACCTAAAGTTTGAACTTCTTTTAATTTATCAATCAATAGCTTTTCATCCGGCGTTTCTTTAAAATTATGGTAAGATAAAATCACTCTAATTTTTTTCTTTTTACTTTGTTCCAAAAGAGGCAAAATATATTCTTTTCCCATAGATATCTCATTATCTATTAAATCTACATACCCACTTTTAATTATTACTTGGTACAACTCATATATTAATTCTTTGTTGCAACTACCAGCCCCTCCTTCTTGTTCACTTCTATAAGTAGCTAGAATCAACGTATCTTTTGCTAAATCCTTAATTTCCTCAAGATTTAATTCTAAATTCTTTATCTCATCTATACCCCATTTATCTATTCTAAGTTCTAATAAATCAGGCGAATATTTGACAGCTCTTTTTATCTGTTTTATTATTTCTTCTTTACTATTGGCCGTTATAGGTATACAAATAGATGGTTTTTCACCACCTATAGATTTTCCATTTATATTTAATGTTTTCATTGCCCTCTCCTTAATACGTTATTCATATATAATAACTTTAAAAAATATCTAGAGCCATACACTCTAAAATCTCAAATTATTCGTATGGATTTGTTTTTCCGTCCACATTATCATTATTTATATTGTACTCTGAAAAATCGTATTCTTCTCCTTCAATTAAAAATGCAAATGCACTAATTGTAATGTCTAATTGCATCTCATCCTCTGTAGTATAATATTTTAAACTTTCAATATTTATTTCTCTTTCATTGGAATATATTAATGCCATATATTTATCTATATTTTCATAAGAACCTGATAATACTATATCAATGTCAACTTTACCTAGATATGTATTATTTTCATAAATTTTATCTATAACTTTTTGAGGGTTGCCAAATTGTATCACTTCATAATCAACTTTAGATTTATTTTTTATACCTAATAAATCCATATATAAGATTGGCAGTTTAACATCTGAAGGAATGGAATTATTTATATCGTTTAACTCTTTTAGAATTTCATTTTTTTCTTCTTCTAATTTATTACTATCTCTAAGTAGTATTAATTCTTGAACAATTTGTTTTTGAGAATTAAGTTCAGCTGTATTTTCTTTATAGTCCTCATATTTTGGTAATAATAAGTAGAAAATATATAAGACAGAAACTGTTAAAATTATAAGGACACTTATAAGTATTTTTTCTCTCTTACTCAGTTTCATTATCATCGCCTCCTTCACTTTCTTTATATTGGAAGGATACTTCAAATTTAATTACCTCTTCAAAGTTAACAGATTCTATCCTTATTTCTTTTGAATTATCAAGATTATATAAATTTGAAACTAATTCAGCAATTTCTTCGTCAACATTTGCTTCACCTTTTATAATCATATAACTATCATTTATATATTGTTCTGTAAATACAATTCCTTTAGGTACTAATTTCTCTATCTCTTGAATTAAAACATAAAGATTTTCACTATTAATATTTGCTAACATTTCTTTTTTAGTAGCTAATTCTTCTCTTGCCGTATTAACCTCTTCTTTATCAATAACAACTTCATTTAAAGACTGTAATTCTTCATTTACACTTATTAACTCTTTTCTATTATTATAATCCATTATATATACTGCAAAATACAGTCCTACCATCAATACTATTAATATAATAAAAAAAATTACAATTTTAATTTTACTACCGCTCTTGTTTTTTAACTTATCCTCGGGATGAAGATTAATATCCCCCATTAAATTTACCCCCTTCTAACTATAGCTCCAATAGTATTGGCTAGAATAGCAACATTATTTTCAGATGTATTATTTTTAATCTCGATATTGTTTAATTTTTTAATTATCTCAGTATTTATATTAGTATATTTTTTTATATAATCATCTATTTGAGGGATTAAGGATCCACCACCAATAATAAAAATATGATCTATTTTTTTTAGTTTGGACATGGATATAAAAAATTCAATAACCTGATAAATCTCTAAAGTAATATCATTGTATATTTTTGTAATTTCATCATATAACATGGACTCAATCTCATTCATTTTACTTTTATTTAAAAAATAAAAATCATTTTCATGTTTCCATTTTTCAGCTCTTTTAAAATCTAAATCTAAAATGTTTGATATTACTTTTGTTATATCTTTTCCACCTAGTTTTAAATTTCTATGTAAAAACACATCTCTATTTTCAATAAATGTAATAGATGTCTTTTCATGACCAAAATCAATTATAGCAAAGTTATCATTATCAATATTTTTTTCATTATCTGCTACTATATAATTATTTTCATTGCAAAATAATTTTGTTACACAATTTGGCTGAATATCTACAACATTAACTTTATACCCAGCTTTAGCAAAACAAGTAATATAGTCATTAATAATTTCTCTTAAAACAGCAACTCCTTGAACTTTACACATAGATATTTCATTGTCTTCTTCATTTTTCTTAGTAAACACTTCTAATACATTACTATCTACTATAAATTCATCTACACTCTCTGGCAACAATACTGACATCTCAAATTTCACTGCTTGTTTTAACTCATCATTATCCATCACTGGTAATTCAAAAGTTCTTAAAACAATTTCACTAGAGGCTAACAGTATTCTAATATTTTTAGATTTCATTTTAATTTTCGTTAGTAACTCTGTTATATCACCTTTATTTATTATTTTTCCATCTACTATAGATCCTTCTGGTGTAGGGATAATTTGGTAATCGTCGATTTTAATAAATTTATCCTTAACTTGACCAGTTATTACTTTTACATTTTTACTACCAAAATCAAAAACCGTGACCATATTATTACTGCGAAACAAAACGTATCCCCCCAGTATTATGTTAAAAATTTACTTTATTTCTTTACATTTTAACACATTTACGACATAATGCGTACAATTATTCTCTATAATGCCATCAGGCAAAAAAAATATTGTATTTTGTATTATATCTTTATTATATATTAATTGTCCATAAAATTCAGTTATATTTGATGCATCTAAAATAATTATACACCCTTCAATTTTTCCATCAATCTTAATTACACTATTATTTTTACCTATAATTAATAATACCCCTTCAATTATAGTATTGTTATCAATATATATTTCTTTTATATCAGATAATATCAACACCCCCTTCATAGTGCATTTATTTACAGTTATTTTATTTATCCCCTGAACATAACAAATATCGTAAATATCGATATTCGTTGGGTTAGTATTATTATCAATTATTATGCTATCTTCACAATCGCCTAATAATTCGTAGAATAAATCAGGATATTCATTTATTAACCAATTCTTATATGAATCTATTTTTATTTTTGAGTAATTAGGAGATAGTGTATCTTTTTCAATGTAATTATTAAAATATACCTCCTTATTACAATTATTTATTTTAATATTTCCTTTAACATCTAAGTATGCCCCTCCTCCATGCATGGAATTAACATTCATATTACCGGTAACTACAACTGTAGGCAGTATTTCATCTTTTGATGAAATTTTTTCAATATTCATTATTGTTAAGTCACCATCACAATAAATTGCATAATTTGATAAACTACTTAAATTTAAGAACTTTGGCGCTATTTCAACAATAAGTTCAAATTTCCTATATATATTTTTAACTTTTCCTTCAGCAATTATTTTCTTCCTTGTTTCATTTATTTCAAAAATAGAGTATTTATAATATCCATTTCCCATTGTACTCCATGAAGTAGAAACGTTATTATTCCAATTTGAAGTAAGGATACTAATAGCTTCTTCTCCTGCTCCTTGAGCTAAATAAAGAGCTTGTTCATACCTTGCATAATTAATGGTAGATTTATATTCTAAAAGCGAAGTATATAATATAGACACAATTATTATACATAAGAAAAGCATTACAATAATTGTAAATACTAAAGTGGAGCTTCCTTTTTTATTAAAATCTTTCATAAAAATCACCTGTTTATTTAATTATTAATGATTATTATTTGTCCATGGTATTTTATTTCTTTTGATAATTTATAATCTTTTTCTGACGAAGAAGCTTCTAACTCAAATAAAATAAACTTTCCATCCACAATTTCTATCTTAAATTCATTGATATCTGATAATATTTGAGAAGTACTTCCATAACCTATGCTGTTTAAATATTGATCTGTCTTGTTCTTATATATTATATTTTTTGAATGTGTATAGTAGTTATAATAATTGGGAGATTCAAGGTCTTTAAAGTAATATTTGTTATTTACAACGAATATTTTTTCAGAATTTAATATTTGTTTTTCGAGAATAACTGAAAAAAACCTTAGATTATCTATTGCAATAGTGGAATTATAAAGAGTATTGTAAGAATTCATTTGAAAATTAAAAAAAGTAATCATTGATGTTAATATTATTAGGATTAGTGCTAAAGATACAACTATTTCTACTAGTGTAAAAGCATTCTTTATTGAATTAGCACCTGGGTACATATGTCCTCGAATCTTTTTTGTGAAAATGAAATTTTAATCTCATATAGATCATTAGTCTCCCCCTGTATTTCTAAGACATAATTATTACTTGTATCTGAATATTTTTGTATTATTTTATCTAACTCATATTTATTTATTTGTTCTTTATCAATAGTTTTCAATTCTATGATGATATCATCAATTACTTCTTGAGCATTAATGATTTGTATATATCTCTCCCTAGAAAAATGATGAATATCTAAAGCAAATTTTAAACAGCCTATCACTGCAGTAGAAATAATGATAAATATAAACAATGCTATCACCACTTCTATAATAGTAAAACCTCTTGATTTTTTATTATTCATGCTCCCCCCTCTTTCAAATATATTCGACCACTTCCTATTTGTAATACTATAGTTATTTTTTCTCCGTTTTTATCCTCAAAAGTTATATGTCCACCTTGATTAACTGTTCCTATAGGTTTAAACGCAAGGTATTTTCCATAGTAAGTATTTGAAGTAATCTTTATATCATCTTTAAATACTATTATTTCTGTAATAATACTATCAGCTATTGTTTGTACATATATTTTATCTTTATAAAAATATACCTTTCTCGTACAACCGTCAATCATGGCATTATTCTTATTTACTATCAGTAGTTGCAGTATTTCTCTTGCTTGTATCTGTAAATTTTGTTTATGTACAAATCTCCACCATGAATTACAGTTTATTAAGATAATACTTAATAACAACGTAACAATAGCTATAACTGCTATCATCTCAATTAGAGTAAAACCTTTTTTATTATCCATACCTTTCTCCTGAGTTTAAATTAATACTTTATTAGTAATACCACCTTCCCCTCCTTTTTTAGTAATTCTTATTATTAAATTTAGATCATCAAAATTCCATCAAAAAAACTGTTATTTTGTCATTCTAAGCCAAATCTCTTTAGCACATAATGAGAAAGTTGAAAACAATTACAATAAACCATAATTTCATCATGTAATGCTTCAACATTTTAGTTTATGTGCGAAATCAAAGAATCTAAAAAATAAATAATCTACAATAAAAAAATAATGATTTTGTAATTAAAATAATGTGTTAATATACCAATTCAACAATGTTTCTCCATAGAACATGACAATAAACGCACCAATAGATATCCACGGTCCAAATGGTATAGCATCCTGTTTACTTTTAATTTTTGTAATTAGTAGTAAGATACCAAAAAATCCACCTAGTACAAAAGCAAGCAAAATAGTAAGAAGGGAGAGTTTCCACCCTAAAAAAAGCCCAAGTACAGCCATCAACTTAACATCCCCCATTCCCATGCCTTTACCACCAGTCAAAATAACAATAAGTAAAAGGGGCAACATACCTATAAGAGCACCTATCAACGCTTCTCTCCAAGGCATAAATCCTAATATTATATTTAAAATTATAAATATAATAAGTGTAAAATAGTTTAAAACATCAGGAATAATAAGATGATCAAAATCGATAAATGTATCTACAATCAAAATTGATAACAATACTAAATATATTATCAATGTAGTTTGTAATCCGATCATATAATATGTAAATACAAAGAAAAATGCAGTTATAAACTCCACTAGAGCATATCTGTATGACACTTTTACACCACAGTATCTACACTTTCCCCCTAAAAGCCACCAACTTATAACAGGTATTAAATCTATTGGTTTTAATCTAGTCCCACAATTATAACAATGGGATGGTGGCGAAATAATGGATTCTTCCATGGGGATTCTATATATACACACATTTAAAAAGCTTCCTATTACTAATCCAAAGATAAATATAATGACATAATCCAATGCAACACCTCCCTTTTTATTATAATAACATATACTTCGACACAGTATTGTAATTTCCTCTTTTTTACATAAAAAAAACTGCAAGATTTACTTGCAGCTAGATTTATTAAGAAGTAGTCTTACTAAAAGAATGACTCGTTGAATCATAACTTAATGTCCCACTATGTAAAGTAATTGCTTCGTCTATATAACCAGCTGTTTCTAAAGCTGTTTGTATTGCTGCTGCATTAGCACCTGTAGGCCAAGCATTGTTATCAGAGTAATAAAGAGTAACCGCACTATTTAACATTTTTATATTTGCATCATCAGTAGTATCTTTAGCAGTATCTAATGTACCTACAACTCTCGGCACTGCTAAAGCTGCAAGTATTCCTAATATTGCTATTACAACAACTAATTCTATCAATGTAAAACCTTTTTGATTTTTCTTAAAAGTTTTTCTTATTTTAATCATAATAACTCCCCCTCTTCCTTTTACCCTTATTATATTACTATATTTTCACCTTTTCAACATAAAGACAAAAAATATTTTTGTCTATTATGTAAAATTTTGCTTAAGAAATTATATTATATAAATCAAATATAGGCAATATCATAGAAATTACTATAAATGCAACTATTATTCCTAGAATAACTATTATCAAAGGTTCTATTAATGTAGTAAGCTGATCTACAGCGGTTTCTACCTCCGTATCATAAAAATCCGCTACCTTTTCTAATACATAATCCAATGTTCCTGAATTTTCTCCTACTTCTACCATTTGATATACCAAGGGTGGAAAACTTCCTGATTCTTCCATTGTTTTTCCAATGCTAAATCCCTTTCTAACGCCATCTTTAACTACATTTAAGTCTTTTTTTATATATTCATTATTTACAACTCTTTGAACTACATCTAGAGACTGTAAAATATCAATACCACTATTTAACATAACTGATAATGTATTTGCAAATCTAGACATAACTACCTTAGTATTTAATGGTCCAAATAATATCATTTTTAATTTAAACTTGTCTAGTTTATATCTTCCCTGAGGAGTGGATGTATATTTTTTTAGGAAGTACACTGTGGCTACAATAATTAAAATATGTATATACCAAAAACTTCTTATACTTGTACTTATGCCCATTAGTAATTTTGTAGCAAAAGGCAATTCTGCTCCAAATGAATCAAACATATTAATAAAGGTAGGCATTACAAAAGTTAGTAATATCACTACAACTAATATAGACACTATTGAGACTACTATTGGATATGTAAGAGCACTTTTAACTTTTTGATTTATCTTATATTCCTTTTCAAAATGCACAGCCATGTCTTCCATTACTTTATCTAGTGTTCCACTTATTTCCCCAGTCTGTATCATACTGATCAACAGATAAGGAAATACTTTTGGTTCTTTTGCCATGGATGCAGATAGGGAATTACCTCTTAACAAATCATCATACATTAAGTCTAGTACTCCAGCCAATTTTTTATTTGTTGTTTGTTTTCGAAGTATATCAATACTATCCACCACTGTTATTCCAGAGCGTATTGTTGTGGCAAACTGCCTGCATAACAGAGCTAAATCTTTGATGCTTACTTTTTTTTCAAAAGAAAAATTGATATCTCCTCCCCACGATTCCCTTAATTCATCGATTTGTAAAGGAATATATCTCTTTTCTCTAATAAGTAGAAGTACTTCTTCTTTTGAAGACGCATCAAATGTTCCCTTGATTGTTTTACCTTCCATATCTTTTGCAACATAAACATATATCGGCATAATCTTCCCTCCGTAATTATACGATTAATTTCCTTTTCATTGTCTCGTTATCTAAACAATAAAAAAGTGCATTATCCTTTGAGATAATTCCTTGTTGATATAATTTTGCAAGATAATTGTCCATAGTCACCATATCATTTCTACCGCTCATTTGAATAATAGAATTTATTTGATGGGTTTTAGATTCTCTGATAAGATTTCTAATTGCCGCATTGGCCTTCATTATTTCAAGAGCAACTATTCTACCTTTTATATCTTTTCTAGGGATAAGTTGTTGAGATACAACTGACTGTAATACTGTAGACAACTGTACTCTCACTTGTTGCTGTTGATGGGGCGGAAAAACATCTATTATCCTATCGATGGTTTTTGCTACTCCAACTGTATGAAGAGTAGATAAAACTAAATGACCTGTTTCAGCAGCAGTTAAAGCAATTGATATAGTTTCTAGATCCCTCATCTCACCAATTAAAATCACATCTGGGTCTTGCCGAAGAGCTGCCCTTAATCCAGCTGCATAATCTATCGTATCGTATCCAACTTCTCTTTGATTAACCATACTTTTATTATGTTTATGCAAGTATTCTATAGGGTCTTCTAAGGTTAAGATATGACAACTTCTTTCTCTATTAATAATGTCTATCATTGATGCTAATGTTGTAGATTTTCCACTTCCTGTAGGACCAGTTATTAAAATTAATCCTTTATTAAATAAAGTTAATTCATGCATTGTCTCAGGTAAATGCAAGCTTTTCAAACTTGGTATCTCCATACCTACAACTCTACATGCTAATGAATAACTTCCCCTTTGCTTATAAGCATTGACTCTATATCTTCCCCAACCATGAATTGAATAAGAATAATCCACTTGTCCCTTGTCTTCAAGGGTTTTTATTTGAGTTTCATTCATAATAGAACTTACTGCTGTTTTAATTTCTTCTGCAGAATACACTTCCTCCCTTAATGGTACTAAACTACCATCCATTCTAATCATAGGAGGTAATCCAACGGTTATATGCAAATCCGATGCACTCTTAGAAGTGGTATCTTTTAATAATTGTATAATATTTATCTTCAACACCATATCTCCTTTTAATCATTAATAAAAAACACTATTTCCATGGTTTCTTCTATAGTCGTTAATCCAGACTTAATTAATTCCATAGCATTATCTATTAATGTTACCATATTATTTTTCATAGCTATTTCATTAAGTACGTTGTAGCTATCACCCCTAATTATACTTTCCCTAAAATCTTTGTTTAATTTTAATACTTCGTGAATACCAACTCGCCCTTTGTAACCAGTATTGCTACAACTTGTACACCCTTTGGCTCTGTATAGATATAATTCTTCATTAATATCTACTTGTAATAATTTTTTTTCATTATCATTTGCTAAGTATCTTTCTTTACATCTACTACACAAAGTTCTTATTAATCTTTGGGATATTATACCATAAATAGCTGAAGACACAAGATATGGAGGAATACCCATATCAATTAATCTTGTTACTGTGGATACAGCATCATTAGTATGAATAGTACTTAAAACTAAATGTCCCGTAATAGACGATCTAATTGCTATTTCTGCAGTTTCTTTGTCTCTTATCTCACCTATCATTATTATATCTGGATCTTGTCTTAAAATAGACCTAAGACCGCTAACGAAAGTTAACCCTGACTTTGCATTTACTTGCACTTGATTTATTCCATCAAGTTTTAATTCCACCGGATCTTCTACTGTAATAATGTTTTCAGAAACTCTATTTAATTCTCTTAGTATTGTATATAAGGTAGTAGTTTTTCCACTCCCAGTAGGACCAGTAACTAAGATTATTCCATGTGGTGCTGTAATAAATTCTTTTACAAGCTCCATTTCATAATTTGTAAAACCTAATTGATCTATATTTAAATTAAACTGACTTTGATCTAATATACGTATTACTACCTTTTCTCCGTAGATAGTCGGTAGTATAGAAATTCGAAAATCTATTTCCCTATTATCCACCTTCAAAACTATAGCTCCATCTTGTGGCAATCTTCTTTCTGCTATATTTAAATCACTTAATATTTTTATCCTACTTACTATAGCATTATGAGTTCGTATGTCTAATTTCATAGTTTCTAATAATATTCCATCTATCCTCATTCTAACACGTATTTTATCTTCAAAGGGCTCTATATGTATATCACTTGCTTTTTTTCTTACTCCAGTTTCTATAATATTATTAACTAACCTTACTACTGGTGCATTACTAATATTATCTAATGCTTCATCATCTTCTTCAACGCTAACAGATTGAGATTTATTGAACTCTTCCACAGCTTTAGCTGCATCATCAGAATTGTAAAACCTTTCGATTAAATCTAGTATTTCTTTTTTTGTAGCTATAAGAGGTACTATATTCTTTTTAGTAACTAGTTTTAAATTATCAAGAGCTAAAATATCTAATGGATCGTTAATAGCAACAATTAAATTTTCGTTATTATCATAATATAGAGGTATTGATAAATGTTTTTTTGCTAAAATATACGGTATAGATTTTACTGCATCTTTATCCACATACACATTCTCAAAATCAACCCTTTTTATACCGAGTTGTATCTTTAAGCTTTCTATTATATCTTCTTCATCAACAATACCTTCTTCAATGAGCAATTCTCCTACTTTTTTCTTTTTGATTAATTGAAGATTTAATATCTTCTCCAATTGTATTTTAGTTATTTTTTTACTCTCTAATAACAAATCCCCAATTCTCTTATTGCCTCTCATATCATCACCTACATACTTATAATCGATACAAAAATTATATCATATTTTGAATTAATTTGATATTTTAGGTTTTATCAAAAAAAATAAATAGAAACTTATCTAATCAGTTCCGATTTATTTTTTTTAATTTTATATTAATTATTAAGTAAGAGCTTCATTTCACTGGGATAAAAATTATAGTTATACGACTATAAAGTCCTGTGCTCCTTTATCTATACTTTTTACAGAATTCTTGTGCTAATTTTTGAACAGCTTTTTTTTCTATTCTTGAAACATATGATCTAGATATCCCCATTTCATTAGCTATTTGTTTTTGAGTCTTTTTACAATTATCCTTTAAGCCATATCTGGATACAATAATTTCTTTTTCTCTATCATGTAATACTATATCCATTAATTGTTTTAATCTTCCTGCCTGTATCTTTAATAAAACATTATCATATACACAGTCATTATCACTGCCTAAAATATCTATAAGAGATATTTTATTTCCTTCTCTATCAATACCTATTGCATCGTATAATGATACATCATTCCTTGCTTTTTGTTCAGATCTAATATACATAAGTATTTCATTTTCTATACATTTTGAAGCATATGTTGCTAGTTTAGTGCCTTTATCACATTTAAAAGTTGAAATAGCTTTTATTAATCCAATAGTGCCTATTGATATTAAATCTTCTGTATCAATAGAACTGTTCGAGTATTTTTTTACAATATGAGCTACCAATCTTAAATTATGTTCTATAAGTATATTCTTTGATTTTTGATCTCCACTTTTATATAACTTTAAATTCTTTTCTTCTTCCTCTCTAGTTAATGGATTTGGGAAAGAATTGCCTGATAAATAACCTAGGATTATATATATATTCTTTAGTAGAGAAGCAATTCCTATTAAAGAAGTATAGAGCACAAAAACACCTCCAGTATTACTTAGTTGTAAATGTATATGCATATAATTAGTGATTTGTGCTATATATTTGTTTTTTTCTTATGGGTACAAGTTTAATATTTTTTGTGCCAAACTATCGTATAAAGGTAATGCCACTTCTGTGGAGGTACCCCCCTCTTCTACAAATACTGTCATAGCATATTTGGGATCATCTGCTGGAAAGTAACCAGCAAACCAAGCATGATTTTCTTTGTCGGATACATGCTGTGCAGTACCACTTTTTCCTGCCATACCTCCATATTGTTCAATGGAATTGTCCTTTCCAGTTCCAGTCTTGCATACTTCTTCTAATAATAATTTAAGTTTATCATTTACTTCGCTATTAAATATTCTTTTTGTAGTAGTAATTGACTCTTCAAGGATATTACCATTTGCGTCTAATTGTTTAGATATAATACTAGGTTCCATTAACACTCCATCATTAGCGATAGTTGCTACAATTTTTGTTAATGTTAATGGAGATGCCATTATCAATCCCTCACCTAATGCTACATTAAAGACATCCATTTTGTTATATAATCTCGATGGTATAATTGGAAATGAATAGTTGTAACTTAGTAAAAATTCTTCTGATTTCTCCTCATTATCTACTTGAAAGCCAAATTCTTTTGCTAAATCCAATACTTTATTGTACACTATATTTCCGTTCTCATCATAATCATTTAATAACATTGCAATCTGATAAAACGCTACATTACATGATTGTGCAAAGGCATTTAATAAAGTTATCTCTCCATGTCCTTCATCTTTATAACAATGTTTTATATTTCCATCAATCTCAATAGTGCCTTGGCATTCAAAAATAGTATCTAAATTTACTACTCCTAATTCTAATGCTTTCGCAGCCACCAATATTTTAAATATAGATCCTGGCTGATAACAAAGCACCGTTTTATTTGTATGATCACCTACAGAATCCATACCTAAAATTTCTCCAGTTGTTACGTCAGTTACTACAACTCCAATACCTTTATAATTATTATTATTTAACTCTATCTCAATTTCCTCTTCAATAAGCTTTTGTATATGATAATCTAAAGTTGTTTGTAGAGAAATTCCAGTATTAGGATGATCCCCATAAACTAATATATTTCCATTATTAATAGTAGTTCCCAATGCATCTTTATACATTGCTATTTTTAACGGCAAACCACCATTTAGTTCACTATCAAATATCTCCTGTAAACCGCTAATACCTTTAATCCCTTCGATTGTAGTATTATTTTCATCATAGGATAATTCTCCTATTATATCCTTTGCAATAGTTGCTGTATATTCCTCAATAGGCAAAGTATCATCTTCAATTTTTCCACTTAATGCAATTAAGTTTCTATCGTAAATTTTCCCTCTAGGATAAAAAAGAACGCTTTTACTTGTGACTTGATCATTAACTGTATATTCGTTACCTTCTGTATTACTTAGCAATAAATACGCTAATCGCACAGTAATTATTGCTATTACAAACAAAAACATAATAGATACTATCATTATCCTCTTTTTAACCATAAAAAAACTCCCTTTATATGATAAATGTATTTTTTACCATAATAAGAGAGTTTATACTTATCTGACCATATTTATTGCTTATTAATTTACCGTAAAACTTACAGTTGAATCAGGCTCTTCTTTTTCATCAATATATATATCAACTTTGTATTCTCCTACAGGCCATGCCGAACCTAATGTTAAATTACTATATAAATTTATTTCACTTCCTTCGTCACCACTGTCAACAACAGCTTCAGTAATGTATTCGTTTTCAGTAACATAAGTCCAAACAAAAGTCACAATAGTATTCGCTGGTGCATTATTTAATTCTGCAACCACCATAAACTCTACTGCATCAGTAGTATAAGATTCAACAGTATCTATAGCTACTCCATTTTCATCTACAGCAGTAGTCATATGTGCATTAGTCAAATTTGCTGTAGTAGCACTACACCCAACCATAATAAATAATAAAACCATTAATAAAACCAAACCAATTTGTTTTTTCAATTTTTATCCCCCTAAAATTTTCTTTTTTGCTTTTATAAGTATATCATATGGTATTTTATGGCTCAATATGTTAATTATTATTTATTTATAATAATAGAATTTACTTATCTTTTTGGGCTTTTCTAAGCATGTCATATGCTTTAACTGTAAAATTAATTTTCATTTTAAATAGCATTTTTGGATGCGGTACACTATCTAATGGATTATCTTCTAAATCCCTTAATTCAGTTACTATTTGGGTCTTAAAATCCTTCCCTGGACTTATTATCTCAATAGTATCTCCAATGATAATTTTATTTCGTTGTTCGATTATAGCAATTTCTGAATCTATATCGTATTCTAATACCACTCCTACAAAATCATAATCCCTAACATAACTACTTGATAAATAATTTTGTTCTTCATAACCTGGCTTATTAAATGCAAATCCTTTTGTATACTCCCTATGACTTATTTTTTTTAATTCTTCTAGCCATTTAGTATCAAATCGATAATTACTTGGTTCTGCAATATAAGCATCTATAACCTTTCTATATATAGATACCACCACTGCTAAGTAAAAAATGCTCTTCATTCGTCCTTCAATTTTAAGGCTGTCAACCCCTATATTAATAAAATCAGGAATATTCTCGATTAAGCATAAATCTTTTGAATTAAATATATACGTTCCTCTTTCATCTTCATATATGGGAAAATACTCATTTTCCCGAGTTTGTTCCATCAAAGTGTAATTCCACCTGCAAGGGTGGGCGCAATCTCCTCTATTTGCATCTCTTCTTGACATATAGTTACTTAATAAACAACGCCCAGAATAAGAGATACACATTGCTCCATGTACAAAAGTCTCTATTTGTAAAGTTTTTGGAGTATTCTCTATTATTTCTTCTATTTCCTTAATACTTAAATCTCTAGCTAGAATTATTCTATTTATTCCAATTTCATGCCAAAAATTAGCACTATAATAATTTGTATTATTTGCTTGCGTACTTAAGGATATATTCAATTCAGGAGCAACTTCTTTAATTAATTTGATTATTCCTGCATCTGCAACAATTACACCATCTATTTTAAACTTATATAAAGTAACAATGTACTCTTTCATACCATGGAAATCATTATTATGAGGAAATATATTTATTGCAACATATATTTTTTTGCCTTTATCATGCACATATTTAACTGCTGTTTCAATTTCATCTATTGTAAAATTTCCTGCCTTTGCCCTTAGACCATAGCTTTTTCCAGCTAAATAAACAGCATCTGCACCATAATGTATTGCATATTTAAGTTTTTCCATATTGCCTGCTGGGGCAAGTAACTCAGGTTTTTTCATGTTATATCTCCTCACATACTTATCTTTTGTAACTTAAAGCTAATCCATCTCCTATAGGTATTATACTCGTAATTAAATCCGAATGATTGGATATCACATCTAGATACTTTCGCATTCTTTTTACTATAGTGATTTTTCTCCTTATTACTAAATCATCAGAAGCAATCATTCCTCTAAATAAAACATTATCTGATATTAGAAGTCCTCCAGATTTTAATAGTCTCAAACAATCTTCTAATAAATGTATATAATGGCCTTTTGCTCCATCTAAAAAAATACAATCATACGTACCTTCTAGTTCTTTGATCTTAACATTAGCATCACCAAATAAAATCTCAATATTACCTATAAGTCCCGCATTTTCTATATTTTTCAGTGCCTGTTTGTACATTTCTTCATTATTTTCAATAGATAATATTTTTCCGGTATAATTCATAGCGTGATAAAAAGCAATAGATGAATATCCTATTGCTGTACCAACTTCTAATATAGATTTGATATTATTACTTTTTATTATTACTGATAATAATCTTTTAACTTCAGTATGTATTATTGGTATATTATAACTATGTGCATGCTTTTCCAATTTATTTAAATAATGGTCTTCTTCGATTATTAAGCTTCTTATATATTCTTCAATATAGTCTTGATTTATTGTTCCCATTTATACTCCTTTGAAATAAGAATAGTTAAAACTAACTAACATTCTCACAGTTGACAAAATATATACTAAAAAAAATGTATCTATTCTCTTAGAACAAGAAAATGATATATAGTAACATTTTCTTATCCTAAGAAACAAACAGTTCTTATTAATTTTGTTTTTATACTTCCATAAGTATTGGAAGGATCATAGGTCTTCTTTTTGTTTTTTCATATAAGAATTGATCCAAACTATCTTTTATTTCACCCTTTATCTTATTCCATTCATGCAATTTTTTTTCCTCACATCTATTCAATGCTTCCCTTACAACATTTCTAGCATTATTTATTAGTTCTTCTGATTCTCTTACATATACAAAACCTCTAGAAATAACATCAGGACCTGCCATTGTCTTTCCTTTACTCAATGTAACTACTACAATAAATAGTCCATCACGAGACAAGTGTCTTCTATCCCTCAATACAATATTTCCAACATCTCCTACACCTAATCCATCAACTAATGTTATTCCTGAAGGAACTCTTCCAACTACCTTACTCTCATTACTATCCACTTCAATAACAGTACCATTTTCTATCACTAAAGTATTTTTTTCTTCCATTCCAAGTTTTCTAGCAAGCATAGCATGACGCATTAGCATTCTATATTCACCATGTACTGGCATAAAATTCTTTGCCTTTACTAAAGTATGAATTAATTTTAATTCTTCTTGTTTTGCATGTCCTGAAACATGAACTTCAGCCAATTTCTCATATATTACTTCTGCGCCTAATTTAAATAAATTATTAATAACCTTTATTATCATTTTTTCATTACCAGGGATCGGTGATGCTGATATTATTACTAAATCATCCTTTTTAATTGATAATTGTCTATACTCGCCTGCCGACATTCTACTAAGTGCTGCCATAGGTTCACCTTGACTTCCAGTAGTAATAACAACTATCTCTGAAGGTTCATATTTATTTATATCTCTTATATCAATTATAGATTCACTTGGTACTTTTATATAACCAAGTTCCAATGCAGTAGTAAACACATTTACCATACTTCGTCCACTAACTACTATCTTTCTATTATGAGCTAAAGCAGCGTTGGCCACCTGTTGTATTCGATGAACATTTGAAGCAAATGTTGCAACTATTATTCGACTGTTAACTCCATCGAATAAGTCCATAAAAGTTTTACCTACTGAACTTTCTGAAAGTGAATATCCTGGTAATTCAACATTAGTACTATCTGCCATTAATAGATCAATTCCTGACGCTCCTAACTCTGCAAATCTTTTTAAATCAATTATTTTTTCGTCAATTGGTGTAAAGTCAACCTTAAAATCTCCTGTATGAAGAACTTTCGCAGACTCACATTTTATATATAACGCTACACTATCAGCAATGCTATGATTTGTTCTAATAAATTCAACTTCAAAACCACCAAGTTTAATTACATCTCTTGGCTTCACTATAACCCTTTCAGTAGTATTTATTAAATTATGTTCTTTAAGTTTGTTATCTACGAGACCTATTGTAAGTTTAGTACCATATATTGGTACATTTAGTTCTTTTAATAAGTATGGAATTCCTCCTATATGATCCTCGTGACCATGGGTTAGAAAAATCCCTTTTACCCTATCTTTATTATTAATTATATAAGTATAGTCAGGAATAACTATATCAATCCCGTACATATCCTCACTTGGAAATGCAAGACCACAATCTATAATAATAATATCCCTTTTGTACTCAAATAACGTAATATTCTTACCGACCTCTCCTAGTCCACCTAAAGGGATAACCCTTAATTTACTTTTTTTTGTTGTCAAAAAAATTCTCCTTTCAATTGTTTGTTTCCGTATCTTTTGAATAACATTTTTCACATATACCATAAAAAGTTACATTATGATTTGTAATTTTAAAATTTTTATTTTTTTCTATATATTGTTCAAGCTCTTGAAAATAATTATCTTGGATTTCTATAACTCGACCACAACAATTACAAACTAAATGGTGATGATTATGTGTTTTATTTTGATCCGCTAACTCATATCTATAACACCCATCATCAAAATATTGTTTTGCTAACATACCAATTTCTTCAAGTAATTGTACAGTCCTATAAATAGTAGCAATACCTATCTCAGGACATGTTTTTTTTACTTCTGTATATATTTCATCTATGTTTAGATGATTTTGACTATTCTTCATAATAGTTTCGAGAATATATCTACGTTGAGGAGTCAATTTATATCCTTTTTGTTTTAATAAAATTGCTAATTCCTCAATCTTCTTTGACATTATTATCACCACTTTATCAATTAATAATTATTATCACTTAAGTACTATAACGATAATTTTCTTTTGTCAAGGAGCTATATTAAAATCTATTTTTCGTTCTATTGATATTTCCTTCTTATTTATTCTACATTTCAAAACTAACACTTCTAAGCCATTATTATATGCATCTTTTAATGCTATTACAAAACCTTTATCAACCTCAACATTAGGTTTGAAGCTATATGCATCATTTCTTTGCACAATAAAAATAACCAATGCTTTAAATCCCTCTTGAATGCATTTTTTTAATTCTAAAATATGTTTAGTTCCTCTAGTCGTAGGTGCATCAGGGAAAAATGCTATGCCATCTTTTACTAGATTTACACTTTTAACTTCTATATAAGTTTTTTCACTTGGAGTAGTTAAAGTAAAATCAAATCTACTATTTAAATATTTAACTTCACGATTAATTATACCTTTTTTGTGTTCTTCTAAATATTCATAAGCTATTTTATTAGTAATTAATGAATCAATACAAATCCATATTTCTTTATATAATACAAGTTTCAACGTATATTTTGTTTTTCTGTTTCTTGAGTTGCTTTTCTCTAACAAAACTTTAGCACCTAAAGTCAACAACTCCGACATTCGTCCCGTATTTGGTATATGAACCAATTCTTCCTTATCTTTTATTAAAACTAAGCCTAAAAATCTATTCAACCTTTTAATAAAACATCCTTCAATAGACTCATTATTAAATATGATCACTATTTTTTTTATTCTCCATCTAAAATCTCATTATATATATTTTGAATTTGTTCTATCTCTTCATCATCTTCTACAGGTATTAACACCTCACCTTCTTCATCCTTATCGATCATAAATGCAAACATATCTTCCGAATCTTCATCTTTATTCTTTAGTAATGCATACTCTTTTCCATCTTTTTCAATAGTTATTACTAATTCAAATTCTATTTCATTACCGTCTTGATCTAATAACACTATATTATTTCCATCTTCATTCAAATTTTCTTCCTCCTTCTATATTATAGAATCCATATAACTTTGCAAAATATTTTGCGCAGCAAGTTTATCAATTACATTTTTTCTTCTATCTCTTCTTATATTTGCTTCAATCAATATATTCTCTGCAATTTTAGTTGATAATCTTTCATCCCAAAGTACAACTTCGCAATCTATCCTCTTACTTAAATAATTCCCAAAATTAACAGCTTTATTACCTTGTTTGCCAATAGTTCCATTCATATTTTTTGGCAAACCAATAACAATCTTTTTAATATTATATTCATCCACTAATTTCATTATTTCATTAAAATCTTCTATTAATGTTTTACGTTTTAATGTAGTAACACCTTGAGCTGTAATTGATAACAAATCAGAAATTGCAATCCCAATATATTTATCACCCAGATCAAGTCCTAATATTCTATCTTTCATATTTTGCTCCTAAATAATTTTTATACAAAAATGAGGGCAATAAGCTCCACAGTATCCACACAATAAACATTTGCTTTCTTCTACTACAGCTTTATTATTTATAATTTTAATGGCATTTTGATGACATTTCTCTTCACATTTTCCACATCCAGTACACCAATAATCAATAAGAAGTTTTCGTTTTTTATTTTTAATGGTGTTAAGTGTAGCATAATCGATTTCTTTGCATAACAATTTATTAATATTATAGTCAACTTCAGCAGTACTACTCATCCCCATAGCAAAAGAGTCTAAAATATCCAAATTATTAACATATTCAAAGCATTCCTCTAGATTATTAATAAGATTACCGCCACCAAAGGCTTTCATACCATATATTCCTTTGCCTTTTTCCTTTGCATAACATATAGCTTCTTCCATTTCTAATCTAGTACCATCTTCTATACCTAATCCTCTAAAATTTAGTATAGGATGTATAACATCTAGTTGGTCATATTCACACACTGCGTAAACTGCTTCAACCCTGTGGGTAGATATTCCAATTGCTCTAATGTTACCTTTTTTCTTTTCTTTTAATAAAAACTCTATAGCTTCCCAATGACCTCGAATTGTATTTTTGCTCTCTTGTTCGTGTAATAAAAAAATATCTATATACTCTCTTTTTAAATCCTTTAATGCTTTTGAAAGACTTTTTTTAGCTCCCTGCTCACTATAATCATATGATTTTGTAGAAATAATTAATTCATTTGATGAAAAATCCATTGCTTTTCGTATATGTTGGTAATTATTATAAAGATCAGCCGTATCAATAAAATTTATTCCATTTTCCATAGCATATGAAATAATCTTACCGCCTTCTGTTGGCGTCATATTTAACTGAAGGGGACTGATGGTCAAACTACCAAAACATATTTTAGAAACTTTGATTTCCGTTTTACCTAGTTTGTTGTATATCAATTTTCACCTCAAACTTATAGAAGACCCTAAAACCGGTCTTCTGAGACTTTTGAAAAGTTCAAATTTCAGCGTTACCGTGCTCACGTATTTCTAGTATACGCTCCGCTCCTCGGTTTTTGGTACGCATTAAACTTCAAATTTTTCAAAAGTCTTCGGTTGATGAATTTGTCAACAACCTTAAAGACCTTAAAAGAGTCTTCTAATATCCTTTTATCCAAGATTATTAAAATAGAAATTAACAAGTTCTTCTAGTAATTCATCTCTATCAATTTTTCTTATTATATTTCTTGCATTTTTATAACTTGTTATATATGTTGGATCTCCTGACATAATATATCCAACAATTTGATTGACTGGTTTATACCCTTTTTCAGTGAGAGCTGTATATACTTCTTCTACTAGTTCTTTAATTTCTTGAGATCTATCTTTTTCTATTTTGAACTTTACTGTATAATCCTTATTTTTCTCCATACACTCTCCTCCTATAAAAGTAAACATATAATTATACTTACCTTATATTACAAGTTTAAAACATAAAAAATAAAATTACAAGGAATTTCACCCTTATTTTTCTAATTGCTTCAAAATAATTAAATTTGCAGCTTTTAAAGCCTCATTTAATTTTGAAGAATCTTTGCCACCTGCTTGTGCCATATCAGGACGTCCACCGCCTCCACCACCAGTGATACTTGCCACTTCTTTAATTAATTTACCAGCATGAAAACCTTTTTTCACTACATCTTTAGTTGCCATAGCAACAAAGTTAACTTTATCGTTGTTACTTGAGCCTAACAAAACTATTCCAGATTGAATTTTATCTCTGATTTGATCTGCTATTTTTCTTAAATCATCCATAGATAAATCATCTAATACTGTAATTACAGATTTTATACCTTCGATAGTTTGAAAGTTTTCAATATAATTATCAATTAATCCTCTATTCAATTTTTGTTTTAGTATCTTATTTTCTTTTTCTAAATCTTTAATTGTAATTAATGCATCTTCTATCCTCTGCATTATATTTTCCGGTTTAACTTTTAATACTTGAGATATATCGTTAACTTCTTTCTCTATGTTATTTACATATTCATATGCATTATAACCAGTAACAGCTTCAATCCTTCTTACACCTGAAGCTATCCCTGATTCTGATATGATTTTAAACAAACCAGCTTCACTAGCATTTTTAAGATGTGTTCCTCCGCATAACTCAGTACTATATTCCCCTATTTTTACCACTCTTACAATATCGCCATATTTTTCTCCAAATAATGCAGTAGCTCCTAATTCTTTAGCAGTATTTATATCTGTTTCAAATACTTTTACTTCTAGAGAAGAATAAATGACATTATTTATATTATTCTCAACTAATAATAATTCTTCATCAGTTAATTTCTCAAAATGATTAAAATCAAATCTAAGTCTTTTTGAATCTACAAGCGAACCTGCTTGTGCCACATGGTCTCCTAAAACTTCTTTTAAAGATTTTTGAAGCAAATGCGTGCTAGTATGATTTCTTGCTACTGAAAGCCTGTTTTTACTATCTACTTTCACTTGTGATACTTGGTTTATTAATATTTCTCCTTTTATCACCTTTCCATAGTGGATATGTCTTCCCAAACTTCCTTTTTTACAATCATATACTTCAACAATTCCTGTATCAGTAATAAGTTGACCTTTATCCCCTTTTTGACCTCCACTTTCAGCATAAAAAGTCGTACTATTAAGTAAAATCAATACTTTATCGCCTTGAACCACCTTATCTTTTGGGATTCCTTCATTAACAATTCCAATTATACTACTACTACATATTAAATTGTCATAACCCACAAATTCAGTTGATATATCTGAATCCATATATTCAAAAGGATCATCTTTCCATACTTCTATATCTTTTTCAAGACGGGCTTTTCTTGCTCTCTCCTTTTGTTTTTTCATTTCCTCATTAAATGTTACTTCATCGACTAATAAATTTTCTTCATCAAGAATATCCTTTGTTAAATCAAGTGGGAAACCAAAAGTATCATACAATTTAAATGCACTCTTTCCTGATAATACTTTTTCATTGTTTTTTTGCAAGTCTCTGATTTCTTCTTCTAGTATTATTAATCCTTGATCTATAGTTTCTTGAAATTTTTCTTCCTCAATTTTTATTATTTTAACAATATAATCTAATTTTTCATTTATTTCTGGATAAGCTTTTCCTGAAACCTTTTCAACTTCTTTAGATAAGTTATATAGAAACAATCCTTCAATACCCAATAATTTCCCATGTCTTGCTGCTCTTCGCAAGAGTCTTCTTAATACATAACCTCTACCTTCATTACTAGGTAGTACACCATCACCCACCATAAATGTTACACTCCTAATATGGTCAGTAATCACTCTTATAGAAATATCAACTTTTTCATCTTCACTATATTTTACTTTTGCTAATTCACATACTTTGTTCATAATTTGCTTTATTGTGTCAACTTCAAAAATAGTATCTACACCTTGCATTATAGTTGCCATTCTTTCTAATCCCATGCCAGTATCTATATTAGGATTAGCTAGAGTGTTATAATTGCCTTGTTCATCTTTATCAAATTGTGTAAATACTAGATTCCAAAATTCTATATATCTATCACAATCACATCCCACTGAACAATTAGGATTATCACAACCATACTTGCTACCTCTGTCATAATATATCTCAGAACATGGTCCACAAGGACCAAGTCCATGTTCCCAGAAGTTATCTTCTTTTCCTAATCGTACTATTTTATCGTTTGGCAAACCTATTTGATTTTTCCATATTTCATATGTTTCATCATCATTTTCATAGATTGATACATATAATTTTTCTAATGGTATTTCCATTTCTTTTGTTACAAACTCCCAACCCCATGCTATTGCTTCTTTCTTAAAGTAATTACCAAAAGAAAAATTGCCAAGCATTTCAAAAAAAGTTCCATGTCGTGCAGTTTTCCCTACATTTTCTATGTCGGGAGTTCTAATACACTTTTGACATGTAGTGACCCTTTTTCCTGGCGGCTTTTCATCACCTGTAAAATAAGATTTCAACGGAGCCATTCCTGAATTTATCAATAATAAACTATTATCATTTATTGGTACTAAAGGTGCACTAGGCAATCTAACGTGATCCTTCTTTTCAAAAAAATTTAAAAATAATTCTCTAATCTCATTTAAACTAAATTCTTTCATATTTACCTCCATCTAAAAACTATAATATTTTAAATACAATATATCGTATAAATATTCCTAGCAAACTACAAAAAACGCCCACTTGCTTTGCAAGGGACGAATTATCGCGGTACCACCCTATTTAATCATCGGATTCGCTTATTTAGATAACGTAATATTAACGTAAGGCATTTTATTTAGCCTTAAAACTCAAGAATTGCTTCTTTCTAATCGTTAAAAAAATCTTTCAGCCAAGGATTTTATCTCTATATTTTCAGCATTAGAAATACTAGTTTCAATCATAGTTTTTTTTCCATATATTATTATATTGTGAATTATAAATAAATTATTTAACTTTGTCAATGGATCTTAAATTATTTCTATAATTAACAATGTACTTCACTAAAACTTTTGTAGCTCCAGCAATTGGTACCCCAATTATCATTCCTAATATTCCAAAAATATTACCAAATAAAAGAATAGAAAACATTACAGTTATTGGGTGTAGCCCTACGCTTTGAGACATTATTTGAGGAGATAAAAAATTCGATTCTATTTGTTGAACAATAATAATCCAAATTAATACCCACAGTGCTAGTATAGGGTTAGTGGTCAATGCTAATACAATAGGCATTATTCCTCCTAACCACGGCCCAAAATAAGGTATTATATTGGTTATTCCTGCAATTACACCAATTGTTATAGTATAAGGAATTCCAATCACTTTACACCCAATACCAGTAAGAATTCCCACAAATAAAGCAATTGTTAATTGTCCCCTTATAAATCCTCCAATAACAGTATCTATATCCTTAGTTAAATTATATATATGTCTTTTAACTTTTATAGGTAACGCATCCGAAATAGTTGATAAAAACTCTTCTTTATCTTTTAAAAAATAAAAGGTTATTATAGGAATCATAATTATATTTACTAGTTTACCTGTACTAGCAATAACTTTTGACGAAAATGAAGCAATATATTGTTTAATTATATCCGCTATATTAGCTAATTCAGCATCAAGATCTATAAATGCAGAAATATCTATTGGTATAAAAACAAGCGTCCCATTTTTTAGATCATTTACAAAATCTACTATACCGTTAATGATAAATGGTATATCTTCTCCTAATACACTTAAATCAAAAGACAACTTAGGAATAAATGTCATAAATATTCCAACAACAATCAATATTATTACTAAAAATACTATTAATATTGATATAATTTTATTGATACGTTTCTTTTGTAAATATGTAACTAAAGGGTTCAACAAATACGCCACTACCAATGAAATAATAAAAGGACTAACAACATCTAAGATGTTTTTTCCTATAGATATAAAAATCAATGCTATTACTAGAAAAATTCCTATATCAAAAACTAAATTATATTGCTTTTTATTTAAAACCATTAAGTATCTCCTTATAATAAGTTTATTTATAATTTTACCAGTATATTTATAATATAAGCAAGTAAAACATTGTAAATATTTATGTATTATATTGGCTATATTTGCACATTAACTTTAATACTTTTTATGAAAATACCAAATAATTGTTTTTTTCCCTAAAAAACGAACTTATATAAAAAGATACTTGCCAAAAATACATTCTAAGCGTATATTAGCATATTTAAGCCTATCTTGCAGATAAATTAAATGCAAATAATTATATCAATTCACATAGCTAGTCTATATTACTATTTTGACGTATCCCACAAGCATGTTCAATATAATATCACATATATAATATATCTTCCTACTAACCTTTGTTTTTATCTTTGTAGTCTTTTATAGCAGCTCTGATTGCTTCCTCAGCTAAAACTGAACAATGTACTTTTTCGTTGGGTAATCCTCCTAATTCTTCAACAACCATTTTATTGGTAATCTTTTCAGCTTCTTCAATTGTTTTACCTTTTATCATTTCTGTTGCCATACTACTACTTGCAATAGCAGCTCCACATCCAAAAGTCTTAAATTTTACATCTACAATAACATCATTTTCTATTTTAATAAATATTTTCATAATATCGCCACATGTAGCACTCCCTACTTCACCTACTCCATCAGCGTTTTCAATTTCACCTACATTTTTAGGTTCTGAAAAATACTCCATAACTTTATCTGTATACATTTTATTTTCCTCCTTTATTGTATAATGGAGACATATCCCTTAATCTTTGTACAATTGGTGGCAATTGCTCTATAAGATAGTCTATTTCTTGTTGTGTAGTATATTTGCCAAAAGTAATTCTTAATGATCCATGGGCAATTTCATGGGTAAGTCCTATCGCTAAAAGTACATGTGACGGATCTAATGAACCTGATGTACATGCCGATCCACTTGATGCAGCTATTCCCATTAGATCTAAACTTAATAATAATGCTTCTCCTTCTATATACTCAAAACTTATATTTACATTACCAGGCAACCTGTCAGTAGGATGTCCATTTAATTGAATATGAGTTATTTTTGAAGATATCTTATCAATAATATAACTTCTAAACTGTTTCATTTTTTTAATATGATTTTCTATATCTTTTGTAACTAATTCACAAGCTTTTCCAAAACCCACAACTCCTGCTGTATTTTCTGTTCCAGATCTTTTTTTTCTTTCTTGAGCACCACCATGAAGTAAATTATCAATTTTAGTATGTTTTCTTATATAAAGAGCTCCTATCCCTTTTGGACCATATATCTTATGAGATGAAATAGAAAGAAGATCAATATTTAATTCTTCAACATCTATTACTACATTTCCCAAAGCTTGTACTGCATCAGTATGAAAGTATACATTATTATCCTTAGCAATACTCCCAATTTCTTTAATTGGTTGAATAGTTCCAATCTCATTATTTGCAAACATAATGCTAATCAATATAGTAGTATCCTTTATGGCTTCTATTAATTCTTTCAAATCTATTTTTCCGTATTTATCTACATTTAGATAAGTAACTTCAAATCCTTGTTTTTCTAAATACTCACATGTATGCAAAACTGCATGATGTTCTATCTTTGTAGTAATTATATGGTTACCCTTATGCTTGTTTGCAAAAGCTATCCCTTTAATTGCCCAATTATCTGCTTCTGTTCCACCACCCGTAAAAAAAATCTCATTGTCTTTAGCATTTATACTCTTAGCAACTTTTTCTCTGGCTTCATCAATTTCTTTCCTTGCTTCTCTTCCGTAAGAATAAATACTAGAAGGATTGCCAAATTTCTCATTAAACAATGGCATCATAATCTCAATTACTTCTCCATCTACAGGAGTCGTTGCTGCATAATCAAAATACACTCTATTCATAGTAATCAAACTCCCTCTTTCGTATGTTTATTTTTTTCTAGTAAATCTTTTAACGTGATATTATCAATAATATTATTAATGCTTTCATTTACCTTTTCCCAAATATCTCTTGTTACACAAACTGTAGATTTATTACATTTATAGTCCTCACTACCACCTACACATTCAGAAAATTCTATAGGTCCTTCTAAAGCTCTAATAATGTCTCCTACTGTTATTCTTTCAGGAGGTTTTGCCAGTTTATATCCACCGCTTGCACCTCTTTTACTAATAACAAGCCTTTCTTTTTTTAATATTGAAAACAATTGTTCTAAATATGATTCGGAAAAATCTTGTCTTTGTGCGATTTCTTTTAAAGACACCGACCTCTCTTCATAGTGGGTAGATAATTCATACATTGCCGCTACACCATATCGTCCTTTTGTAGATAATCTCACATTTTTCACTCCTATTAATTCCTACTAAATCTATGGGAATTCAAGAAAATCATAGCATATTAAATTTCTTTTGTCAATAATGAATTAAATATAAAAAAAAAGGCTGAGCGCTCAGCCTTTTTTTAACATCTATCCCTTCTCTTCCTTTGAGGTGGGAAAAATTCTTCTGGGAATGGAGTAACTTCTTCATTTAAAAACATTTCACAAAATTCCTCACTAATAGGTGAAATTTCATCACAAGGTTCAGGTATCTCACAAAAACCAAATGTAGGTATCTTTAACTGTACTTCTGAAATTATTTTTACTATTATAAAGAAACCTATTGTTAATTCAACATTATCATTCCCTGTAAATTCTACAAGTTGTGGATCACATTCAGCTATAGATTCAGCATCAGCTTGGAACCTACCTTGACGTAAGTAATCTGCTGGAGCATATACTAATATATCTATCGGGAATCTTACCTTATTATCTCTTTGTTTTACTCCATCTATTATAGGTCTAGCAGGTAATTTTAAGATATCACCATCACATTTTCTTTTAACTACTACATAAACAGGAACAGCAACTACTCCTCTTAGTTTTGCGTAAAATTCATCAATTTCAGTAAATAGTGGAACACATTTAATATGTTCTATGGAAGCTTCACCAAATTCGCATCTAACAAAGTTATAATCTCTATTACATCCTTGTGGATAGTCTAAATCAAACACTTGATTTTCTATACATTCTCTTAATTGACAAGAAAAATATACTTTTTTTACTTTTAGACAATCTACTTCAAATTTTCGTTGTTCACTGCAGCCGCCGCCACCACCGCTACCGGGACCTTCCATTCTTGCGTCTAATTCCATCTAAGTAACCTCCTTTTATTTTTTCTATATTATTATATGTACTAAATTTTAATCTGTTACTGTAATAAATTTTTCATATCAAAAAATAAATCGTTTATACATACTAATGGTAAGGAAGTTATTAAATTATTCATTAAAAAAACTTCCAGTCTTACACTAGAAGTTTTATTTAAATAATTTATTCTATGTTTTCAACAGATGATTTGTTAGATTTCACTAATTCTATTTGACTTTCAAATAATTGATTTTGTAGATCTAATATTGTTTTTCTGCTTTCTTCCAGATCAAATTTATACTGTTTAATCTTCTTAGTATACTTCTCTATAAGTTCATTTGATTTTTGCACTTCTCTTTTATATTTTTCTTTTTGCTGTTTTAACTCACTTATTGTTACATTATTTTGTTTATTATATTCCTTATATGTATTTAATTGCTCTTTTAAATCATTAATATCTTCAATTTGATCTAATTTTTTTTCTAATACACTATATTTGTCTTGAAGTTTTAGTATTTCATCTGACAAATTTAAACTACATAATATAAAAGTCATATTTTTATTCATGAAGGGATTGGATTTTCTTACTTCTTCAATCATTTCATTTACAACAGTATTTATTTTATCAACTTGTTTTTGATCTATATCTCCAACTAACGTATACTCAACATTTTGAATTTTCGCAATCACTTTGTTTTTTTTCTCCATATGTAACTACTCCTGTCCCTCATAATATTATTTAATACTATTATAATATTTTATGACTAAAAATAAAACAAGGAGAATGCTTTATGTTATTAATTACTAGTTATTAATAGCTATATTTTCTAATTCCTCTTCATCTGTTTCCTGCCCATACCAACAAAATGAAAAAAAAAGGAATTATTTTAACTTCTTTTATTCTATTTAAGACTTAGATCACAAGATTATGCCCCTTTTCTAACTTTTGGATCTGTTGTTCTCCCATATCTGCCAATTCTTTAAACTGTTGAATTGTGTTTTTCATTTGAGGTAATGCAGCTTGCTTATATGTACTTATTGAATCCAATGTAGAAATGACATCTTCAAAAGCTACTTTTAAAGTTTCTACAGAAATATTTGATTCGATAGATTGCTTATGAATCTCTTGTCCTTGTTCTTTTAACATCTTGGATGTACTGCTAATGATATTATTGGTAGTTTCATTTAGTAACTGAATTTTTTTCAATACAATCTTTTGATTGTAGAGAGCACTGGCGACGGTAACTGAAATTTTTAAAGCAGAAACAGTCACATTCTTTGCTCTTTCAACGCCTCTTATCAATTCTTTATTATTACGAATTACAACTTCTATTGCCATAATCCCTTGTTGGTTCACTGCAATCATTTGCTGCATATCCATTAGTCGCTGTCTTAATGGAAATAAAATTTCCTCCTTCATAAACTTCACTTTTTCATCTTGTTCCATATTTGCTTCTATCAATTGAATCTCTTTTTCTAGGGTTTCATCCATCAATATTCCCAGTTGAATTTCTTTCATCAGTTTTTTCGTTAATTCCCGTAAAGACTGTTGCTCTATCTCTAATGTAGTATTATCATTTTTCAAAACATTTTTCCCTTTATCCAAGGACTCAACAATATCTGCAATAGCCCCATCTGCTTTCTGATATTTTGCAAAATACGATCTAATAGGATTAAATATTTTTCCAAACAAACCGGTTTTAGTAAAGTCAATCATACTAGGATCAAGGTCTTTTATTTCCCTATGTAATTCCATTAATCCATTTGCTACAATATTTCCTTCGTCTCCAGTCTTAGATAAATTTCCAACAGTAGTTTGTAACAACGTATTTTTACTTGCCGAATTTTTCATTGAACTTGTACCAAAAGATTCTATTGATTGTAGGATCTCTTTTCTTTTTGATAACGAATCAATATCTAAATCAATAATTTCAGCTATATTTTGTTTAGCTGTCATCTCCAGTTTAATAACTTCATCTGATTTCGGTTTTACTTGCTCAATTACATTATTTTTCACTTCTTCTACATTCGTAACTTCCATTGAAAAAGCCAAAATACTCACCTTCCTTTTCTATTTACATTTGTGCATTAAATAAATTTCCTAATTTATAGATAACATCATCTGTGTCTGCATTGATGCTTGTGGCTTCATTAATGCTTGAAATACTCTGTAAGGCATCAATATTAGCATTATAACCTATTGTATAGATTGGAATTTTATATGCCCTTATAATATCCTCAATTTCATTTAAAGAATGTCCAACAGTAGTTTCTCCATCACTAAGAACAAATATCATAGGTTTTAGGTCAGGTGTTTTTGCCATTTCTTCTTGTATCATCTGTATGGCTACGGCTATACCATCAAAAGTCGCCGTTCCCCCAGAAGCAGTGAGTCGATTTACTGCACCTGTAAAATAGGATCTTTGGTTTATATCAAATTCACCAATAGGCAAATCCATTATTACATCATTAGAATATGTAATAAGACCAACCCTATTCTCATTACCAATATATTTTTGTCCTGATAATAAAGATTCTTTAAGTTTATTTAAGGGTTCCCCATGCATACTTCCTGAGATATCTGCAACAAAAACCGCGCATATACTCTTGGTTCCATTTTTCTTCTCTTTCCATAGCTTTTGTGCCCGAGTGATAATCTCACCATCAATAGGTTCAAACTCAGATTTGTACTCATCCATTCCATTAAAACCATACTGTGTTGCTAAATTTTGATTACTTTCTTGTTTACAAAAATCTATAAAAGCATTTAATATCTGAGTTTTCTCAGAAGATAAATTTCCAATTGCATAAATTGGACTATCATGCCTTACCCCAAAAGGAGTAAATACATAATTAGTATTAATTTCAGGTGAGTTCGCATAAGTTTGATACTCCATAACAAAACCATCAAGTACGCCTGATTCTGCTGATTCTCTCATTTGTAATGTTGTGAAAGACACAAATGGAATATTGTTTTGAAATTTTTCAAAACCTTCTACTGCTTTTTCACTAAGCAGATCCTTACTGTCAAAAGTATTCAATGTAGTTAATAAAAAGTTTAAACCCGTAGAACTGGCAAATGGATTGGTATATCCCATTGCTATTTCATTATTTGAAACAGCCTCTGTAATAGTTTTAGTATTAACTGCACCATATTTTTCAATCAATTCATCATATTTATTTTGTGATAAAAGAATCCCAGCAACATTTCCTGCAAGTTTCTTATCAATTAGAGATATATTTACACCTGCTGATTTTATCATTTCTCCCCAAAGCTCGTTTGATGGTGAAAATGCATCGGGTAAATATTTCTCAGATAATATGTAATCTGTTGCAGTACCTGAAGCGATCCCTCTTATTTGCACTGATACATCTTTTCCGTCGATGGTAATGGACGCATCATTAAATGCTTTTGCCATATCTACCAACCAGCCATCGGTACCACTTCCTGCCTTTTCAGTGGATGAAAATATTTCGATATAATTTTTTGAATCAGGATCAACTTGAGTTTCATATTTCGAGATTTCCGGAAGGGAATCCTTTACATTTGAAGACAGATCTGCAATTTGACCTTTTATCGGTTCAACAGTATGAATTGAAATATCTTTTACTATTTTATCAAGCTGTTTTTCCGCTTTCTCAGCACTTACTTCCCCAGAACTTTTTCCAAAGTTTTTTGTTAAATTAATACCTGAATATACTACTCCAAAAATAACAATAGCAATTCCAAAGATCATTAAAAATACTTTTACGTTTTTTGTCATTTTATTAAATCCTTTCTCTATTTATAGTATTTTGTATTCTTTATCAACTCATCGATAGATTTTATCTCTTCCATTTGATCAATTTCATTTTCTTCTATACAATCTAGCTTGGATAACTCCAGTAAAAGTTTATCTAATTTCAACAATATCTCTTCATTGTCTTCTGTAGCTTCCTTTACAAAAAATACATACTCTTGATAAACACTTAACTTTTCCTTTATAAATTGATCAGTAAAGGTAGCCTTTGCATTCTCTTTTTTTATAAAATTATAATCATCCTCATCGAATGCATTAATCTTATGTATAATACTCTTGATATTCATATAAAAAATTTTCTCTACATTAGTAACAACCCCTTGAAATTTTTCAAAACTCATTTCTCCAGCATTAAATTCTTGATGTAATAAATCTAAGAACATTTGCTTTTTCTTTTCAATCCTATCCATTTGATCGAGAATGATGTGCACATTCTTTTTAAAAGTTTTATTATTCTTATGTGCATTTAACGCACTTTCGTAATCTTCCATATTTTTTAGTTCTCTTGAGAGTATTACTTTTTGTTGTTTTGTTAAAATTAGATAATTGGCATAAATAAAAATGGCAATATCTAAAAAAAGGATGGTGCTAGCTAAAGCAGTATCAAATATACTCCCCCCTGTCAATCGCAATCCTATAAGTCCAGGAGAAAATATGATTATATTTACAACTGCTAGAGAAAAGTTTAAAATTAAAATTCTAATTGCCTTTCTGTTATTCATTATTGTTTACCTCATCCATTTCGTATCTATTTGCATCCAATCTATGAAAAGATGTTAAATATATCATAACATTTTTTTAGATTATGATATTAAAATGTTGTAAATTTTATACTCTTTTATGTAACATTTTGAGTTTAGATTACGTATCTAATATACATTATTCGACGTAATAAACTAAAATTCCTTTTATTTCGTATAATTATCTCTATGTAATTATCATATTATTCTTTTAATTCGAAGAAAATCATTATCTAAAAACTCTATCTCAGCTACTTATCAAGGCAAAAAAAGAACTTTCTTACGAAGGTTGTTACTATCTTGAATAGGCTTGTATTACATCTATTAAACCCATTTTATATGCTTTACTAACAATATCCCAGTCATTACGTCTATTGAAATATAACGTGCAATAATTTCTTTGGATCTGGGTTCCATTAAATAAATAATGAGATATCCTATCTATTCCCTCATCTGTTTCGACATGTCCTAGTGCAAAATCGATGAATTTTGAATTTTCAATCGTCATTTCTCTATTTATATCTTTCATAATTATATCTATATCATTTGCAGATCCATTTACTGCTAGTGTAATGTAATAATTCAATATACTTTTATTATTAGATATCATAAATTGACCTCCAATCTTAAATTTCTAAACCGAAATCATATAAATTTCTTATAAATCAAAATGCGAAAAATTAACAAAAACATGACTCAATAAAAATGTCATAAACTCTTTTCTAAAAGTATTATCACTTAAAATTTTTTTACGATAATCGGTGTTGTTTATATAATAGCATAGACCCATATCTATGTAGTGATATATACACTCATTACTAATATCTCTGCTTATTAACATGTTTTTTTTGCCTTGCATAATAAGATCTATCATTATAGTTTTATTTTTATGATTTAATGATGTAAATTCTTTTTTAATATCGTCATCGAATTGACTCAATTTCATACATAATGCATAATGCATTTTGTCAATAAAATCGACTGATACGTTAAGAAATGCTATCATATTCTGAGTTGTATTATCTTTAGACGAAAAAACTTTTTCTAATTGTGAATCATGTTGTTTTACTACCCATTTAAAGACATATTTATATAGACTTTCTCTATCACCAAAATACTTATACAATGTCATCTTTGATACATTTGCTTGCCGAGCAATATCATCCATAGTGACTTTTTTTATGTCATTTTCACTAAACAATTTAATTATAGTGGTTAGAATTTTATCTATTTTATTCCTTGTTCTAATTTCAGCTTTATTCATTTTTATCTCCTAATATATAAATGTACTATATTTATAAATATAGTACATTTATATATTAGGGTCAAGGCATTTATTTGTTAGAATGATTTATAAGTTAGTAATAAAAAAAATAATAAATATATCTATTATAAATTAATTTATTATGTCCCCTGCTAGCACAGTAACAATAACGTTTTTCACAATACCTTTAATACAATAGTATATTCCGTACATAAATTTTAGTATTAAAACATTACATAATGAAATTAAGATTTATACATAATCGTTTTCAAATTTTCCATTATGTTTTAGACAGCTAAACTCCGGAAGATTTAATACAAAAAAAGGAAAAGAGAACCGTTAAAAATTATCGGCTGTTTGAGACCAGCGAGTTGCGATAATATAAATTCTCTTTGAGTTCTTTCCATATACCCTAGCATGAGCATGTTCGTGATTATTTTAAAATACTCTCTATATAATTATGTAGTCTATTATTCCATATCTATTATATTTATTTTTTATACATATATCGTTATTAACTACTATTGATTATTTAGTATATTTTCTAATTTAGCTTTTTTTTCATCTAATTTAACCAAGATTTCGATTAATGCTTCTTGAGTTAAATTTCCTTCCTTATATAGACTATATGTGTTTATACCAAGTTCCTTAATTAATTTATTAATTTCATGCTCAATTTTTTCTGTTTCTACTTTTGTCTTACCTGCTTCCACTAATTCTCCAGATTTTTCTCCCACAACTTTCGCAGCTTTGTTAACTTTTTTTCCTAAATCATCAAAAATACTCATCTTAATCACCTCAATTTATTTTTTTATGCACCTAACTTATAAGTCTGATATTGTTATAATTAACAATATGTTTCTAAATATAACATTATAGAAAAAAACTCCACAAGATAATTCTATTATTATATATCTATTAATATGAGAATTAATTTAATATCTAATTACAAATGCTAATCAAAATACGCCTCTGTTCTCTCTCCAGTATAAAACTTATACATCATTTGAAGTTGTTCTTCAGTTATCCTATGTGTGGATAAAGTAGGCAAGTTATTTATTGAAAAATAATTTACATCTAATGTTTCCATACCTGGTTTTTCTTTGCCTCCAATCTTTTCGCATAGGAAAAATATTGTATACAAATAATAAATATTACGAGGATGGTTATAATTACTTTTGTCAATAACACCTAATAATTTAACAGGTTTTACTAGTATTCCAGCTTCTTCCATAGTTTCTTTTACTGCAACTTCTGAAGGAGAATACCCAACATCGCAAAAACCACCAGGCAATGTCCAACAACCGTCTACTTTTTCCTTAACAAATAAAAATTCTCCTTTTTCATTAAACACAACAATTCTAGTATCAATTTTTGGTGTAATATATAAATCATCATTATTAAGAAATATTTTGATTTTTTCTGGTTCTTCATCGCTTAGCTGTGAAATAATTTTTATACTAGCGTCCAATATTTGATTATACCTATCGATCTCATATTCATTTTCTACATAATAAAGACCTGTCTTGCAGTATGCTTGTATTTGTTTTGCTAATTCTAATATGTCATTTTTCATAAAAAATCATCCCTTCAATAAACCTGAAATTTGATGCTAATTATACACCGAACCTTATGGCTACGCACTTTTGTAGTACGATTACAAAGTAAAATGCAAAAATGTATAGCATGAAGCAGATTCGAATATACATCATTTTCTTAATCAAATTTATCTTGATCAAATATTGAATATATCCAAATCTATCCTATATACTACCTTATTTTAACATTGTTTATCAATAACATTGATAGTTTAGTTTATCACTGTCTTTGAAAGTATGTCTAAATCAGTTTTTTCTATTATACTAGTATTTGGAGCAATAATATATAATAATATAGTACATTTATATTCGTTAAAATACTTACAATACATCCTACCCACTAATTTCTCTTTATCAAAGTCTTTACCAAAATAATGCAAAGGTGGTTTTCCATATTGTATATATGCAAGATGATTTCTTTTAAATTTATGCAAAGGACTAACAGAAATAATCGTTGAATCAATTCTGATCCAATTATTAATTGACAGATATGCTATATTTTTATATACATTATCAATGATAAAAGAAACGTTAACATTTTGACATCCTAGGCTCTTCAATACTAATTCTTGTAAATCATACTTAGTGATTTTCATAATAGCATCTGTATCAATATCATTTCCTTGAAAGCCAAATGTCTGAGATCTATTCTTACTTTGAATTATATATGCACCATAAAAAGAACTGAAGTAATCAGATTTTTCATTATAAAAATTTGATCTACCATTTTCAAATGCACCAAAATTATACATTATACTTATATCGATATCCTCGTTTATTTTTTTAGAAATATCATAATCATTAAACGTCATTACAAAAGGAAACCAATCTTTTTCTTTTGTACATATTCCACCTGACATATGGATACAGAAATTATTTTTATTCATTATGCTGGTCATATCATTATAATCGGAATAAACCTTCATAAATAAAATGCTTTCTATATAAGAAAAATTCACAATAAACAATATTAATAGAATAATAATAACAAATAGTATAATACTTTTTTTCATATATCCCTCTGTATTATAAAAATTTTGCTATTATTATTTACCTATTTATTAATAAAATAATTATTATTTAAAAACATTATCTATTTTTATTTAAGAAAAGTATCCAATTACCCTATAATTATCTGGTATTTTTTCATCCTTTAATTCTGACAAAGTCCATTTTCCTTGTATATTTGATTCTTTCATCATAATTTGTATAAATAGCATAATAATTCCTGAATCAAGTAAATCAAGTTCATTATTGATATTCTCATCATTCCTAATAGCTATTATTAATAGTTTATCTCTTAGTATAAATCTCCATGGTTGTCTATTTAATGTCGAAGGTGCCATAACTGCGTAATGAAATATATCATGCAATCCTAAATCAATTAGTTTATCTATTGAAATATTGTTTCCCCATTTATCTAAGTATAGAATCTCTTCAACATTTAATCTAGTAGATATATTATTTTCCACTATTTTTAGATCTGATTTTGAGTAATTATCTCCGACAGATACTTGATTTACTACTTTAATTTCATTTTTATCGTATCCAATCGCAACTAAAGCAGCAGCTTCCATGTTATCAGTTATGCCTAAAGCTAACTTTACTATTTCGCCGTCTTCAGGTATATTAATCCAGCATGTATCCACTTCTTTTTCACTAAGTTTTAATATTATATCTTCCACAAAGTAACCAACATTGATTTGATGGTTTTCTAAATTATCTGATAAAAACAATAAATACTGTGGTGCTTTTATCATTATTCCATGATATCCAGCAATACCTTGTAATTTATTGTATGCTTCTTCTCCATCACTTATATAATTGATACTTATACTTTGCTGTGGTATTAAACTTTCCACATTATTCGAATACTCTAATACTTCTCTGATAATACTTTCAGGAATCTTTTTTTCATGAAAATCCCTTGTTGACTTTGTATTTGTAATTAATTTCCTATAATTCATTTGCATCCTCCCATCATGATATGTTAATTATTTATACCCTATAACGTACAAATAAATCATAGGAAATTTTTTAAAAGACATTATTCACGCTGAAAACATTACTTTTTCACTATCGAATAATTTATTAATTATATATACCAAAATAAATGTGAAACAAATAGACACTACTACATTTATTATTAAACCTGTAATATTAATATTAAAACTAAAAACATCTTTAAGCGCAATTACACTGCCATAAATAGGTATAAAATATTGTACTAACGATGATGTAGCAGCAGAAAACATATTTGCAAAAGCTGAAATCATTACTATCATATAAATGGGCATCATATATGTGCTAGCCTCTTTAACAGAATTTGCTACAACTGATGTTATACTTATAAGTCCTACAAAAACTCCTTCTAGTGCAACTAAAACTAATAATATTAGTATATAATCAATAAAAGAATAATTTATAAAACTAGAAATATTAATATTCATCCCCCCCGCTGAGCTTAATAACAATGGAAATGCTATAACAATTCCAATAAATGATGATAAGGCAGAAGCAAAAGCTACAATACTTAGACTTATAATTTTTCCAAATGCTATTACCTGTCTTTTAACTGGTGTTAACAATAAAGTTGCCATTGTACCTCTTTCTTTTTCTCCAGCAATAGAATCAGCACCAATCCCCATTGAACCTGCAAATAAAAATATTGTTATCATCATAGGTAAAATCATTGCAAGCATCTGTCCATCAGCTTTTTTATCATCTACAATAATATTTTCACTCATATTAAAAGCATCAGCATACTCAACGTTACCAAATCTTTGTCCTAAAAGACTCTGCTCATATTGATTCAATACTCCCTGCATCATGCTATTAGCTGCAGAAGAATACTCTTCAGAAGTATTATAATAAGTTTCGACCTGTGCAATACTATCACTCTCTTTATAATTGTTTACTTGATTCACAAAGTTTTTATCAAATATCAATAACACGTCAATTTCACCATGAAGGATACTATCTTTTATTTTTTCAGTATTATCTTCACTATCAATATAATTGACTTCCATTGATTCTGTTTCCAAATGCTCCACAAAATCATCAGGTGCGTTCATCACATATACAATTGGAGTATGTTCCTCTATATCAGACATAAAACTTTGTAAACCAACTCCCATTACCCAATATATTACTATTATCATAATAGGTGGTAATATCAGTGTAGTAAATACCAATCTTTTGTCAGTAAACACCCTCTTTAATTCTTTACTTATTAATACTTTTAGACTATCAAACATGTAAGTTACCTCCATTTTGAGTTTGTGAGTATAGTTTAAAAAATGCATCTTCTAAATCATCCGTCATAGTGTTACTACATATACTATCTAATGTACCCTGTGATTTTATTTTTCCATCTAATAAAATACCTATGTTATCGCATAATTTTTCAGCAACGCTCATAATATGAGTAGAAATAATTATCAATTTTCCTTGGCCCTTCATCTCCACAAGATAATCAGTTACACTTTTTGCTGTAATAATATCCAATCCATTTGTTGGCTCATCAAATATTATTACTGATGGGTTATGTATTAGACTAACAGCTATAGAAAGCTTTTGTTTCATACCTGTAGATAATTCTTCTATCCTAGTATTCATAAAGTCATTAATTTTAAATCTAGTAAACATTTCTTCGATCCTTAAATCAATTTCTTTTTTAGTCATGCCATATAATCTTCCAAAATAATACATCGTATATTTTGGAGTAAAATGTGTATCTAACTTTAACTCATTTGTTAGAAATCCTATCTCTTTTCTTACCTGTTCAGGATTTTCTTCTACATCATAATTGTTCACAATTATTTTTCCATCAGTAGGTTTAATCAAAGTAGCTATACACCTAAGAGTTGTAGTTTTTCCAGCTCCATTTGGTCCTAATAAACCAAAAATTTCGCCATTTTGAGCTTTAAACGATACGTCATCAACTGCAATTTTCACTTTTTTATTAGTCTTTTCTCTATTTTTATGCTTTTTACTAAGTTTATAAATTTTTTTAAGATTTTCTACTTGTATCATAAGACACCTCTTTTAAATAATTTATTGTCTATACTAATATTATCATATTCTTCATATAAAAATAACATATATTGCTATTTTTATATAATAATATACCTTTTTAAAACATATAACCCAAAAAAACAACTCGCCTATTTCCCACTTTCCAACTTTCTTATATACTCAATTATTCCCAATCATTAGAGTCATTTTTTCCATAGAATAGTCATATTTTTAAAATTAGTGACAAATAAAATAATCCTTTTTTAATATTTCATCATTTAATACTAAAAACAGCATAAAATTAAATATATAGTTTAAAAGGAGGGAAAATCATGCTTCACAAAGCGGCTTTTATACTTATATTAATAGGTGCATTAAACTGGGGTCTTGTTGGAATCTTTCAATTTGATTTAGTATCCTTTATATTTGGCTCCATGACATTATTGAGTAGGATCGTCTATACTCTTATTGGATTATCAGGTATACTTACCTTACTTAAACTACTTTCAAAAGAAATTTAATAAAAAATAAAAAAGTTACCTTGTCATAAATACGAAGAGAAGGAACTTATTCCTTTTAGATATAAGTTCCTTCTGCAATATATAACTATAATGCTTTTATTCCAAAATATCATCTATTAAACTAATATTTTCAATTATCCAACTAATAAATTTTCTATCAAAATACTAAAACAAAGATAAATAAAAGAAATAAAAATTATTGAAGTTGTTATCATTAATTTATTCATTTTTAATATATCATTTATTTCTACAGTTCTTAGATTTTCACCTATGCTTGGCTTATAAACTGTTTTACCAAAATACTCATGAGAACCCCCTAATTGAATATTTAAAGCTCCAGCCGCAGCCGCTTCAGTCCATGCCGAGTTTGGACTTTTATGTTTATCATGATCACGTAGCAATATACTGTATGAATTGGCGTAGTCATAACGCAAAATGAATGCAGCAATTACCATAATAAAACCAGATATTCTTGCAGGTATATAATTTAATATGTCATCAGTTTTAGCAGAAGCCCAGCCTAAGTCTCTATATTTTTCATTTTGATACCCCACCATAGAATCTAAAGTACTAACTGCTTTAAATGCCATTGCTAATACAGGTCCCCCTATAAACAAAAATATTAACGGTGCAATGATGCCATCTGTAGTATTTTCAGCAACTGTTTCAATAGTAGCTTTTATTACTTCTTGTTCTTGCAATTCTTTTGTGTCCCTTCCTACTATATATGCCACTCGTCTTCTGCCTTCATCTAAACTTACTGCCAACGCTTGCATTACTTTTTTTGCTTCATTAGCTAAACATTTAGTAGATAATACTGTATAAGAAAAATAAACAAAACCAATATTATAATATATTGGTCCAAATTTTTTTAATAACTCTAATGGTACATAAACTATCAACACAGAAAAAACTACAGTTATACATAATAAAATTACACCATAAATTTTTAAACTTAAATCACTTTTAGCAATTTTTCTAATATTTTTTTCCATATAATTAATAAATGTTCCTATTAGCTTTATTGGATGTGGTAGCCAATAGGGGTCACCAAATATTAAATCTAATATAAATGCTATCAACAATAATTTCATTTTCATACTCCCAGCTATTAATTACACGAATTTTTTCAGCTTTTCTATAAAATTTTTATTATCATTATAACTCTTTATTGCAATTCTGACGTAATAATCATCAAGATAAAGATAATTAGAACAATCTCTTATTAATATTTTATACTGTAATAAATATTCTTGTAACTCTTTTACTCTTATATTTTTTTCTCTCATATTTAATAACAAGAAATTTGCTTTTGATTTAAAAACATAAATACCTAGTTTAGATATTTCTTCTTCAAGATACTTTTTTTGCACTTTATTCTCTTCTATTGTATCACGTACATATCCTTGAATTTTATCCAATGAATTGGTAATATCGTAGGCAAATGATGATAAATTCCATGGAGTTTGATGGTTTTTTAATTTCTTAATAAGTTTTGAATTTGTGCATATATAACCAATTCTTATACCTGGTATAGCAAATATTTTAGTTAATGAACCAGCAATAATAAGCGACTCAAACTTTTCTACGTATTTTTTTACGCTATTACCTTCGGTAAATTCAATAAATGCTTCATCAACTACAACTTTAGCACCCTTCTTGTCAGCCTCAAATATAATATCATGTAAAATTTTCATCGGCATTGTTGATCCTATAGGATTTACAGGATTACAAATATACAAAAGAGTTTTATCGTCTAGTTTTTTTATTATCTTTTTCAGATCATATACTACGTTATAATAGTTCTCAATAATAGGTATATTTATTATTTCAGCATTAATATTTTGAGCTATTCTAGAATACTCTACAAATCCAGGTTGTAATATTATTACCTTGTCAGGTCTTATATTATCGGCAATTAATGATAGAGCACCTATTCCACCATTGGTAGGAAGTATATTATAATTTGGTACTTTTAAATAATTAGCGATATTTTCAGTGGGTACTTTTAAATTTATCTCAGGGTAATACACTATTTTATGTATGTTTTTTTTGATCTCGTCCATCATTATTTTTGGAGGTCCTTTTGGATTTAGATTAGCTGAAAAATCAATCCAATTTTCTGGTTTATTATCTCCCCACACATTTCCTCCATGGATAAATTCAGTCATAAAATACCTCTTTTCTGTTTTGCGCTTATACTTTATTCTGCAAATCATTAAATTTATTCATAATAACTACATTTTATCTTTATCACAATAATTCTTTCATTAATTCTAAATTAGTTAAAAAATTAATATGTGGATATCCTGCAATTGTATTGTTCTTTTGTAATCCACATTGCCATTGTTTATATAAAGCATCATCTCTATACTTCCTAATATCGTATATATAATCCAAATCATTTCCCAAATTATCAATTTTTGAATGATGAAATTCGTGGGCCTTTGTAGTATATTTCTTATCATTTAGCTCAGTATATAATTCAACATACCCAAAACGTTGAAGTCTCACAGTCATCTCACAAATCATTGGAAAAAAGCCTACCATTTCATATGTTTTTTTATCTAAGGTTCTTATACCTTTTGATAAGTACATATACCCACCACATTCAGCAAAACATTTTCCATTATTCATAAGATACTCATACATATTATATCTAAAAGTTTTATTTCTTTCCAATTCTTTCGAAAATACTTCAGGGAATCCTCCTCCAATGTATATTCCATCTAAATCAGAGGGTAGCTTTTTATCTGTTAGTGGACTAAATTCTATCAGCTTTGCCCCTAATTTTTTTAAAACATCTATGTTTGATTGATAATAAAATGTAAAAGCCTTATCCCATGCTATTCCAATCTTTTTATCTTTATATTTATTACAATTCTCTTGGATAAAATTATGAATATTTGAAGTATCACAACTAAACTCAGTAACATCCTGAGATATTTCTATTATTTTATCTAAATCAATACACTCTTCTATTATATCTATAAGCTTATCTACCTTTTCATCAAGACAATTTAATTCATCAGCTGGAATTAAACCTAAATGCCTGCTACTTAAATTTATATCATTATTCTTTGGTAAATATCCAACGCAACTGATATTAACGTTCTTTTCAATAATATCTTTAATAAGTTTATAATGATGTTCTCCAGAGACTCTATTTACAATTACACCTTTGATATTTACATTTTCATTAAACAGTTTATATCCGAGCACAACAGCAGCTGAACTGTTAGATATCCCGCTACCATCAATAACCAAAATCACGGGTGTTTTTGTAATTATAGACAAGTGTGCACTACTTCCAGTACCCGTAGTAATTCCAAAACCATCATAAAGCCCCATTACACCTTCAATGATTCCAATATCTTTATTTTTCATTGAGTTTAGCATCAAATAGTTTATATCCTTTGAATTAAGAAGATAACTATCTAGATTATATGATGCATTCCCAGTTACGTATTTGTGAAATCCTGGATCAATATAATCAGGCCCCACTTTAAAAGGAGCAACTCTTAATTTCCTTCTGTTAAGTGCTGCCATTATTCCAATACTTATAGTGGTTTTCCCAACTCCACTATTTGTTCCAGCTATCATTATTCTATTCATTGTCCACCTCATTTTTTGCAAATTTTTATTCGGTGAAAAAGTAGGAGTTTTTTCACCGAATAAAGGAGGTTTAATGCCAAAGTAAATACATTTTTTATATCATAAATAAAAAAAATTCCCATTATCATAGGAATAGGAATAAACACATAATTCATTCTTCCCTCCGAAGATAATCTTAAATAATGGTATCCTGGCTCATGCTTCATCCTAATAATCTACCTTCCCAGTTTTCCAGTGGTTTTTTAGATGTTCGTCTGCATTTACAGTAGCGGGGGCTGCAACGGATTCTAACCGTTTTCCCATATAAATTATTTACTTTATTTAATAATACCATATTTATCTACTTTTTACAATGGAAAATCAAAATTTAATGTTATTATTTTACTAAATTATGTTTTCTAAAACGCTTTTTTATAATGCTCACATATATTATTAAATAAGGAGAAAATGTCGATTTATAATTATTTCCTGGAAAACAATATGTAGCTTTTCTCCTAAATTAACATTTTTACTTATAAACCTCCTTATGTCCTATTTGAATTAATTTCTTCTATCCATTTTTTGCATATATTAACTCCTTCAAATGCATTTACTGAAAATGCATCTGCACCAATATATTCAGCTGCTTCTTCTGTGACAGGATTACCACCTACTATTATCTTTAATTTTTCTCTCAATCCAGCTTCTTCAAGGGCATCAACAGTTTCTTTCATTGCTTCAATAGCCAAAGTCAATACTCCACTCATTCCTACTATATCTGGCTTTATCTCTTTTACCTTTTGAATAAATGTCTCAACTTGCTGATCTATACCAATGTCATAAACCTTAAAACCAGCAGCTTCCGCCATATTTCCAAAGATATTCTTACCAATATCATGTAAATCTCCATGAACAGTACCTAATAAAATCTTACCTATAAAGCCTTCTCCTTCAACTCTAATAATCGGCTTTATTAAGTCAATTACTTCACTTAATAATTCTCCAGCAAAAATCAGATCCCCAACAAAATATTCCCCTTTTTGATAAAGATCTCCTACTATTTTAGTACCTTCTTGACAATACGCTACAACTTTTTCTGCATTATCTTCAGTTGGATTTTCACTTAGATATTCGTTAATTAATTCAAATAATCTGTCTTCATCTAATTCTCCTAAAGCTTTTGTTATTTCATCTAAAATCATTATCTTCCTCCAATTAGTTTGTATATTATTATTACATTATAATACATAACTATATAAAATTATATATTGACTTTAAAAAAAATAACGAATTCAATATCTTTAATAAATATCAATACATAATTATTCTAATAAATTTGGTCTTTTGATCATTATAACTTCAACACCATTGTTTATTGCTGCTTTAATTTTTTCTTCTATGCCTCCAGATCGTCCACTATCTTTAGTTACTAAATACTTAATATTTAACTCTGTAAACATAGCTTCATTTATTTTATAACTAAATGGTCCTTGCATAGCAATAATATTTTTAGGACATAATCCTAGTTTTTCACATTTATATAATACTTGAGAAGTTGGAAGAATCCTTACAAATAATTGCTGATAATTGATGGGAGTAAATACTTCTAAGTTATTGCTTCCAATAGTAAGAAGTATATTCCCTTCTTTATCCATTAAATACTTACATGCTTCTTCATAATCTTCTACAACTCTAATCCCTTTTAAATCATTATAATCAAAATATGAATCTCTGTGGATACAATTATATGGTATTTTTAATTCTTTTGAACATTTCTTAATATTTTCTGTCACTTTCACAGCATATGGATGCGTAACATCAATAATTTCATCTATGTTATTATTTTCAATGTATTCTTTCATCTCTTCGTATTTCATTTTTTTTGAAATAATTGTTAAGTTTTGTTGCTTATTATACAATGAACCTCCATATGAGGTAGCTGTTGATACTATTACTTTTTCTCCTTTATCCAATAATTTTTGCACCACTTCTCTACCCATCTTGGTACCTGCAAAAACTAATTTCAAATAGAATACCCCCTAGGAGTTATCATCATATCATTTTCCATAAATGTATTTAAATTACCAATAATAACTGTAGAAAACATGTTTATTTCACATTCTGTCATTTTCTCTAAAGTAGTTGTTTCAGATTCTTGATCTTCTCTAAATGCATTTCTCACTATTCCAACTGGTGTATTTGGGCTTTTATATTGTAATAATATTTCTTGTGCTTTGTTTATATACTCTGTCCTAGATTTACTTTTTGGATTATACAATACTACTATGAAATCACCTTTGCCAGCACAATGTAAGCGATTTTCAATTGTTTCCCATTTAGTTAACCAATCTGATAATGAAATTGTAACATAATCATGCATTAATGGTGCACCTAATATAGCCGCACTTGAATTACCAGCTGTTACCCCGGGAATTATCTTAACTTCAAATTCTTTTGGATCGTATTCTTTACTCACAATTTCTAGTATTAAACCTGCCATTCCGTATACACCAGCATCTCCACTACTTACCACTGCAACAGTATTTCCTTTTTTAGCTAATTCTATTGCTTCTTTACAACGATCCACTTCTTTTCTCATTCCATTTTTTACTATTTGCTTTTCTTTGATTAAATCTTTGATAAGATCAATATATGTATTATACCCAATAATAATATTACTATTTTTTAATGCATTGACTGCTGCAAAAGTCATATTTTCCATATTCCCTGGTCCTATCCCTATAACATTTATCTTATACATACATAACCTCCTAATTATTTTTTAGTTCCCAAACTGATAATGTAATACCATTTAATACTTTTTTTCCTAATATACAATTCCCACCTTTTGATGAAATAAATCCGCAAGGTTCACATACATTAGCCACTCCTATTGTTTCTTTAACAAAATTTGATTTATTAAATTTATCTTCATGAATAATAATATTCTGCCTCGATATAATTTCAATATTTGCTTTATAATGCCCTACAGTTTCCAATATACCTTTTTCATTTTCTTTTACATCTACTGTAGAAATAGTTTTTATACTCTCATTTCTTATATCTAACTCTTCTAATGCACTTTCTATAAAATCGATGATACGATGCGCTGGCATATCTCTACGACATCCTATCCCAATAACTATATTCTTTGGTATCAACTGCACAAAAGGCATCTCTATATTTACCCTTCTTGATCTAGTAATAAGGATAGCTCCTTTATATTTATGTATATTTTCAATATTATCAATTGTAACATTACTAGGTAGACGTTTTTCTTCTAATTGTATCTTATCTTCATTTATCAAAATTATATTTTCTTCATTCAATATTAACGCTGTTATATCCTTTGCATCAGTAAGATTCTCTATAAACAAATCATTATCTATTGCAAAAGTATCGACAGCAATTTTGTTATTTACATCTGATGAAGTAGTTATTATAGGCTTTGCGTCAATCAAATTCGCTAATATTTTAGTCTTCATATTCGCTCCACCTATATGCCCTGATAAAAGACTTATAACATTATTTCCATTGTCATCCATAACTAATATAGCAGGATCTACTACTTTTGATTGAATATATGGTGCTATCATACGCACAACTATTCCACTAGCCATAATAAAAAGGATAGTATCATATAAATAATAAATTTCTTTTACTAATTCTTTGAAATCCTTATATGCTCTTTTAATACCTTTAGTTTGATATTTTTCAATCGTAAAAATGTCAAATTTAATTGATTTTTCACATTTTTTACTTATCTCTATAGATTTTTCGACTCCTTTATTTGTAACAGTAATAATAGCCCATTTATCTTCATTCAATTTTATTTTCCTACCCTATACATATGTGTAAAATTCTTATCGTATAATTTTGATAATTCGTACTTATTTCCTAAAAAATCTCCTACTAATATTTGTGCTGTTTTAGTTATATTTTCCTCTTTAACTTTTAATGCTATATCTTCTAAAGTTCCTAAAACTATTTTTTCATCTGGCCATGATGCTTTCTGAATAACTGCTATTGGTGTAGTAGAAGGATAATGAATTAGCAATTTATTAATTACATCTTCTATCATTTGTACAGATAAAAATATAGCCATAGATGTTTTATGTGAAGCTAATTTTTCTAAAGATTCATCTTCAGGCACAGGAGTTCTTCCTTCTAACCTAGTACATATTATAGTTTGAGACACATCTGGAAGAGTGAACTCTTTTTTTAATGTAGCAGCTGATGCTGTAAATGAACTAACCCCTGGAATAACCTTGCATATAATATTTTCTTTTTCTAAATAATCTATTTGTTCTCTAATAGCACCATATATACTAGGATCGCCTGTATGTACTCTTGCTACATCTTTTCCATTACTTACTGCTTTTACAATCACTTCTAATACTTCTTCTAGATTCATGCTTGCACTATTGTAAATGTCAACATTCTTTTTACAATACTCTAATACTTTAGGATTTACTAAAGAACCTGCATAAATTACTACATCACTTTTTTCTATAATATTTTTACCTTTTATAGTAATTAATTCAGGATCCCCAGGACCAGCTCCAATAAAATATACTTTTCCAGCCATATAATCATACCTTTCAATAAGTTTTATTATTTTTCTTTGCACTTACTATAAATACAGGATTTAATCCTTGCATCATTGTTATATTATTAATCAGTTTACTTTTAGAAACACTAATTTGTACCAGTTCATATGTGTAATTATTCTTTTTTAGTTCTTCAATTAATAAATACGTATTCTCAATAGTTATAAAATTTGCTACTATAATCCCTTCGGGATTTAAATTCTCATTAGTCCAACTGACGATCTCTTTTAAATTGCCTTTGCTTCCCCCAATCATTACCCTATCAACAGATTCTATCTTTTCCAAAGCTTCTGGTGCCATACCCATTATTGGATAAACATTTTCAACTTCAAATTTTTGTATGTTTTTGTTTATTAGTTCAACACCTTCATTATTTACTTCTACGGAATATACCTTGCCATGTTCAGCTATTAACGCACATTCTATAGATATAGAACCCGTCCCTGCACCAATATCAACTACAATACTTTGATCTTCTAATTTTAGCTTTGACAATGTTATTACTCTTACTTCTTCCTTTGTCATTGGCACTTTACCTCTAACAAACATTTCATCAGGAATACCAAATTTTCTCTTTTCTTTATCATTCATCAATAATCACCATTACACATAATATATTAGCATCATAATTTGCTGCTTCTTCCACATTAAATTTAGTTATCTTTTCATTATCATAAGAAAGATTTTCTCCAATAAATATTATTTTTTTGGTTATTTCATTAGCTAACATTTCTTTTGCAATTACTTTAGGAGTAACAAAATTATCCGTTAAAAAAGCTATCTTTTCATTTTCATTTATTTGAGCTATGTAATCTATTTGTTCTCCATGTACACTACTTAAAAAAGCGTCATCCCATGTCATTGATAACTTGGAAAATATATAAGTAAAAGAACTTATTCCAGGTGTGACTTCAATGTGTACATCTTTTGTATTATTTCTAATATACTTTAGCAAACTATGATATCCAGGATCACCGGATACTAAAATTGCTATCTTCTTATTGCTACAATTATTTTGTATGTAATCAACTATTTCTTTTAAATTATTTTTGATTTCTATTGTTTCTTTTTTATATTGCTTCACTGCCTCAAGATTCCTAATCCCACCTATTAATATCTGTGATTGTTCTATCTTTCTAATAGCAATTGGTAAAATATATTGAGGATTACCTGGACCTACTCCAATAACATCTATATAATTATTTCTATCCATTTTGACCTCCTAACTTATAAATTTAGATTTAACTATTCATCCTATACTCCGACTACATAAACTTATTTAACATATTCTTACCTTTTTCATTTATACCCAATAATCCATGAGTATTTGTAAATATGACAACACCAAAGTTAACTTCCTTAGTTATTTTATTTTTTATGTGATAGTCTACTCTTTGCATAATTTTTTCTGTTACTTTTTCCTTAAGGTTTTCTTCAATAAGTAGATCATATGCTTCATCTGTAGTAATACATTCTAGTATTTTTCTTGATAGGCTACTGTCTCCTCCACAACATGACGAATATGCAGCTAGTATTTCCATTCTAGAATCTGCAAATCTGCTATGCGTATTCATAATTCCACCAGCAACTTTAATCAACTTTCCTGCATGGGCAACTAATAATACATTCTCAAATTCTAAACGGTTTACCGCTTCTAACATTTCACCAATATAATTGCTTATTTTCACACTCTTATCAGTATTTAGCTTCATTATTTCATGGGCAAACTTTTTTCCATAATTACCAGGAAATATTAACAAATCTTTACACCCATTGCTTTTAACAACATTGATTTCTAGTTTTATTGAATCAATTAATGCTTTCTCACTCATAGGTTCAACAATACCTGTAGTTCCTATGATAGATATGCCTCCTTTGATTCCTAATCTCGGGTTAAACGTTTTTTTCGCTATTTCTTCTCCTTTTGGCGCAAATATTTCAATATAGAAACCTTGCATATAATTGTAATTATTAGCTAATTTCTTCACTTCAGATAGTATCATTTTTCTAGGAACGGGATTAATAGCATGTTTGCCCACTTCCACTGATAACCCTTTCCTTGTAACCATACCAATCCCTCGCCCACCAGTAAGTACTGTATCAGGCAAAGGTAGTTTCTTTACTTTTGAATATATATATATACCATTTGTAATATCTGGATCATCACCACTATCTTTTTTAATTGCACAAGTTACAGCTTCTTTTTCAAACTGTATCTTTTCTACATCTAAATTTAATTGCCATCCCTTAGGAGTATCTACAAGTACATTGTTTACTTCATTTCCTGTTATCAACATAGTTATAGCTGCTTTTGTAGCTGCTAATGCACAAGTACCCGTGGTATATCCATATCTAAGTTTTTTTTCGCCTTTATTTATATATTTGTCCATTAACTCACCTATTATTATCAAGCATATATAATATTGCGTTAAACATAGCTACTCCTATGGTACTCCCACCTTTTCGACCTTGAACTACAATAGATGGTACATTTAATTTTGAAAATTCCATCTTTGATTCTTCAGCCCCTACAAAACCTACAGGAACTCCAATTACAAAATCAGGTTTCACATATCCTTCTTCAATCATTTTTATGAGTGAAAATAATGCAGTTGGTGCATTGCCAATTATAAACATTTTTATGCTTTCTTTTTTACATGCCTTTTCTATGGATACTACTGAACGAGTAGTATTTCTTAATTTCGCTTCTTTTCTCACATCATCATCTGATACATAATTTACCAATTCACAACCAAATCTACTTAATACTCTAGCATTTATTCCTGCTTTTATCATTTTTGTATCCACATAAATTTTAGATCCTTGTTTTATACTACTAATGGCATTACTTATAGGGTCATTGATAAATTTTGTTATTTTCGCATACTCAAAATCAGCTGATGTATGTATTACCCGCTTAATAATGAGCATTTCATCATCATTAAATAATGATTTTTGGCTATCTTCCATTTCTTCACAAATAATTTCAAAACTCTTTTCCTCAATTTTCATAGGTTGAGCAATATAATTTTGCATGTTATACCTCCTTTAGTAAGTTGTAACTCATCGACTGTAAAAGAAAAAATTCATAACATTTATATTTTTGTTGCTTTTTCTAGATGTTCGATAAATACCTTTTGGATTCCTTGAATTTCACCCATTCCAATTAATATCGAGTCAACATTATATCCTTTTTCTATGAGTATATTTTTCCATGAATCCTCATCATCTCCTACCATATCCTCTTGAACATGATCACCAGCTACGATCATTAATGGTATAAGAGTTACATTTTTTATTTGTATTTTATTTATTTTAGTTAATACTGTCTCCAATGATGGAAATCCTTCTACAGTAGCGATATGTACATTTTCATAACCTTCATTTTTAAATACATAATCTAAACATGGATATGCAGCATTTGCACTATGTTCAGTTCCATGTCCCATTAAAATAATAATCCTTTCGTCTATATCTTTTGGAAAAACATGTACCATACTACGAACTACTTTTAAATAGTCATCATATATATTTAGTAAAGGTCTTCCTAATTTAAGACTCTTAAATTTATTTTTGAAGTAGAGAGCGTCCATGAATAAACTTTCGAATTCTAATCCATTAATAATATGAGTAGGTTGTATTATTATCTCTTCATAACCCTGCTCTAACAACTTATTTAAAGCTTCCCTAGGATTGTCAATACTCAAGCCATCTCTTTTCTTTAGTTTGTTTATTATCATTTTTGAGGTAAATGCTCTAACTACATGATAATCAGTAAATTTTTGTTTGATTTTTTCTTCTATTTTACCTATAGTTTTTTTTCTTGTTTCTTCATAAGATGTTCCAAAACTTATTACTAAAATTGCCTTTTTTCTCATATTAACCTCCTAAACCTCATCTACTATCCATCAAATAAAGTTTATAGTGATTTCATAACTTTAAAATTTGCCTCTAAAGTTTTATTAATATCTTCTTCACTATGAGAGCTTGATAAAAACATACCCTCATATTGTGATGGTGGAAGTAACACTCCTTCTTTCATCATACCTTTAAAATACTTTTCATAAATCTTTGTATCACACGTATCTACGTCATCAAAACTGTTTATCTTTTCTTTGGAAAAAAATACATTTAACATACCTTTAAATCTATTTACCGTAGCATCAACACGAGAATTAACTATATCTTTTGTAATTTCGTCTTCTAGTTTAATTGCCATATTTTCAATTTTATTATAAATATCAGGATTTCCTTTTAAATATGATAACGTATTGTAACCAAGATGCATCGCTAAGGGATTCCCGGATAAAGTACCTGCTTGATATACAGGTCCTAGAGGTGCTATCATTTCCATTATTTCTCTTTTGCCTCCATAAGCTCCAACCGGAAGCCCACCACCTATGATTTTACCAAAACATGTTAAATCAGGATTAATGTCATATATCTCTTGAGCTCCTCCAAAAGCAACTCTAAAACCAGTTATTACTTCATCAAATATCAGTAGAGTATTATACTTTTGTGTAATATATCTTAGATGCTTTAAAAATTCGTAACTAGCTGGAACAACTCCCATATTACCTGCAACAGGTTCTATAATTACTGCAGCTATTTCTTCACCTTGTTTACTAAATATTTCATCTAATAATTCAATATTATTATATTCTGACACTATAGTATTTTTAATTGCATCTTCAGTAACACCTGAACTAGTCGGCGAACCAAAGGTCAAAGTTCCTGATCCGGATTTCACTAACAAGCCATCCGAGTGTCCATGATAACATCCTTCGAATTTTAAAATTTTACTTCTATTTGTATAACCTCTTGCTAGCCTTAGAGCACTCATCGTTGCTTCTGTACCAGAGTTAACCATTCTAACCATTTCTACTGATGGATAAGCCTCAACAATAAGTTTTGCTAACTTTATTTCTAATTGTGATGTTATACCATAGCTAATGCCCTGCTTGAATATTTTTTCCATATCTTTATATACAATTTCATTACTATGTCCAAATATTAACGGTCCCCATGAGCAAATATAATCAATATATTCATTTCCATCTACGTCATATATCTTACTTCCTTTAGCCTTATCTACAAAAAGAGAATCCATTCCTACTGAATTAAATGCTCTAACAGGACTATTAACTCCTCCAGGTATATATTTTTTGGCTTCTTCGTACAATTCTTTAGATTTATTGTGATTCATTATATTATTCCTTTCTTGTATACTATTAAATTTATATACACTTATTTTTTTTCTGAGCAATTTCTTTGGCAAAGTATGTAATTATAATATCTGCACCAGCTCTTTTAATAGAAATCAATGTTTCCATAATAACATCTTCTTTCATTAAACCTTCTTTTATTGCAAATTTCAGCATAGAATATTCTCCGCTTACATTATAAGCAGCAACAGGTATATTAGTACTATCTTTTACACCTTTGATAATATCCAAATATGCTAAAGCTGGTTTTACCATAACTATATCCGCACCTTCTTGAATATCTAATTCTACTTCTGACATAGCTTCACTAGTATTTGCTGGATCCATCTGATAGCTTTTCCGATCACCAAATTCGGGAGCAGAATTTGCCGCTTCTCTAAAAGGACCATAATAATTTGATGCATATTTTGCACTATAAGACATAATTGGCACATTTATATACCCATTATTATCAAGTTCAGTTCTTATGTATTTAACTCTACCATCCATCATATCAGAAGGGGCTACCATATCAGCGCCTGCCCTTACATGACTAATAGCAGTTTTGGCCAATAAAGGTAATGTAGAATCATTATCTACATAACCATCCTTGATCAAACCACAATGACCATTTGACGTATACTCACATAGACAGACATCAGTTATTATATATATATCCTCACTAAAAATCTCCTTTAATGCCCTTACAGCTCTTTGGACTATTCCATTTTCACTATATGCTTGCGTTCCATATTCATCCTTTTCATCAGGGATTCCAAATAAAATGATGGACGTTAAACCTAATTGTATCAATTCCCTTACTTCTTCAATCAATTTGTCGATTGAAAAATGATAATTATTAGGCATTGTGGAAATTTCTTTCTTTATATTTTTTCCTTCTACTACAAATAACGGAAACACTAAATCTTGCAGAGTCAAATTAGTTTCTCTAACTAAAGAACGAATAGATTTATTTACTCTCAATCTCCTAAGTCTTCTTTGTATATTCATACTAATTCTCCTTCTTATCATCCACTAAAACTTTGATAATTCCATTGATATCATATTTTTCAGCTTCTTTATGTACTTTCAATCCATGATCTGTTATTGTTTTTGAAGTTATTGGCCCTATAGAAATCAGTTTTGTTTCATTAAGTATATCAGTGTGATTATCTAACATATGAATTAAATTTTTTACTGTCGAAGAACTGGTAAATGTAATATAATCTATCTTATCATTCAAAATAAGTTCTTTGATTTCTTCTTTCTTTTCAATACCTTGTCCTAAAACTGTCTGATAAATTTTAAGTTCCTTAACATTACATATCTTTTGCAATTCTTCTACCAAGTAATTTCTTGCTTCTTTTGCCCGTGGTATCAAAATTTTATCTGAAGCTGACAACAAGGGTGCAACTTCTTCATAAATACTTTCAGCTATATAATTACTAGGTACAATATCAGGATTAATATGATATTTCTTAATTTCTTCAGCTGTTGTATTACCTATAGCTACTATTTTTGTATTTGAAAGTTGTCTGTTATCCAATCCTAAGCTATACATTCTTTCAAAGAAAATCTTTACTCCATTTTGACTAGTAAAAATAATATAATTGTTTTCATTTACTTTTTTTATCTCTTCGCATATAGCCCTATTATTACTTAAATCTTCAATTTTAATTACTGGAAATTCAATTGGATTTCCACCTAAATCATATATCTTTTCTGACAATTTTGAACTCTGTTGTCTTGCTCTTGTAACTAATATATTCTTGCCATGTAATGGCTTGTTTTCAATAAAATTTAAATGTTGTCTTAGTCTAACAACTTCTCCTACTACAATAATACTTGGTGATTTAATTTTTTCTCTTATGGTAATTTCGTAAATATCTTCCAAAGTTCCAGTAACAACTTTTTGCTTATCTGTAGTTGCCCAATTAATAACTGCAACTGGAGTATTAGAATCCATGCCTTTTTCTCTTAAATTTAATGTTATTTTTTTTATTTCACCCATTCCCATTAAAAAAACCAAGGTGCCTTTTAACCTACCTATAACATCCCAATTTAATTCTTCATTTTCATCTTTCAAATGACCTGTTATCACATGAAAAGATGAAGCACATTCTCTATGTGTTATGGGTATTCCTGCATAAGCTAACCCGCCTATTGCTGAGGTGATCCCTGGAATTACCTCTACATCAATATTTCTTTCGACTAAATATTGGCCTTCTTCTCCTCCTCTTCCAAAAACATAAGGATCTCCACCTTTTAGTCTAGTTACGATTTTCCCCTCAGATGCTTCCTGCCATAAAATTTCATTAATCTGATCTTGTGTTTTTGTATGATTGCTTGATTCTTTTCCAACGTATATCAGCTTACAATTATCTTTTCTATAATCTAATAGCTTTGTACTTACTAACCTATCATATATAATTACATCAGCTTTTTTTATACATTCAATACCTTTTAAAGTAATAAGTTTATAATCTCCTGGACCTGCTCCAACTAAATAAACTTTATTTGTCATTTCCCAACATCTCCTCAACGATTATTTTAGCCAACTTATCTCCTAGTTCTTCTTCTTCTCCTATATGTCCAGAGATTTCATGTTTTATTATTTTCGTACCTTCTTCATTTCCTAAAAGCCCTTCTAATATAATACTATTCCCTTCAATAGTACATAATGCTCCCATGGGAATATGACAATTTCCATTAACTCCTTTTAAAAATGCCCTTTCACATTTGATTTGTATTTCAGTTTTATAATCTGTTATGCTCTCTAAAATATTATGTATTGAAATATCATCTTCTCTTACTTCTAAAGCCAAAGCTCCTTGTGCAGGAGATGGCAACATTATTTTTGGAGAAAGTAGTTGAATATTTTTTTCTAAACTTTTATATAGTCCTAACCTTTTTAAACCTGCTGCAGCTAGTACTATACCATCTAGATTATTTTCCTTCATCTTTCGTATTCGCGTATCAATATTGCCTCTTATAGGAACAATATCTAAATCAGGTCTCACCATTAATAATTGAAATCCTCTCCGTTTACTTCCTGTAGCAATTTTTGCACCTAAAGGTAATTCATCTAATGATTTATATTCGTCTTTTAAAATTAAAGCGTCCCTACAATCTTCTCTGATAGGTGTCCAAGAGAATTTCAATCCCGGATGAAGCTCACCAGGCATATCTTTCATACTATGAACAGCAAAATCTATTTTATTTTCTAACAATTGCTCTTCTATTTCTTTTACAAATACTCCTTTTTCTCCAATTTTATCTAAACTAACATTTTGAATTCTATCTCCGGTTGTAGTAATTATTTTCAGTTCAAAATTTAACTCAGGATGTTTGTTTTTTAACTGAGTAATTATCCATTTTGTCTGGGTCAACGCTAACTTACTTCCCCTTGTTCCAACTATTATATCCATTAAAGAATCTCCTTTATAATTTATTATCTATAAATCAATAATTATAATTGTTTATAATAATCCTTTAGTTCCTTTAAATTCATATTTACTAAACTATTTAGAATGGACTTTTTATTTATCATATATTTTTCATCTTTTAATATCTTTTCTCTAATAATTCCTAATAAATCAATATATTCCTCTAATTCTTCTGGATATTTGTTTTCTATATCTTTCTTCAATTTTTTACATAACGAAGGACTTTTCCCAGAAGTAGATACGCAAATTATCAAATCTCCTCTTCTTACCACTGAAGGAACAATGTAATCAGTTATATCGATATCATTAACTACATTACATAGTATTTTCTTCTTCGAACATTCATCTTTGATTAATGTATTTATCTCTATTGAATCTGTAGCTGCAATAACTAAATAACAATTTTCTATAAAATGAGGTTCATATTCATTTATTACCATTATCATATTGTTTTGAAATTGTGTTTGAAGTACTAAAAAATCACTAACAAATTCTTTGCTTATAATCCTTACTCTTGCTCCACACTCTAAAATAGATTTGCATTTTTTATATGCAACTTTCCCACCACCAATTATACATACTTGCTTATTTAACAAATCAATCATTATTGGATAGTACATATGATTCACATCCTAAAAAGTTCATTTACCATTATTATATAATCATCTAGCTTTTCAGTATCTTGTATTTGTTTCAAATTTATTATTGGTTGCCTAATACTCTTTTTCAAAGCTGAATTCATCATTTTTTCGATAATTTCTTTATCCCTATCATGCAAATCAGTTTTCTTAAAGATAAACTCTAAAGTATCATTTTTAATTTCTTCACATCTATCATTTAAAACCTTAATTGTTGGATCTATTTTAATACTGGATTTCCACAAATGAAATTCTTTAATACATATCTCCATATATTGCATTATAGGTTGTCTTAATGTCTCTCTATATCTTATATTTGATTCAATGACACTCTTCAAATCATCGATATCATATAGTTTAATGTTTTCAATATCTCCAATCTCTCTCTCTACATCCCTTGGCAATGCTAAGTCAAGTATAAATAATTCCTTATTTAATCTAGGTATCTCACTTTTTTTAATTATAATATGCGGTGAAGCCGTAGTAGTAATTAGTATATCAATATCTTTTAAATAGTCATATCTATCCTCGTACCTAATAGGAATTACTCCTTCAAAATCATTGATAATTTTATTTAACTTATTATGAGTTCGATTAGTAATATAAATCTTTTCTAAGTTTTCTTCAATAATATATTGTAGAGATAGCTTCCCTATGTTTCCAACTCCAATTATCAACGCTTTCTTACCACTTAGTGACTTTATCTCTTTCTTTAACATTTTTAATCCAGCGTAACTGACTGAAGTAGGATTTTCTGAAATTTTAAATTCATTTTTTATATACTTTGCCATTGTTATAGCTTCTCTAAACACCTTGTTTAGGATTTTGCCACTATAATTTTTTTCAATAGAAAATTCTAAAGCCTTTTTTACTTGCCCCAAAATCTGGTCTTCTCCAAGCACTAAAGAGTCTAACCCCGAAGCTACAGAATATATATGTCTTACTGCATTTTCATTTTTTTTAATGATAAAATAATCCATTAAATTTATGTATCCAGAATATCGAATTAAATATTCTGTAACTAATTCGATTTTACGATTAATATTATTTGCTACAATAAATATTTCACTCCTATTACATGTAGAAAGAATAATTATCTCATCTATTCCATTTTCTAATAGAAAAATAGAGGCTTCATCTTTTTTTGATTCAGTAAAAGAAACCATCTCCCTGATTTTTATTGGTGCTTTATTATGATTAACACCAATTACAGCTATCTCCATGTCCCACACTCCAATAAATAAAAAATTATATTCCTAAATATAATCAATCCTAGTTTTTCAGACCAAAAATAATCATAACAAATTAAAGTTGACTTTATAAAAATTTAAAAACTACAAATATAATATTTTTCATTCTTTTGTATATCTATTACTCGCAATTACACTCATAATAAATAATAAAAAATCACAATATTTACTTCAATTAATTATGTAATAAAACAAGCTATTTAAGTAAATTCCTTTTATTCAAGTTAAAAAAACAGTAGCAAAATAATCTCATTCAATAAAAAAAACCTAACCTTGAAGGTTAGGTAAAATTTCGAATTATTATGGTGTATACTCACTTCCCTCCGAAGCACCACTTACATTATTAGGCAGGTCTCCTGACTTTGAATCTACCTACTCCCAATATCACCTTCCCACATTTATCATAATGCAGTGGTATAAAGATTGGTTTCGTCATCATTACAGTAGCGGGGGCTGTAGAGGACTTACACCTCTTTCCCATTTAATTCTAATGAACCTAATTTATTTTATATTAACTTTTAAATCATCATAACATAATTTGATAATTATTTCAATCGAAAATAATTGTTCTCACACGGTAATGGCGTGTAGGGCTATTTAAAACTGGCTTATCAAATTACACGTGCACTTATAGCTATGTAAAAATTTAATTCAATTATTATAAATTTTCCAAACAAAAATATAGTCAAATCACGCTGTTTTTCCTATAAATAGTAGGTCAATATCTTTTTCATTTAATGTTTCTTTTTTAATAAGTTCTTTTGAGATAATATGAAGTAATTCTATATTTTCATTTATTAATCCTTTAGTATCTTCATACAAATTCTTCATTTGTTTTCTACATTTATCAATTATCTCTTTACTATATTCAATTTTCACTGCTTCATAATTAAAAATTCCAAATTCTTCATCCATACCAAATTTAATTATAAATTCTTTTAGCATAATTGAAGCTTTTTCTATATCGTTGGAAGCGCCAGTTGTAATCTTATTTGATCCAAAAATTAATTCTTCTGCCACTCTACCTGCTAATAATACTTTAATTTCATTTATTATATCTAACTTAGTTTTATATAATCCATCTTTTGGAATACTCATACTAAAACCCCCATACCCTCTGGTACTAGGAATAATAGTTACCTTGCTGATTATATTTTCTGGCATTAAGACTTTTGTTGCTAAAGCATGTCCTCCTTCATGATATGCAGTAATATTTTTATCCCTTACACTTATTGTACTTCTATCTTTTTTTGCAGAACCTGCAATTACGTTAAAAAAAGCTTCATCTAAATGCTCATTATATATCATTAATTTATTATTATTTGCAGCAATAATTGCTGCTTCATTTGCCAAGTTTTCTAACATCGCACCACTGAAATATACTGTTTCACGGGCAGTTTTTTCTATATCTAAATCTTCTTTCAAAGGTTTGTTTTTTAAATGTAATTTTAAAATTCTATATCTTGCTTTTATATCTGGAAGACCAATTTCTATCATCCTATCAAATCGCCCCGGTCTAATTAACGCTTCATCTAAAGTATCTAATCTATTTGTTGCAGCTATAACAACTATACCCTGATTACTCATAAATCCTGACATTTCTGTTAAAAGCGCATTTAAAGTCTGATCCCTCTCATCATTATTTTGAGATATCCCATTACTTCTTTTCTTTCCTATTGCGTCAATTTCGTCAATAAATATAACCGCTTTTTTAGATTTCTTAGCTTTATTAAATAATTGTCGTATCCTACTAGCGCCAACTCCTACATACATTTGCACAAAATCAGAACCAGAAACTGCATAAAAAGGCACTTCTGATTCTCCAGCTATAGCTTTTGCCATTAATGTTTTTCCAGTGCCAGGAGGTCCATACAATAGTATACCCTTTGGCATATTGGCTCCCAATTTGCTATATTTTTCAGGATCCTTTATAAAATCTATTATATCTTTGACTAAATACTTTGCTTCTTCATTACCTGCAATACTTTCAAAAGTAAGATTATATGCCTCATTTGTATTCCTACTATTTACATTTGTAAGTAATAGTTTATCCTTAGTAAATGCCTTTTTGTAATATACCAAAACAACAGTAAGTATCACTACTACACTAACTACTGGGACTACGTTACTATATGGACCTTCGTTGTTGGTAACATTCACACCTTTTAACAAGAGAAACTCTTTCATTGTTTCTTTTTCTGGATTAGGAACAATATAGAATGTATCATCTTCTAAAGTTACTTCCATTAATTCTTCGTTTTTTATATTAACTTCTTTAACTTCACCTGATTCTAAATATTCAATAAATGCATTATAACTAAGTTCTTCTGCATTTGATTTCGTTATAACTATTGCACTAACTATAGAAGATAATAATAGTACTGTTATTATAAATAGTATAATCATTTGTCTCTTTTTGATGACAATTACCTCCTTCTGCATATGACACTTGATTATATTATACCAACTTGCTATTATTTATTTCTACTGTTAATATATAGCACTAATATTTTATAAATCATCCAAATCCAACTGCAATAAATAATAGAAACACTTAATCACAAATTTCTTTTGACTTTTATCGATAATATTTATCAAATCAAAATTAGAGTTAAAAAATATTAATGTTGTATATTTCTCTGTAGAGATCAATTTAACTTTTATAGCAAATTTAAAAATGGAAACCCGCTTTTTAAAATACAATTCAACTTCATTATCTTGTATATTTTTTTTATAAAGCTTTAAAGCTAATCTTTCACTAGCTAAAACCACTTTAATAATTGAATCCTCCATATTTGCATCAAGAACATAATCTCTGTATAAATTCCACATAAAATCATCTCATTTTTACGTTATATACGTATTATATTATCATGTTACGTATATAACGTCAATAGATTGGGAATGATTTAATGTTATACTTTATACATATATTTGAGTAATAATTATTACAATATTGGAGATTATAATGGAAAAATACAGAATTGGAATCATGCTGAAAAAAATTCGAAAAAGCCGATCACTAACTTTAAAAATGCTCGCAGAAAAATCTGGGCTATCAATTTCATATATTTCTGATATTGAAAGAAATAGAGCTAATCCATCACTGGAGAGATTAAATGATTTATCTCAAGCTTTGGATATTCCTATTTCTGTATTACTTGGAGAAAATCTTGACTATCAAACTTCTCAAAAATCATTAACGATAAAAGATGAAGGATATGATCAATATAACAATAGATTAGAAAAAGTTATCTCTTCCCTTAAATATTTAAATAATTGGCCGGAAGATGATTTTTTAGAGTTAATTTACTATATCAATGCAAAAAACTTAACTATAACGAGAAAATAAATTTTATTATTTTATTTTAAAACTTATAATATAATTCCAATTATTATCTATAACTACTTCTTGATTTTTCAGCCATTCACCATCCAATCCTTGATATTTTCTTTCTCCATCAAAATGGCATAATGCAATACCCATATCTAAATAATGCATAGGATTACCTTTAGTATCTGCATTATAAAAATGGATAGTATTATCAATTATAATCAATCTCCATGGTTGATAATTAACTGCAGATGGTGCCCATTGTATCGCTTCAAATAGTGAATACAAATCATTTCTTACTATTGGTTTTAAATCTTTATCTAAGAATAATTCATTAAATCTCTTTCTTTTTTTGTCTTTTGGCTTAAAAGAAATGAGTCTGTGTCTTAGCTTAATTTTATTATCATTATATCCCAAAGTTATAATGGCAGGTATTGTGCTTTCATTATCATTCCTTACTCCTAATGCATCAATAATATTACTTTTATTAAATGTTCCTCCTAACCAACAAGTGCTTATATTCAATTTAGTTAGGCTAAGGACTATATTTTCTAATGTATAACCATAATCAATTAAATAATTTTTGTTGTTTTTACACCATGCACAAACACAGTAAAATCTTCCAGTTATAAAACCATAAGTGCCTATTTTACCCTTGTAATCATTCAAACCTTCCCCTATCATGATAAAACTGAATTCATTACCAAATAATCCTTTATAAGTATTTTTTAATATCTCGCCAACTTCTTTTTCATCATAAGGATTTAAATCACTATCTGAATAACCTCGAATTGATTTTCTTTTTTTAATAATATCTAACATAATCTTTTTCCTCTCAAAGCATTTACTTTTCACTAATCTACTTTTATTAATATATACTTACTATAAAATTATATCATATGGCCAATCAATAATACCTCCTAAGTCACTAATATCTTTATATCCTAATTGTTCTAATAAATCAGCTGCTTTTGCGCTTCTATTTCCACTTCTACAGTAAATAATGATTTCAGCATTTTTGTTAGGGATAACATTTTCAATTTGCGACTCCAATTTATCCAATGGCAAAAGTATACTTCCAGGTATATGCCCTTGATCATACTCTTCCTGCGTCCTTACATCCAATAGAATAATATCCGCATTATCTCCCATCTTTTCCTTAACTTCCTGTGGGGTAATACTTTTCACTACATTATTTACGCTACATCCACATAACATAAATGATACCAAAGTAATTAATAAAGTTAATCTCAATTTCATATCTCCTCTATTAGTTTATTATTTATATTCTCATTTTATAATATATTATAAATATCGTTACGTAAATTATGTATTACTAAATTATAATGTCATAAGAAAATAAACCCAATTAACAGCGAAAAAGATATTAACAATATTTATAAAATTATTGTTAACATCTTTTTAGATTTATGGCTTATAAAATATAAAGTAAGTTTAATTAATTTCATTAAATACAAAACCTGCAAAAGTAATCAAACAGTAGGAAAAAGATTATTCTTGTTTAATAATTACTTCTTTTAATAAATCATCATAAAAAATCAAGTAATAATCTAAATTATTGTATTTATAGAGAATATAATCTTGATTATATTCCGTTTTATTAATATCTTCCATTTTATAACCTAAAATGTTTACTATACTTATGGGGACATTTCTCAAATTATAGCAATCCTCCCCCTCAAAAACCCTTTGATCACCTCAAATCTAAATACTCATAAATAAATCCACGAATCAAGAAAAAGAAATACACGAAAAAGTACCGATGTTTCCATCTACGAAGAAAATTAGAATAATATTTATTAATATTCACTTTAGATATTTCTCCTATGCATCAAGACAACCTACAAATTGCCCTTATAAAGGAATACAAGATATCCTGTACTACTTTCCCCCAAAGATAGCTTAAGTTTACTACTAGAAAACTTGACTTAATGCGATAGGATAGTATTACAGAAATTGCAAGGGATAATGTGATAATAGCATAAATTTGAGAACTGTCCCAAGGTCTTTCCATGAGAACTGTCCCAAGGTATTTACCAAGGTATTTATTATGACTAAAAAATTACTGTTATTTATGGTTATTATAACTTTTTTTGCCTTGCATGGGTAAATCTTGAATACCTCTTTCATAACAAGAGTGTACT
>JBMNCR010000061.1:0-1890 GCA_049366695.1 Eubacteriaceae bacterium
TATGCCTTTCAATAAATAAAGTGGATACAATATATAATATCCACAATTAATAATACAATACAATCTCTATATTTTCAACCACTTGCTTGTATTAAACTAAACTGTAACTATTTAACAACTATTGACGACAGTCCTGATATTATCATACAAAATACAAAAATTATTAGTTTTCTAAATTTTTATGATAATAAGGGGGGAATAATTAATTTATCTGATGTCTCTGACACAATTATATATACCTTCGATATCCAGTAAATTACAAATCATTGTAGTTCTCTCAGTAAAAATTGACAGATTCCTTAATCCAATGTTAGCCCAAAAGGCATTTTGTTGTGAAGATTTCAAAAGATATTAAAACATACAAAATAATGTATATTAAATTTAGAAAAATTAACTGTGATATAAGCAATTTTGCTAGGTTTTGCCAGTTATAATTGGTGATAACTTGATTCCTTAGATAAATTATCTGATTCTGTTCATTATACTCTTTCTGATTTAACTAGAATTTATTATCATTTTGTAATTCTTGGTAAACAATATTGCCAGCTTTTTGCTGTAAATTATAAACGGCTTGTTAGAATACCAGCTTGTATTGGGAATAAATAAATGTATTATCTAATCCATTAATTTTTATTTTACATATTTATTCTCATCTTTATACTATAAAAAATCCAATCCTGCACCAGTAATTTTTCCCACTTTCTAACCCATCACAAGGAACTTCTTCGTCGATTATATCTCCACAAGAAGTATTTATAATCAAAAACCTCCTTCATCTCTTCAATAGCTTTCTGATCTATAAATGATGTGTTTCCTCATTTAAAGGAATATGATCAGCTACTTTTTGAGAAATATTTCCAAAAACAAGTAATTCAACTATTAAAATAGGGAATCTCTTGATGGTTTAATTTTTCCATAACCAAATTACTTATTTCGTAGTAATTTATTCTGAAGAAGTATTTTTCTAACTGTACTTATCATCAAAGCAATGGTATTCTCTGCAACCTCAATAATACAATTAGCTTGAAATATTTAAAGCTTTGATTCTTTTTTCCTGATAAACCCAGCATCTATATTATTTATTCCGATTCCATATCTTAAAAAATTTTACAATTAGTTAATTGAGAAATAAATTTATCAGCAAGATAAGCATGATTCACAAACACTACATCCACTACATCTGAATCAATAGTTTTATTTTTCTAGATATTCTATTAGTTGATTTTCAGAGTAAACTTCACTTTCAAGCAAAATTATTACAATCTATAATCTCTAATTTTCCCAATTTCTCTAATTGTTTTTTTCTTTGTTAAGATTTAGGAAAATAATATACGGTAAATATAATTTCATAGGATTTTTTTCATTCTCCTTCCAATATCATCTTAGTATGTTCTTCTTTAAACAACATAAAATTCAGCTAAGCAAATAGTAAAATAATATAATTCATTTTGCAAGCATAATTTATGATAGCATTTGTTTATCTATCAAAAAATTTCCTAGGCAAGGAAGAAATAAGCATCCAGGGATATTTTCAAACTCACATATATTCATTCTGCTATATAATATTTGATATTCTAAAGATTATGAACTACAATTATCTTTATCTAATTTCTGTTATTCTTTCCTTCTCTTTAATTACTTCTTCCCATTTTATTATTAGATATTCCAAGTCATTATTAATTCGATTCAAATCAGTCATTAGTACCTGCACTTTTTGGGAATCTTGGAGAATTTCTCTTTGACATAATTTTTCTTCAATATCATCTTTTTCCCTATTCAGTTGATTTATTTTTTCTTCCAAAGGTTTTAACTCTTTTTCAATATCTCTAAGTAATCGATATTGTCGATTCCTTTGTGTTGCTTGATTCCTTCTTTTTTGTTTTTCAAGCA
>JBMNCR010000062.1:0-2139 GCA_049366695.1 Eubacteriaceae bacterium
TATAAATGTCAAGTTAAATATCCCCAGTTTTGTGCAATTAAGATTCCTCACTTTCATGCAATTTTAATTTATCTTTAATTCTATATGATGGACCGGTTATATTAAATAAATATGAATAGTGTAATATTCTATCTAAGATTGCTTTGGTTATCATTTCATCTTCTCCGAGTATATTGGACCACTTATCAAAAGTAATGTTACTTGTGAATATTGTCGAGCGTTTTGTGTATCTCATATCAATAAGTTGAAAAAATAATTTTGATTCAAGTGGTGAGATTTCATTAAATCCAACCTCGTCAATTATTAGTAATTTGTATTTATAATACAGTTTTAATTTTTTCTCTAATTCACCTTCATTGTAAGCTTGTTTTAAATTTCTAATTAACCTTGAGAATTTTATAAAATAAACACTGTTTCTTTGAATCGCTACTGAATACCCAATTCCAACAGCTAGATGAGTTTTTCCAACTCCTGGATTTCCTATAAAAACTACATTTGTAGCATCTAGATAGAAATTAGATGCTATTAAATTCTTAATTTTACTTTGATCAACAGTTGGTTGAAATGAAAAATCATAGTCTTCTATTTTCCTTATAAATGGAAATGCAGCAACCTTTACATTATATAATTTATTGTTTTCTTCTTTAGCTTCAACTTCTTTTTTAAGAACCTTATTTAATCCCTTTAACTCACTCTGAGAGATGTTATCATTGATATGTAGTTCCTTGAGATATGTGTGAGCAGATTTTAATTTAAGGTATACAAGTTGATCTAACACCTCATTAATCATAAATAATATTCCTCATTTCTTCGATTATAATATCTTTGTTTAAATCAAAACTTTTTTCAGATTTTAATGGATAATATAAATTGTGAGACTTCTTAATATTTAATTTATTTTTAGATATATTATGTACTGTTACAATTTTATTGTTATAATAAACATGAAGTTGACTGTTTTTTACTATTAGATTTACTTTAAATCCTATTAATCTTTTGGGTACTGAGTACTTGTTTGATTTATACGAAAACAAAGAATCTTTAGTTACGGCAACTTTGTTTAATGAAAGGTGATAATTTTCTCTTATTCTTCGTGGTGGAAGGTTGGAAAATTCACCTTTTTCTTTATTTAATAGAAATATTCGTGGTAAATTTGTTGCCTGTGAGATACTTCTATTGTCTTCATCATTTATAATTTTCAACTTATCATGAACATCTAAGAGATCAACATATGTACCATTATAATTTTCTAATTGTGATGGTTTTTTATTTTGGGTTTCTGTTTTTCCTTTTGTTTCTGGCCTATAAGGCATACAAGGTTTACATTCAATGTCATAATCCTTTAAAAACTCTTCAAATTTAACATTTAAAATAGCACCCTTATCTTTTGTTCTAGGCTTATCAACTAAACATTTTATGTTATCTATGACTAATTCTTTTGGAACACCTCCTATAGTTTCAAATGCACTTGCTAAGAAACTGACTATTGTTTCATATTTAGTATCTACAACAATTTCTCTTACGTTATATCTAGAAAAACCAAGTGTAAGAGTTGCAACATTAACGCGTGCTACTTCTCCAGTTTCATATATTATTTTTACTTTTTCTTTAAGATCGAACTGAGCTTGAATTCCAGGCTTTGTTTCAAATCTTTCATAAAATTTTTGTGTTTTCTTTTTATTGAATAACGAATTGATTTCATCATCCATTCTTATGTACCTGTTCAAAGTAGATCTACTACATGTTATTTTATGTTCCCTAACCAGATAGTTATAAAGATGATCAATATAATTAAAACTTCTGTATTTATCCTTTAGTAGTTTTAAAATCAACTCTCTATATTCATCTAGATATTTAACTCTTTTTCTTGTAGTAGATGGCATTTTTCCATTCAAATAATTTCTAATTGTTTTTCTATCTTTATTTAATTCTCTAGCAAGTTTAGATATATTCAATTTTAATTTTCCTTTCTTAAATGGTTTAGCAAACATAGCTAAATCATTTATATTTTCAATGTTATTAATAATTATTTCAGTCATCATAATCACCTCAAAATGATTATAACAAAAGAATACCTATAGATTATAACTGAGGAGAGTTACATGCACACTATTGGGTATTCTTATTTAAACATTTATA
>JBMNCR010000063.1:0-1005 GCA_049366695.1 Eubacteriaceae bacterium
ATACCTTTTTCCATGCCTTCTTTTATTAATTGTTCTGCTATTGTCATGATCATTTCACTCCCTTGTGTAGATATTTCTTTTACTATATTATATACCCTCTTTAGTTCTATATCATTTCTAGCATTCATTATGTAATAGATAAATGTTTCAAAGTATTCTATCCCTTTTTCTTGTCTTTCTATTTTTTCTAAGATTTCTATTGATTCTCTTAATGTCTCCATGAATTTTTCTTCTTCATTTTCAAATATATCTCTTAATATCTTTAGAAATATTTGTAATTTTACATTTCCTTTTATTTCATTATCGCTATATTTCGAGATATCATATAAAATATATTCATATTCTGGTATATATTTTTTTATTCCTCCTGGAAGTTTTTTATATCCTTCTATTAATTCTGATAATTTATTACCTATAGTCCATCTAGCTTTTCCGTGATATACCACCAATGGTATTATTATAGGTATTTTTTCATCCTTTTCTTTGCTTACCTTTTGTTCCCATATTCTCAGCATATATTTTAATAACTGAAGTGTTACCATTTTTGATGGGTAACTCTTATGTTCAAATAAAAAATATATGTACCCTTCATTTTCATTGATCTTTATCTTAAATAATAAATCTGAAAATGTCTCTCTTAGCTCTTTCTCAATATAACTGTCTTTTTGAACTTCTATTGTCCCTATATCAATTATTTTTAATAATTCTTCCGGTAGATAATTTTTTAAGAAATCTTTTGCAGTATCTTTATCTCCAAGGGTTTCTTTAAAAAATTTATCATGAGGCTTATTTATGAGATCCATATGTCACCTCTTTTTTCTTTTTATTGTTTTTTTTATTATATCATATCCCCATTTAATTTATTTATAATTTAGCGGTAAGAATTAATAATTATTTAAGATATTTGGATATGTTTAGATGCAGTTTTTTCTTATAATAATGTTTACTGCTCAAATAGCAAACAACCCCATATCGTGTTAATATGAGGTTTTTTTTATATCATTA
>JBMNCR010000064.1:0-46232 GCA_049366695.1 Eubacteriaceae bacterium
CAACAGTTCTATGTATTCTAACTTTCTCCCCGGGTTTAAATTCTATAGCAACAGTTTGGAATGGTAGTAATTCCTCTAATAGTTCTAACACTTTTTATCCTCCTCAATCTCAAGTTCCCTAGCATCTTTCCAGCCAATCAGTGGAATATAAACAGCTATAATTTCGTCATTTCCATTTTTTCGGATTTCATCAGCAGTGGCCTGATATCCTTCAATCCTATGTTTCACTTGAATCATTTTCTCATCCCCATTTCAAACTCTCTATATAGGTTAAACCAGTCTTCTACTTCCATGGTGATAAGCCACTTACAATTGTTTTTCCTATGAGCCACTATAGGTATTTCATTTTCCTTCGTATCTCTTTTTGATTGATCTATAGCATCATGAATATTCAGCTTTTCCCTGCGCTTGACCTCAATATGTATGTGAGGAAGACCGACAACATCGTCACCTTCAATTCCACTGTATTGCTGCCCTCTACGGCAGTTATATCCGTTATCTCTGCATAGTCTCGCAAATTCAAGTTCTCCGTTTTTACCTTTTCTTTTTGAGTTTGTCACTTGACTATCCACACCTTTCTTTTCTGTTTACCAAACAAAAGAGCTTCTCTCTTTGCTTTAACATCTTGAATAGGATCTCCAAAATATATATCAATTTTATTATCGCTAATTCCTCCACCCTTATCTTGTATTGTCCTGATACCTATCCCCTCGATGAAGATATCAGTACCAAAAGGTAATACACTCCAATCAGCAGCTGCTGTTACTCCTACCACTGCCTGTTTTCCTATAGCTGTTATTCCATATCCTCTGCTAGTAATGGGTTTGCCACATTCAGATGGATCTAGGGTATATGCTGTTAGAACACACACATCAAAGTAAATTATTTCCCTATCCTGTATTTCTTTGGCAATAGCAAGATTTCGCTCTAATTCTGTATTATTTAGCTTAGTTTCGTAGATTTCGAGCTTAAGTTCACATATTTCCTCATTTATTTGATTTATTTTCTCTTGCTTAATGGATAAAGTAATTATGAAAAAGAGTATTACTATTATCACAAAGGCTGTATAGAATTTGCTATTTATACTTGTTTTCATGATGCTGATCTCCTTCTCATATACCTACCAGCATAGTCTTTTTCATAGGCATTAAGATCAATATTTGCATCCCTATAACTTTTGATATTGTTGAGTTTATTGTTTTTGCATGTACAGTTGTAGACAGTATTATAGCTACCTGCATAATACTTTTTCTTTTGTCCATCACTCAATTCAATTTCTCTGTAAAAATCTTTATCTATCAGTATCCAACCTTTTCCTTCACAAATTGGACAATCAATTTTTTTCCTTTCAGGTTTAGCATTAATCGGACTACTTTCCACCATTCGAGAATATTTAATAATATCAAAGGCTCTAGGTGCCCCTTTAGTATCGCTCATGAAATATATTTCAAATGCTTTTGTTGCAATACTTGAATCAATATTTATTAAAGCTTTAAACCACAAGCTCTTTGTATCCTCGTTCAAATCTTTCATTGTTGGGTAAGCAGCTTGTATTAAATCATAAAGTTGCATTACTTCAGTTTCATACATGTTATCTATCCTCCTCTTGCTTGTTGAATTTTTTTACGTGCTCGTTCTTCGTCATTTCTCCTAGCACTCTCAAGAAGTTTTTCTCTGTTTAGTTTTCGCTTATCGTCTTTATTCAGAATCATACCCCCTCCGGTTTTCCAGTTCTGGAGTATGCCCTTTATGTATTTCATGCTTCTCTTACCTGATTCATTGGCTACTATAATCGCGTTTTTAAGCCACGTCACACCATAGTCTTGTAGCATATCGGCAATCCAGTCAGCAGTATGTTGATTAGGCATTTCTATCATTTCTGTGTACAACTTAACGATTTCTTGAAAATCATTTTTAGAAAAAGAATTAGATTTACTACTACTACTAGGATTACTTAGTTCATTTGCTAAACCTGTGATCAAAGCACCTATATCTTTTGATCTATTACTTTCTATGTATGTAGTAGTAGTACTTTTATTTACTTTACTTTCCTTTACTTTACTTTGTGAATTGATGTCCTCTTTTTTAGAATTAATGTCTACATTTATTCGATTAATGTTGACATTAGTGTTTTTCCTATATGTTTCAGGAGTAATTACTACCAAAAGATACTCTTTAATAAAGTTAATTTCCTGTCTACGTTGAGTAGCTTGAATATATCTTTTTTGAATTCCTGAACTAGTTAATATGGAATAATGTTGGTATTTATCCATATTAAAAATATTTTTTGTAAGCATAAACTCTATTAATGTCGACATTAATTCTTCACCAATATTATTTTCTAGGCAAAAAATAAGTAGGTCGTCCTCTGTCCAACTGCAATAGTAACCTTGATCATAAATATGCTGATAAAGTTTTATAACGATAGCAAAACCTTCAAGTCCGAATTTTGCTTCTACTAATTTAATTTTTGTGTCCATATGTACATCTAATGAAAAATAATCTATACCTACTTTATTGGTTCTTGCCATGATTCCACCTACTTGTAATGTATTATCGAGCCGGGAGGTTTCCCTCCCAAACTCGTAAAGGGGGCTTAATTAAAAGGGGTACTTATCTAACTGTATTTTTTGGTTCCAGGCTATTTCTGTATCAATTCCTGTAGCCTTTTGTATAGCATCTTTAAATTCATCCGATGAATTGTTAGTCGAAAGATGAATAAGTATAATTTTCCTGCATTCAGTCAGATCTGTTTTACTAAAATACTTAGTCAAGTTTTCTAAGCTCATATGAGCTGTTAAAAGCCTTTTTCTCATTCCTGGATGAATTAACCCATCTTCTATGTTTTGCTCTAAATATTCCTTAGAATAGTTGCATTCGATCAGGTAATAATTAACCTTTGGGAACTGATATCGTATGTAATATGTATCAGTCGCAAAGACCAATTTTTCTTTTGAAACGGTGTCATATATCAGAAATCCTAAAGGTTCACTACAATCGTGTTCAGTTGCAAAAGGTAATATAATCAAATTCTTTATTTTGAATTGCTGTTCAAATTTTACCTGGTGTAACCTATGATGATTAATATTTAATACTTCTGCTGTTCCTGCACTTGTGTAACAATCAATTCCATGATTCAATAAGTCATTTAATGATTTTGCATGATCCATATGCTCATGGGTTACAATACACGCATCTATTTGAGACAAATCATAGTTAAGCTTCTTTTTTATAGTTGCAAATCTTATGCCACATTCTATTAAAATAGTCCCTCCAGGAGAGAAAAGAAGGTAACAATTCCCCCCTGAAGAACTAGCAAGTACTTTAAGTTTCATCTTAAAATCCCGGTTCAGCTTGTAAAAACTCCGGAAGATCCTCATCCGATATATCTATTTCTTTATTTTCTTCTGGCTCTGGTTTTTGTTCTGTTTTAATATCAATCACTTTAGTAGCTTGATTTTCTTCAACTTCATTGTCCAGGAGTTCATATTGGATATCTGGGTCTTCGTTCTTACTTGTCCTTGAAAAAGTCTCTGTTAGTATAGAACTATCATCAGAGCTATTTACAATGAATTTACATGCACGGTTAATCACTGTTTTTAATGCCATTTGATCAGTGAAGTTTTTATGAGCGCTGCTATTTCCATTCATCTGTCCTTGGTTCCATGCCTTTTTGATCTGATCAATCGTCATAATTTCGGTATGTAGGCTTCCGTTTTCTTTCTCGATAATGCAATAAGCGCCAAGGATACTTCCATTTAAGATGTTTTCAAACTTTTGAATATGCTTAGTAATCTCTCTTTGTCCATTTTTAAGGCTCATTTCTATCTCATCACCTTCATAAATAACTTGAAAAGAAATGTCTGAAAATTCTGGTAATCTCTTTGCTATGGCCATGGTTCCCAAATAACTTCTTTGAAGAGTTAAATTCTTTCCATAGGCTATAAAGTAACATTGATTCTTCATCGGATTCAAACCCTGAACCACCATATCTAAAAGGGAATTTGCGATGCTGTTTTGACTGCAAACTTCTAATACTGGTCGCAGGCCGTCATTTTTGGATGTTTTGATATCTTGGAGTATCAACCAAGCACTTTTAAGAGCATTTTCAGGACTATAGTTAGGAGGGAAGAATATTTGCTTATTCTCCTCCATTTTTTGTACTTTTCTTAATACGTTATCTGTAATGTTTTTGTCTTTTACTGCAACTTCATTTTTACTCATTTATATTTCCTCCTTTTCTAATGCTGTGAAATATTGTGAACCTTTTCCTGGAATTGGCTTAACACTCATATATTCAAATCCCATTTCATCACCAAGACTTTGCCATGCTCTATTTGCATTTTCTTGTGGTGATGTTGGTTCAACCCCATCAAAAATCATATATGGTACCGGTTTACATGCACTCAACAATTTTTGATGTTGCTCCTCTGTCATTTCATATTCTTTTCGCATTTACATTTCCTCCCGTTTTTTTAAAATAAATTCTCTTATATTCTTCTCTCATCATATTGGCAGTGAATCCATTAGGATATTTTTCTCCGCATATTCTACCTGCTTCTAATATTAATTCACGATCATCCCATTTAATGTCCTGTTCCATTTACATAGCCTCCTTCATACTTTCAATTACTGCTAACTTCTGATATTTCCTGTCTGCAATCAACTCAATCATCTGCTGATCTAACTGCATGATTTTTGTGACTGATTCTGCATTGTCTACAAACACCGGTACTTTAATACCATATTCCGCAGACAATGTACTGATAATGTCTAGCCCTGCATTGATACGACCTGCATAATTTGCTGAACTATAAGGTACTCCATCAATTAGAATTATGCAGTCTTCTTTTTCACCTTCATTTATTTGGTCTTTAAACATTTTGAATTTTACTTTTGAAAACATGCTATTGACGGTATTTTCAAGTGTATTGATTTTTTTAGATACATACTCTTGTATTTGAAATTCTTGCTTTTCTAATTCATCTACACTATTAGCAAGGCATTTTTCCTCATTAAGCAGCTCTTTTAGCCTGAGTTGTGCTAAATCGTGTTGATCCTTTTTTGCAATGATTATTTGTTTGACTTGGATATTATTTTTTACTTCTGTTTTCTTAATACCAAGTTCACTCATATCCATTTCTTTAAAGTCTTCTATTTGGGTATTTATAGTAATGATTTCGGACTCTAAAGTTACCCATGCAGAGTTATGAGTACAATCAACAGCACTGCGACCTTTATTGACAACCTTCTGAAGAGATTCAATTTTTAGATTAGATTCTTTGATTAATTCTTCTGTTTTTTTAATTTCTTTAACAAAATTATTAGCTTCTAATTCTAAAGATTCCTTTTTATTATTCAACATCTTACCGTCAGAGGTTATATTGTCTAGAGTTTGTTTAATAGTAGCTTTAAAGTCTTTTTTTATCTGTTCAATCTGTTCTACTGGATACTCTTGATTACAAGTTGGGCAAATGGTGGTTCCATTGAATTCTTCTTTACTTTTTTTTATCCAGTCATTACGGAGTTCATCCATCCTTGTTTCTAAATTTTCTATACTATCTTTTGTTTCTTTCAATTGTCTATTAAGTAATTTGACCTTATTTTGATATGAAAAAATCGTATTTTCAACGTCATCTTTATCAAATAATGCCTTCTCATATTCCTGATTAGCTGTTCTTACTAGATCCTGTTTTAACTCTTCTAATAGGCTCTCTTTTTGCCTTAGAGAAGATTTTAAATCGAAGAGTTTATTATTATGCTCCGTAATTTGTTTGCCCTGGTTGTTGAGATCCTCAATCTTAATTTCTAGTGCCTTAATTTCTTCCTTGATTGCTTCAAAGTCTATTCCTTTGATATTTGGCATACTCCGATTGAGTTCATCAATCCTAATCGGAATAGCTTTAAGTTCTTCTTTTAGATTCTTTATCTTTTCAGCAATTATCTTTTTATAATCATCCAGTGACTTATTACCTATTAATTCAGAGATTGAAGAAGGCATCTCTACCGGGTCCATATGCACAGCAGCAACATCAGTTAATATGTCTCGTCGCTCCTTCCAGTGGAGTTTTTCTGTAAAATACCTAATATCAGTGAGTAATTTGAATGTAGTTTCATCAATAAGATTTGTTATGTAGGTATCATAATCTTTCTTCTTGGTCGGAACGTCATCAATCCAGTAGTTGGTTTTATGTCCTTGTAATATCGGCTCAATGGTGCCATGCTTTTTTACCCAGTTTTCTTTATAAACTTTTCTAAAAACTGTTGCAGTCCCATCTATGTCAAGTGTTGCTTCTACAGTGTGATCTAGCTTGTGTATAGGTTCACCAAAACTGTTTAGGGTCTTGATTTCAAATTCTTTCTTTCCTTCTGAGTCTTTGCCAAAGAGCAACCATAAAAAAGCATCAAATAAAGTAGTTTTTCCTGTTGCATTGTCTCCGTAGATTTTAATACCATCACCGTTGCAGGTCATTTCAAATTTTTTTATGCCTTTAAAATTAGTTAGCCCTAGTTCCATTAGTTTAATTTCCATTTGATTTACCTCCCATTCTTAGATATAATTTAGTTAACACATTTCCATTGCCCTTATTCGGCGGTCACCGATGGGGCTTTTTTTATCTCTGCTATTCTTCTCTTAATCATCAAAGTACACATTGCTATGTAGTCCTTATTACGCATATCACTAGTTCGTGAATAACGAATAGCTCTTTCAACCCTTGATACTGTACTATTAAATTCTTTAGCTATGCCTTTATACAAACTTGTCATTGAATTTAATGCTTTTGGATTTTCAATACACTTATTAATTACTGATGTTAAATATGTAAATCCTTTGTGTCCTGGCTTAACTCCTTGCTCTAAAAGATAATCTTCTATTACTGTGTTTATATTCATTACAACCTCCCCCTTTTATTTTCAATACTAGCAGCCCAAAGAATGCCTGATATGACTATTATTAATACAATGATGCTATCCACTTACATCAGTCCTTCCAAAGGAATCATTGATTCATAAAAATCAGCATTTTTCTTTTCTATTGGTAAATCTTCTAGATAAAATGTAGCTCTTTCATTCCATTTTTTATAACATGCAGGACACAACCATCTATTCATAACAGGAATTAGATAACCGGCATCAGCTTCTTGATTACAACTATCACAAATACCGAATCCACCTAATTTACTAATCTCTGCTCTAGTTGTTAAGTATGCGATATGCCCGCATTTTGTTTTTATTTTTTTCATCATTTCACCTCCACAGCAATAGTAGCTTTTATTTTTGTTAAATCTCGTCCACAATTTGGACATATCCATTTGCTTAGTACATCTGAACTGTAGCTCTTAGATTTACAGTATGGACATATTTTTTGATTCATCATTTAACCTCGCTTTCATAGAATCCTTCGTACTAAATGAGCATCTAGCTCTACCTTTTGTGATTCTTCTTCTTGTTGGTCCATCCATTTATCGATTGTCTCTTTTCTAAACAACTTCCTATCCCCTATCTTGATACAAGGAATTTGTCCTCTTCTAGCCATCTCCATAACTTTCCAGTATGATACACCAAGATATTCTGCTAATTCTTTTCCATCTAGTGTTCTTCTATCCAATATTCTCACCCCCATTTTTTATCTATTCAACAAACATTAGAGACATTGCAGCACTAGCTATATCTGAAATTTCTTTACTAACTTTTTTCCACTTAGAAACTTCCTCATCATCAATTTTTCCATCACTTACAACTTGAAACATATCATCAATCACAGAAGTTACATCATTGTATTCTTTTTGAAATCTGACAATTGATAATGGTAAATCGTCTATCATAATATCAGGAAGATATTTCATTCCAACTGTTGTAGAATACTTAAGATGCAGATATGCTAATTTTGTTGAGCCATAAACTTCTATCATTTTGCATACAACATCATCACCTGGTATTGTTCTCCCTGCTTCATAATCAGCTAATGATCTAACTCCAATAAATAGAAGCTCACTTGCCTGTTCCATAGTAAACCCTGCATGTTTCCTAGTGGTTCTATAGATATTCATGCAGTCACTTAACATTTAACTCACCCCCCCTCAGTAGTAAAATTAAAGTAGTAGCAATACTATGAAGCATCATCAAAATCATAATTATTATTTTTAATTTTTATTGCATCCATAGCTGCTTTATCTTGTATGTATTTTGATATTGACCTGATTACTCCTGGTGATTTAGATAGTAACCTGTCTGCATTCCTCTCCCTTTCTTCCAGAGGTACATCCTCAAAAGTGATTCTTGTACCGTCAGCTTTCTCGTAAAATTTCTTCACTTTTATTTCTTCCATCTTCTCCCCTCCTTTCTTGTGTAATTAGGTATCACCTTACCCAATGTTGCATTATTGCTACACTTTACCTTGTTTATTACTGATTAGCATGGTATAATATTCCATTAAAAGGGGCGGTTTTTATGAAAGCAAATATTCATCTAAAGTCAGGCAAAGAAATAATAGTAGATGATTTGCAAACAATTTATTCGAAGACATATAGTGGTACTACTTCGATTAAAATTGAAGATTTTACTGATTTTTTTCTTAATTCAAAAGAAAAACTTATCTTCGTTGGCAAACCTTCTATAGTTACATTAATATCTGATGAAATAGCTTATGTTGAGCTTAAAGAAAAATAATTATAATAATATATGTATTTATCTCTTTTACTTTTTTCGTACTCGTATATTTTTCTTAGTCAATGCAAAATCTGTAATAATTATTATCTATTGAATACGTAATAATCTTTATCAGTTGTCAAATGAGTTCATTCAATTTATTAAAGTAACCTGTACATTTTATTGGCTGTTCACTGACTTGCTCTTATGAACAGTCAATATGTGTTTTACTGGTAAAAATGCGCTATTGATTAGTCTTACCCCCTATCCTGTTTCGTCTAAATTAACCATACTGGTTATTGTAACGTCAAAAAAAATATCCTCAATTTTCATTTTAAATATATCAGAAATTTTTTTAGCTTCTTCAAGAGAAAAACGTCGTTGACCTCTTTCTTTCATGCTATAGGCATTGATAGAAGTTAATCCTAAAAGTGAGGCCATATCTCCCTGAGTTAAGCCAGCATTTTCTCTTAACTCTCTAACTTTTTCATTCAATAATATCACCACCCATCATGTAACCGTTTTGGTTAATAACAGTATATAACCATTTTGGTTATATGTCAATACTCTTTGCAATAAATATATTCAATATGGTTAATATATTTACATTAACCGTTTTGTGTAATATTATATAATTATCTAACATGAAGGGTGAAGAATATGAATTTTGGTTCAAAACTAAAAAATTTAAGAATAGAACATAATATGACCCAACAAGAATTGGGAAAATTATTAAATAAGTCTTCAAATAATATATCTCAATATGAAACTGGGAAAAGAGAACCTGATATAGATACATTAAACAAACTATCTACTATTTTAGGTACAACTATAGATTATTTAACAGGACGTACTACCGACCCCACGCCCTACCGCGACGTCAACGCTGATTTAGATGCAGAACGTGACTTTGATGCAGAATTAAAAGAACTGCTTAAAGGTGAAGAGATGGCAGCGTTTTATGATTTTGCTGCGATGGATGATGCTACGAAAAAAGAGATTATTGAGTTTATTAGGTTTAAGAAGGAAAATAATAAGTAATGAATGTTATCAGCAACCAATATTAGTCGTATCTTACTGCAGTCTAAAGGAGATAGTAAAATATGAAAGAATTATTAGCTATTGTAATTCCCTGTTTAGCAATTTTAATATTTTTCTATAATATTGATAAATTAATTAAAAGAGAAAATAATAAGGCTGTAGAAGATAACTGTAACTCAGTATTTATTATTCATTTATCTAAAATGTACATTTGGATTGGTTTAATATCTTCTGTTCTATTTATTAGTCTATTTACTTATGTAACAATACTATTTCCAAGAGATATAATAAAACTTGCTTTCCAATTATTTTGTATTGGATTAGTAGTCGTTGGAATTATATTAATAGTTGCACCATTTAAATGGAAATTAGAGGTGTATCCAGATTACTTTATATATCAGAATTTATTTGGAAAGAACTTTAGGTTCAACTACTCAGACATAAAATTTATTAAACTAACTCAATATTCATTAAAGCTTAAAACTTTAAATAAGGTTATAAGTGTTGATTTTAATGTTATAGGATTTGAAGTTCTATATGAAAGATTAAAAGAACACAAAATCATTGTATAAAACGTTTTTTAAACAAAAATATGGAATAGTTGAGTTTATTAGGTTTAGGAAAGTGCAAGGGAAATGATTATAAACTTTTGAATTCACATACTAAAAAGGGCGTATTTTAATATACACCCTTTTAAATTAATATTTTCTAAATAAATATTTATTTTTTTCTCTTTGCATAAAAACTCTATCATATTTGAAGTCTTTCGGTATTTTAATTTTATTAGGTTTTATTATTTCTTTTCTAGTTAATAATGCTATCTGTCTTATCTCTTCAATAGTTAGTTTACGCATTCATATCACACCTTATTTGAATTAATAAATTATATGCTCATAACTTGTACAAAATGAAAAAAAATGGATATATTTTAGATATACCCATTTATATTATATTCATTTATATTATATTCATTTATATTATATTCATTTATATTATATTCATTTACTCTGATAATAATTTTTTTGATTTTGATTGTGTAAGGTGTATTCTATCATATTTTTTTGAACTAGGCGTACTTTTAACTCTTATTGGCTTTATATTGACATCTCTTGTTTTTTTAGACATTTGCACTATTTCATCTAAAGAAATTTTTTTGGACATAATACCAACTCCTTATTAAATATTATAATAGTTTTCTTGATTTATATCAAGGGCTTGTCCTAAAAAGTCATCTGTAAATTTTCTTAATAGATTTGGAATTATAATCCCTTCTACATCAATAATAATTGGGGTTTTGGATTCAAGTAGAATATATATACTATCTTTTTCTTCAAATATATATTTAAAAGGAATAATAAGATAATAACTATCCATATTTTTTGAGCCATAAAGTTCATTTTTTCCCATTACATTCTTTAAATAATAAAATTCAATACGCGTCATACCTAAATTACTTTTTATTTGTTTCCTATCTAATTTGTCCAGTATTTTAAATTCAATAACATCATTTTCGTGCCTGAAATATTTCTTGAGTATTCGTAAATATTCATTGTTAATTACTATATCACTTTTTGTATTTTGTGCATTCTTCAATATTCTTCTACAATGACTTTGAAAGTCTTGCATTAGTTCATTTTCTATCTTTATTTTTCCCAATAAAATATTTGTTAGGTTCTCATTATTTTCTATTGCTTCTGCATAATTCTTTTTTAACATAGTTATTTTGGTATTTCCAATAGAAAGTTCGGAAACATTAAAATCTGAAATAACAAATAAATATATTATTGAAGAACAAATTATTAAAATTAAATAAGTTGTATTAATCATAGATAATCCAAATATTTGTTGATTAAAACTGTATTTATTTAGTTGAGGCGATATGAATAGCAATAAGAAATAAACATACACAAAATAAAAACGCCTTAAAATAATCTCCTTATGATCACAATCATTACATGATATGTAACTATAGCTTAATAGTATAAATCCTACTATATATGTAATCCAATAATTTTTTATAAACTCAGTATCTAAAAAAATATGACTTAGCGTTATTAAAACTGGGAAAAAATAAATCTTGAGAATTTTCATATAATATTAATTTACCTCCATTTATTTGTATATGTTTTCTATTTAATTATAAACCTTTTAACCATAATTCAAAATAAAAGCTAGAAATTTAATATTCCCAAAAACAGGTATACTTTTAAATAATTTTCTCCTATTTTTCTACTATGTAATAAATTTAAAAATTTAAAAATACTAAAAAAATTTAGATCTTTGATGCACATACATCTTTCATTTTATTGACAATAATATAAGTGATTAGGTTTGGATACTAATATCAGAATTAAGTTTAATATTATTGTGCCAGAAGTTGAACTCATTAAGTTTTTGATTCACCTCATCATATACATTTTTTGTACCAGTTGGATCCTTGATGGTTACAATAAGACAGAATTCCTGGCTAGGGGTTGTACCTTCCTGCTGTGATTTCACTTCAATATGATCTCTGTAAAGTCCCTTAATATATAGATACCAGTGCTTATCTTTAGTTAGATACTTAAGCTGATTACCATCGGTCATCTCCGATAGATTAACAGCGTACTTTTTCGCTGGGTAGTACTTGTCCCCATATTTTATTAAGAGTCTTTCCTTCAGCGCAAATTCATCCGTGTTGCTCCTCATTTTTTTCTTGCTGTAGTAATCTTCAAGAAGTACATTTTGAGATCCGTCTCTTCCTATTGGATTTAGTATATTTCGTTTCGATGTATCTCTATCCTTCTTGTCATCATAAGTACCCATCTTGATATCTACATTAGACTGGCAATACTCTGCCCTCTGAGTTGGATGTAGAATAGGATTATAGACCAGCGTCACAACAATCTGGCCAGTGAAGTAATCTCCATCTATGAGACAATCCGGCATAGGAAAATCCATAATATCTATGTACTCACCTTTTGCAATTTCATCACGAAGAATCAAGGTCACTTCGTTTGATGAATTGTATAGTATTTCTCTTACTGGTTGGGGCTTTCCAAAACCAACCTGATTAACTCTTTCGGTTACAGGAACACTAAGGTTTTCCGAGTAGCTTGCAGAATGTACCATTAAAGCTCTGATTAATAGTGGATCAAACTCCTCTTCCATCTCTTGATGAAGTCCCGCTGCAAGTGCTGCAACACGTGGTGTTGAATAGCTAGTTCCTACAGATTGACGGATATCACCATCCAAACCAAATGATTTAACACCCGTTGTTACCATTCTCCCATTAGCGTCTACACCCGCATTCCCACCATAATGAACGATATCAGGCTTTATAATGTAGGAAGGGCCTCTCCCAATACGAGTAAATGGAGATGGATTATCAACCTCAGCTAAATCTAAAGAAGCTTTCTTATGGGCAATAGATCCAACCACAATAGATCGGACACTATCAGCCCCTTCATGAATTTTTCCTTTTGGATGGCCCGTCTTAAAATTTATACAGTTTCCCGCTGACTTACATATCAAAACACCGTACTCGTCCTGTAGGGCATCAAGAGCGACTGCAAAGTCAGAGAAACTATACTCATCAACTTCGTTAATGATACTGATAGATAAATTCCAAACTTTGACCTCTCGATGATGAACTTTCACAGCATCCTGGATATTCCTAATTAGTTCATCCTCCTCAATACCTTCTTTATCAGTATCTGGATAAACACATGCGTCCAAAATTTTTACACCCTCTGTACCAACCCATTCTTTATCTTCCAGATAATCTCCATAAACAACCACACCAGAGACAAAAGTTCCATGATCTCTTTTTACATACGATTCTGGATAAGCTGTATAGCGCTCTTTGGAAAGCCATGGCTTAAGATGTGCGATATCTGCTACTCCATTATCCAAAATCCCTACAGTTGTATACTTTTTTCCTTCTTTAGGTGTTGTAATATTAATGGTCGCATCATCTTCCTCCATATCCAAAGCAACCGTGTATTTAGGCATCGGTTCAATGGAGAAAATAGCCTCAAATATTTCATTTTTATTGATTGACATAAACTCATCAAGATTTACTGATTTGATGTTATAGATTTCGTGATTCGGGGTATAGTTAGTCTTTGTTACTTCAATACCCAACTCTTTAATAGACCTTTCAAAGTAATTCCTAATGGCTGTATTTTGCTCGTAGTTTTGAAAATCAATAAGCTTTGCTTTGTAGTCAATAGGTTCTTTGCTATTGCTTCTGTCGATTATCGGCTCAAAATCAGAAATGCTATCAATAGCAGATAATGCACGAGCATAACGTTGTGTATTCTTAAATCGTTCTATGATCTTTTCAACTTCTCTGGAGTCGTCAACCTTTATGATTAGCTCATCTTCTTCTGCCAAACCCAGTACATTATTATCTGTCCCTGTCCTGAAAAGATTACTGACTTCACGTCTGTGTGTCTTTGCAGTGGCATCATCAATGATCTTTGTCTTAAATACAACAGGAATCAATGAATTTTCTCTTTCCTTTTTCAACACTTCTGCTTTAAAATCCTGAATAACATCAACAAAAGCCTTGGATTTAATTATGAGCTCTTCTGCACTTAATACAAACTTCGGAGGTTTTGCACTACCATTGCCTTCCACCCTCATATTATCCACTTCTCTTTTAGCAAAAAACTTAATTGGTAATCTTTCATTTTCCATTTACTACGCCACCTTTCAAATCAATCATGAGAGTTTGCTATATCTCTCACCTTACGTAAAGAAAAACCATAGTTTTCACTGACTTCCTTCTGAGTCACACCATATTGTAGCAGGTATTTAATAAAATCATTCTCACTAATAATCTTATGTCTCCGGTACAAATAAACTTCATTGAGCATATCCCAGTTGTGGGTTACATCCTTCTTATTAATAATCGTTTTCTTTATGGCATTATTTACGACTGTCTTCACATCCGCATGGCTGATTCCTTCAAAAGCTGCTGCCAACATTTCTAATTTCTTCTCGTTCTCTATTAAATTACTATTTGAACTTTTACTATATAGTTTAATCAGTTGCATGATTTCTTCTTTGTTTGGCTTCTCTAGGGTAATAATCTTTGAAAACCTACGCCATACAGCGGGGTCTAACAACTCGTGATGATTGGTAGCTGCTATAAGTATACTATTTTGACTAAAATCATCAATATTTTGGAGTAGACTATTTACTACTCTTTTAAGTTCTCCTAGTTCATGTTTATCATCACGAAGTTTTGCAACAACATCGAATTCATCTAAGAAAAGAATACAGTCTCTTTTTGAAGCATAATCAAATATCTTTCTAATGTTTTTTGCTGTACTTCCTAATAGTGATGAAATCAATCCATCTAATCTAACGGTTAAAAGAGGAAGCCCCGTCTTATAAGCAATATACTTAGCTACTGTTGTTTTGCCACAACCTGGAGGCCCATATAAAAGTAATGAGCTAATCATTTCAATTCCTTCTCTAATTATTTCATCCCTAAATACATAACTTTGAAAAAATTCTTCGATTTCATCTTCTATATAACGCTTTAAAATAGGTTTTTCAAAAGAAATATCAGGTATATAAATATCAACCATGTCCATCCGACTTTCAGTATCAACTGGTTTCGACGTGAACACATCTAAAGAAGCCATTCTTGTTTTTTTATTAGTTAGTAAAGTACGTATTTTTTTTGCTAAAGAGATATCTCCTGATTTCTCTAGATTATTAGCTAAAACTTGAGCATAATTATACACTTTTTCTTTGTCTCCTACTATTCCGCCTTCTACAATCTTAACAATTTCTGTATACATGTAGCATTCCTCCAGTCTTTTTTATTGTACATGTAAATATGCACATATGTCAACAATATCGTTATATTATATACTGTATATGTTATTTTAATTATATTATTTGTTATATTTGTTTCATTATCATGATTTAATTTAAATAAAGTAAAAGTTAAAAAAATAATAGAAGTCTTATGGGAATAAACCTTAAATTAAAACTATAAATAAATGCACCATTGAACAAGAACGCATGTTCTGTTATAATAATATCACCTAAAAGATTCCAATAGAGGTGGTATTTTTATGTTTCTACGAATGCTTAAAAAAGCTAATTATTTTCTGACAGAATATCAGATCTTCGACTTCCCTATCTCAATAGAAATAATCCAAGAGATCATTAAAAACCTAAAATACAAAGTCGTAATATTAAAGAACTTAAAACAAAATGGAATAACTTATGCAGATAACATATTAGTAACCGGCAGTAATTCTGCGTGTTTAAGAGAAAATATGTGTCATGAATGTGGCCATGTTATTTCTCATTGTAATAATCAGTATAGCAACGATAAAATACAGATAGCTAAAAACGAATCCCAAGCTCAAGCCTTCGCTGCTTATCTTCTCATGCCTGTTTTTATATTTGAAACTGATTTAGCTCAAGGGTGTAATGTTTATGAATTGTCTGAAAATTTTGGTGTTAATATAGAATTTGTGCAGTATCGCAAGACTCTTACTAAAAGTCTTTTAAATAATAATTATTTTGAAAAAGGTGATTTACTATGGCAGGAAGCATACAAAATTTAGGCAATGGAAAGTACCGTATTTTTGTTTCCGCCGGCACTGGATCAGGTGGGAAGAGAAAAAGATATACAAAGACCATTACTGCATCCAGTGACCTAAAAGCAGAAAAAGAACTTGCCAAATTTGTTGCCAGCGTGGATAGCCAGAACTTTGTGGAACCTTCCAAAATTACTCTTGAGCAGTTTATAAATAAATGGATGCAGGACTACGGTGAAAAAAATCTTTCCCTGAAGACACAATCCACCTACATGGGCATGTTGGATAAGAGAATCATTCCTTCTATTGGTCATTTGCAGCTGAATAAATTGAAACCTTTACACATTGTCGAATTTATCAATGAAATGTACCGGGTCAGGCTTGATGATAAAAAGAAACCTATTTCGGATAAAACTGTATACAACCACTACAGGCTGTTGAATACGATTCTGAATGCTGCTGTTAGGTGGCGTCTTTTGGATGTTAATCCTGTTACTAATGTGGATCCTCCTAAATATAAAAAAGCTGAAGCCAAATACTACACTGCTGAAGATATTCAATTGATGTTTAATAAGCTACAGGAAACTCCCCTTAAATATCAGGTATCTATTATATTAGCTATTGCTACAGGACTTCGTCTTGGGGAACTAGTGGGCTTAAAATGGGAAAATATCAACTTTAAGAACAATTATATAACTATCAGTAAGGCAAAGTACTATACACCCCAAAACGGAACATTTATGGCTTCTCCCAAATCTCAAACATCCAATAGAAAGATATCTATTCCCGTTTATCTTGTGGATCTTTTAAAGTTGCATAAAAGTGAGCAGGATGAGCGCGCAAAGCTGTTGGATGATAAGTGGATAGATTCTAGATTCATTCTAACCCAATGGAATGGTAATGGGATGCACCCGGAAACCCCATCTAAGTGGTGGAAAAAGTTTGTAAGGAAAAACGGTTTAAAGGAAATCACATTCCACCAGCTTCGTCATACCAGTGCTACCATTTTGATGGATCTTGGATTAAATATTAAGGCTATCTCTAAAAGGCTGGGTCATGCCTCAACGGAAATAACATCCAGGACTTATGTCCATGCCGTGGAAGAAACAGATAAAATTGCTGCTGAAAAGATTGGTGAATTATTATTCAAAAAAGAAAAAAGAACAGGCAAAAAAGTCTATCGTATAAAAAAATGGCACGAAAATGGCACGAATTCAACTGATTAACTTTTTTACTGTTCTGAAAGCCTTGTATAATGGTGCGCCCGAGATGATTCGAACATCCGGCCCACAGTTTAGGAAACTGTTGCTCTATCCTACTGAGCTACGGGCGCATTTTTATGACAAGTAGTATATTAACACATTATCATACAACATTCAATATACTTTTTATTTATTACCTATGGAACACTTAAATATTATTCTAAATATTTTTTCAGTTGCTAGTAAATAACATCCACAAGCTTTTATTATATAAATTTTATATACATTTTGATATTAATTTCTTTATTTTTTCCGGAGGAGTAGTATCCAATTCATCTTTAAGAATAGACGCATAGTTTTGATAAATTCTTTTTGCAGCTTGAATTTGATTTTCTGATATTTGTGCTTCTATCAATAAATAATATGCTTCATCCATATATGGATTTATTTCAATAAGCTTATATAGTAGCCGAATTGCCTGAATATTATCTGATGTTTCAATAAAATATTTGCTAACTTTTAAAGTGCATTTTTCAAAGAGGCATTCATAATACGACCTGCTTTTTTCCAACCATTCTCTGTCCATACTATATAGGTATTCTCTATTATAGTATGTAAGTATTTTTTCCATTAAGTCTATTTCATTTTTTCCAAGTTTATTAGTACTTGCCAACATCATCAATGCTGAAGAATAATACCTTTGCACAGTAAAAAAAACGTTTTTTTCAACATCATACATACTACTTTCATATGTGATGTATTCATAATTAGAATCAATTTTTTTTAATCCTTTTCTCAAACTATATAAAGTAGCATGAAAAACATCATTGATATTTTTGCTTTTGCTTTCTGGCCAAATTGCCTCGATTATTTCGTCTTTTGTTACTTTTCTTCCTCTATGAAGCATAAATATGAGTAACTCTTTTGCTTTTTGCGATGATATGCCCTTCCAAGGAATTTCACTACCATTATAGTACAAGTCAAATGATCCAAACATATTAACTATAAAAGGGGTTTTTAAAGATTTTTCATATAACACCTTTAAAATCTTATAATTTACCGCTACTGTATGCTTTTCTGTTTTAAAAATTTTTGTAATTAACTTTTCTTTATTACATCTCTCATCAAGTTCCATTATAAATGATTTGTTAACAAAAGTAAGCTCCTCCTTTGGTAATGCCTCAATTACTTGACTGAACATTTTGTAAAGGGATATACTCATTTGTATGAAATTATTTGTAGATGCAAGCTCTATGTATAACTTTCCGTATTTATATAAATTTTCATTATCGTTTTTCTTTAAAGCTATATATGACAAAACACCATAAAGCATTGTAAGAAAATATTTTGGTTTTGCCTTCTCTATTAATTCTCTACCTCTGTTTACATATTTTTCTCCATCTTCAAATTTTCCCATCTGCAAAAATATTGTACCCATCAACATACAGCAAATAGCCTCAATGTATCCGCCTTCCTCAATTGCTTCTTTCATAGCTTCTCGTGCTGTTGCACGTGTTTTAGCAATTTTTCCTTTTTTTATATAACACCGCGCTAAAAGCATTTTACTCAGTATCTTAAAAAATGTTTCTCCACCTATTTCATCGGCAGTTGCTATAGCCTTGTTGTAGTATATTTCTGCCTTTTCAAACTGACCCAAGTCCACATAGATATGTGCTAACTGATAGTAGGCATATGGCAAGGTATCTAAAAGATTATATCGCTCTTTTACAGTTACATTCTCTTGTGCTATCTCTAGTGCCTTGTCAAGCATACCCCAATCTTGATAAATAGTTGCAAGACAACTTCTTTGAAAATGAGAAATATATATATCTTTTCCAGAAAGCAAAGTAACTTTTTTGTATAATGTCACAGAATTTGAATAATCTCCCTTTATATAACTAAAATGAGCCATACACGCTACTATATGTGCAATCATAGTATCATCCATGGTATCAAGGGCTTTTTCATATGCTATTTGCAATGTTTTACCAACATTATAAAAGTCACCCATAAATAAATAAGAAAGTGCTTTTTCCATTGGAATATCAAATCGTTCACCAGTGAGCATCTCCATTACATCTTCCAATTTATCAAGGCTTTCTTTATATTTTCCCTGTGAACGTAATATGCGAGCCTCTACGTTTAAACAACGCGCATATCCCATTTTATTCTCTTCCTCGGTATATATTTTTTGGGCAATATATAAATATTTTTCTGCAGTATAAATAGAAGAATCATATATATTTAATTCTGCAACTAATATACATAAAAATGCATTTGAACGTACATAATCATCATCAAAATACGTCATCCAATTCTTAATAATCATCCAATTACCCTTACGTATCAGCGAAGGTACATGTTGTTCCATAAGTTCAGAAGCTTTATCAAGTAAATTTGCTGATAGTAGATAGTCAATAGCGGTTACTGGACGGTCCATATTGATATACGTTTTTACTGCATTTTTGTATTGCTCTATTGGATTGATAATCTGTTCTTTTAATGTTTGACCTACAAGGTCGTGTATTTTGTAAGACCCATCATTTGTTAAATAAATTAAGAAATGTTGTTTTTCTAATTCTTTTAAAATTTCTGCACTATTATTTATATTTAAGTAATCATCGCAAATTTCAGGCTCCAACATATTAAAAATAGAAGTGTTTATTAAAAACAGTTTTGTTTGAGGAGATAATGAGTCCATAATCTCCGTATTAATATAATTTGCAAGAGATGAAATATCGAGTATTCTATTATCTATATCTATATCAATTTCATTTGTTAACAAAACCAGATTAACCGCCGCTATCCAGCCATTTGTGTTTTTATATAGCTTTTCTAGCATTTCTTTTGTATATAAAATTTCTCTTATTTTTATGTAACTGGTCAATTCTTCTAATGAAAAGCATAAGTCTTGATATGAAAACCTTACTACACGACCGCTGGACAACAGCTTAGGATTAGACAGCTTTATTTTCTCTCTTGAGGTTAATATAAAATTTATTTTATGACTACTAACTGCATATATTAAATTTGTTATAAGTTGTATAGATTCAGGATCATCTATTAAATGAAAATCATCAAATATTATTGTCAAACCTGTTCTGAATTTTTTCTGTATATAACGCATTATTATTTCTGCTGCCAAATAAAGTCTATTTTGAGGTGTTTTTATAAGTATTTCAGATTCTCCAGTTATGTATTCTATCCCCGATATTATTCCCTGAGTTAAGATATTACTGTCATTGTCATTTTTATCTACACGATACCATAATTGAGGTGTATCATTCTTTTGAGCTATCTGATGTGCAAAGTATGTTTTTCCATATCCAGCTGGTGCCTCTATTAAATTGATAATTGATGTATTCCCAAGTTTCAATTTTGAAAGGAGCTTTGTTCTTTGAATCCCTTTTTCAATTAAAGGAGGTTCAAATTTGTATTGCCAAATACTACTCATAATTTACTTTCCTTTATTATTTATTATTCACTCAGCATGAACTTATCAGCATCATATAATGTTTTATTATTTACTCAATTATGTATAGAATATATATGTTGATTTATATCTACTTATACCTTCTCATATTATTTAGAATTAATAACTTTAATATATCTATTATCACTGGGCAAAATATTCTTCAACAGTTAATCCACTATCATAAATTTTTGTAGCTAACTGTATGCCAACATATCTTAAATGCCATGGCTCGTATTCATAGCCTACAATATCCTTCTTACCTTTTGGATATCTAATTATAAAACCAAATTTATACGCATTTTCTTTTACCCAAATCCCTTCATCGATATCGCCAAAGCCAGATGTCAATTGGTTGCTAACAACTGGGCAGGTTATGTCAATTGCTAGCCCTGTTTGGTGTTCACTAGTACCTGGTTTTGCACTATATTTATCAGCATATGCTTGACCTTTATTTCTTACAATACTATTATACAAGGCTTTTTGAGTTTGATATGATCTATATCCTGAACGAGCTACAAGATTATAATCTTGTGTTTTTGCTTCCGCAAATAGCTCCTCTAGCGAATCTGCAGCTATCTCTCTAAGTTGATTAACTTCTGGATTTGCTAAACATGTAGGAACCTGTAACTTTACCAAATCATTTGGAATATAATCTGAAGGTAAATATCTTACTTTATTTATTACTACATCATAATCTTGTGGATTGACGACAATCCCATTTTCATCAATAGTATTGTCTAAATTTTTTCTAATTACATACTCAAATTTTGCATTGTATTCTTTATAATTTACATTTATAACTAAATCATTTCCGCTTAATATCTCTTCGTTTATTGTTACACTGTTATCATCATTGATCAATGCACATTTTTCACTATTGATTTCAACAGTATATTCATCTGTAATTATATTTTCAGCTATTATTCCTTCTTCGTCTTCATAGAAAACATTAATTGCAAATATAATTGTTTCATCCGGTTCTACAAATCCGTTTTCATTACTAGCATGTATTTCTACTTTTTTTAAAATCACTTTCCCTGTCAATTCTATACCATTAATAGTAGTCGTTGACTTTTGTGGCATACATGATGTTAAAATAAATAATGATAGTATTACTAAAATATATATTTTTCTCATTTTTTTCCTCCGTTCATTATTTATAATTATTTTATCATTTTTTTTATTAAATTAATGCAATTTATTTATATTTATTCATATACAAAAAAAACCTAGCACATCTTAAAATATGCTAGGTCAATATATAACTATAATTAATATATTTTTTTTGTATCCATGTATTCTTCAACTACTCTTAAAGTTTCTCCAAATCTTTGAAAATGAACTACTTCTCTTTCCCTTAAGTATTTCAGTACATCTTTAACACATGGATCATCAGTCATTTTTATTAATCTTTCATACGTTATTCTTGCTTTTTGCTCAGCTGCCATATCTTCATACATATCTACAACAGGATCACCTTTTGTTTGAATCGAAGCTACTGTATGAGGCACACCATTGCCATTTACATAAAAAGGATTAAATCCATGTTCTATATAATATGCTCCAAATCCAGCTTCTTTTAGTTCTTCTTTACTAGCTCCTTGAATTAGTTTACCAAATAATGTAGCAACTAACTCAAGATGTGCTAGTTCTTCTGTGCCTATATCTGTTAATACTGCTTTACCTTGGTTAATTGGCATTGCATATCTTTGGGTAAGATATCTCAATGATGCTCCTAATTCTCCATCTGCTCCGCCATACTGTTCTAATACATTTTTAGCCATTCTCACATCTTTATAACTAACTTTTACAGGATATTGTGTCTTTTTTTCATATAACCACATTTACTTTATCACTCCTTAAAATTTTATTTCCCAAGGCCATGGGTCATTAATATATTTTGTGTAATCTCCACTATGAGATAAAAGAGTGAGAGGTCCGTATATTTTTTCGTAATTCATAGTTACTTCATGTGTTAGTTCCGTATATTTCTTATGAGCCATCTTAGCTCTTATGTCATTAGGATGTGTATCTAGATATAGAGCAATATCATAAACAATAAATTGGCATCTCATTATTTCTATCAACATATTTTTTTGCTTTTCTTCTATCATAATGAATCACTCTCTTTATAAGGTTTGTATAATTCAGGAAATGCAGTTCCCATTTGCATTGCCTCTACTGGGTCTGCTATTTTAAAATTTATTTGATATGGTACATATGCATTAGCATATTTGGGATATTCCGGCATAAACGGTACCATGGGTTTGTATTCATAATCATGTTCTGGTGACATTCCTTTATAATCATCTCCTTATTATTTTTATATTAACTATAATATTCATAAAATTTAATTTTGTTTGTTTTTTTTAATTTTTTTCCTATTAATCTATAATATCTCTTTATTACAATTATTTTTTACTTATAATGTCTAAATTTATATTAAATAATAAGAATAGCTAAAGGAGGGTAAAAAACTTGAAAAAATTTACTTTTGTATTTTTATTTTTATTGGTGATACTGCTTATGCCAACGGTTAATGCTCAACCGTCGGGTGATTATGATACTTACACTGTTAAAAGTGGGGATAGTCTGTGGAAAATTGCAGTAAAGTATGAGGTAGGTGTATCAGAACTTATTGCGGCAAATACACAATTTAAAAATCCTGATTTAATTTATCCAGGTCAAAAAGTTTATGTGCCTTTATATGACAAAGTAAAGGCTATTGAAAAACAAGTAATAGAACTTACAAATCAACAAAGAGTAAAAAATGGATTAAAACCACTAGAATATAATTGGGAATTATGTAGGATTGCTAGATACAAGTCTCAGGATATGGTTGATAAGAATTATTTTAGCCATACATCCCCTACTTATGGTTCCCCATTTAATATGATAAAAGCCTTTGGATTAATCTATAGGAGTGCGGGCGAAAATATTGCAAAAGGACAAAAATCAGCTCAACAAGTAGTTACATCGTGGATGAACTCATCAGGACATAGAGCAAACATCTTAAATAGTGGTTATACTCAAATAGGTGTCGGTTATGCTGTTGATTCCAACGGAACACCGTATTGGACTCAGATGTTTATCAGTAAATAATTAACTCATTTAAATAAATAGTAGGTCATATAAAACCTACTATTTATTTATTGTTATATTTGACTATTAATTTTTTAGTAAATAAACGCAACTTATATACCCATGACATTATGATAGGTACTACAAAGCATAATATCATATTAATACTTAAACCAAAATTTCTTGAATAATCAATTAATTCATAAGTGTCTTTTGCTATTAATCTAGTTAACAATATTATTATTATCAAAATTATATTGATATAAATATTCGAATCTTCAATATTAAATATATACTTAATTATTCTTAAAGCCACCAAAGTCATAATTGATGTTAAAATAAGATCACTTAATGACCATGCTACGATCAACAGACTTTCAAGTCCTGTAATAGTTTGTAATAAAGTGATTTTTTCAACAGCAGTTAGATATGCATAATTTGCATGACTCAATATATAATGTCCTGTATTTCCAATTAAATTTGCTAGAAGCACTGTCATAATAAAAATCATAAATAACATAGCTTGCCATCCTCTTTTCTTTACATTCTCTATATCTTTTATGTTGTCACTTAAAAAAAAAGGTAACGATATAAACGCATATGATGACAGCATGCCTATACTTCCTTTTAAAACAGGTATAATATCCAAGTATGATATGGGAGTTAAATAATCTAAAGATATATTTGGAAACATTATTGGCATTAAAACAATATTTGAAAGCATTAACAGCCAAAAAAATATTTCTGCCATTCTTGAAACAACTATTAAACCTGCTCTAACTACAAAGGCTACTAATACTATTAACACTATTATAAATAATTCATTTGCAATATTAGGGTGTATAGTAGTTACATACTTTTCTGCATAGTATTTCAAATTGAAGGAAGATATAAGCATTACCCAAATTAAAAAAAGTATTGCTAATGATTTGCCAATAAGTTTATTTGTAATTTTCTCAAATATTTTTAAAAGAGATAACCCCGGAAATGCATTTAACATAAAATTTATTTGACTTAAAAGATAGTATAATATTATTGTAGCAAAAAGTGGACATAACCATCCAGCTTGCTTAGCTGCTATGCTTATTGTATTGGGAAAAATTCTTACAACTGGTGAATATAATGATGTTAAATATATAAAAAAAAATGCTCTTGACGTTATCTTTCCTTTCTGTTTTTCCATCTATTACTCCTTCGTTTTTTGAATATTTTAACAGTATATAATAAATATCATATTAAAAATCTACGTTAATTTTTAAGTAACACTAACCCTCACTATTCATTTATCATCAAGTTTTATCATTAGTTTTCTAGTTTTTAAACGTAATTTGTAAATCCATGACATTATAATTGGTATTACAAAACATAATATTAAACCAGTATTTATACCAAAATTTCTTGAATAATCAATTAATTCATATGTATCTTTGGCTATAAATTTAGTTAATAAAAATGTCATTATTAAAATAATATTTATATAAATATTTGAATTTTCAATGTTAAATATATACTTAATTATTCTTAAAGCAACTAAAGTCAAGATTGACATTAGAATAAGATCACTTAATGACCATGCTACAATCAAAGGGCTTTCAAGTCCTGTAACAGTTTCTAATAAAGTGATCTTTTCCACAGCCGTTAAATAAGCATAACTTGTATTAGCTAATATATAATGTCCTGTATTTCCAATTAAATTTAATAAAAGCAAGGTCATTATAAAAAACAAAAACATATTAGCTTGTAATCCTCTCTTTTTTATGTTTTCTATATCTTTTATATTGTCACTTAAGAATAATGGAAAGACTATAAATGCATTTAATGCTAGCATACCTATACTTCCTTTTAATACAGGTATAATATCCAAATATGTTATAGGAGTTAAATAATCTAAAGATATATTTGGAAACATTATCGGCATTAAAACAATATTAGAAAGCATTAGCAACCAAAAAAATATTTCTGCCATTCTTGAAACAACTATCAAACCCGTTCTAACTACAAAAGCTACTAATACTATTAGTACTATCATAAATAATTCATTTGCAATATTAGGGTGTATGGTTGTTACATACTTTTCTGCATAGTATTTCAGATTAAAAGCAGATGTAATTATCACCCATATTAAAAAAAATATTGCTAATGTTTTTCCAATAAACTTATTTGTAATTTTTTCAAATATTTCTAAAAGTGATAACCCTGGAAATGCATTTAACATAAAATTTATTTGACATAAAAGATAGCAAAATAATATTGAAGCAAAAAACGGACACAACCACCCGGCTTGCTTAGCAATTACACTGGTATAATTAGGGGAAATTCTAACTACGGGTGAATATAAAGATGTTAAAAAAACAAAAAATATTCCTCTAGACGTTATTTTTCCTTTCTGTTTCTCCATCTATTTACTCCTTTGCTTTTAAAATACCCATTAATAATTCAGTAAAAGATTTAAAATTTGGATCACTAATATAAATAGCAATCCCCATAATAATAATCACTAAAAAAAAATATACTATTATCTCTTTAATATACTTTTTATTTATTTTTTCTCTCAAATCAATAACCATAGTTATCCCTAAAATGATTAGAAGCTTTGTCATTTACTCAACCTCTTTAAAAAAAATGGATTCTGTGAATTTGTAACTTCTTTCTATTTGTGAAGTAACTGTCACTTTGATATCTAATTCAGAAAATATATCATCCCAGTCATCCTTGTAATCTTCCCATTTTACTGGATATTTATGATATACTTTATTGCCTATTCCCAATATATCTATTTCATTTTCTTGAGCAATTTTTATTACTTCCTGTACTTCATTTAATACCTGTACTCTTTGTTTTTCTTCTAAAGCATTTAACATTTCTGCGTCTATTTTGACATCCATTCCATTAATTTCACTGATATTAGTAGATACGTATACCTTTAACTCCACAGATAGTGTATCTCCTTCAATTTTAGGTATTATTTCAGATTTACCTTCTATTATTTCCAAATTAAACTTCGCTTCTTTTTCCTCAACGATAATAACCCCTGAAACAATCTCATTTATTATCCAATTTAACCCTCGAGCAGTATCTTCTTTTATATATTCAATAACTTTACCATCCTTAAATATTGCATATCCCGAAATATGTGCAATAACATCTCCTAGAGCTAATTGCTCCTTAGTAGGTAATTCTACTATTTTTTCATTAAAATCCTCAAATTTACCCTCTATTATTTCTTCAGAACCTTGTTCTATTATTAATTCTTGTGTCTCAAGTTGCAGCTCTAAATATGGTAAATATCCATCTTTGTTTTCATATGACATATTAATAAAGTCTACAAGGTCATGTACACTTGAATATGACATAAGAACTAGATTTTCTATCATATTGTCTATATTTGATGGAATATCTACATTTTGCTCATATAAATACAAAATAAATTCTTGTGCACTCAATCCCTTTATAACTATAGGCATAGCAGTTAATCTTAATTCCTGATCTCTCATAGAAAAATCGAGATATTTAAAAACATCTTCTTTAGCTGCGTCCTCACCTATTAAAATGTATTTATTATGCCCCCAGAATATATCTTTTTCAGCATACAAACCAATCTTTCTATTAACCTCAAATATTGTTTCACCAACGGAGGTCATTACATTAATAAGTTTTTCAGCATCTTCTTCAGTAGTAGGAGAAACAGTAGTTATCCTAAACTCCTCAATTTCATCATCATTTTTATCAAATCCACATAGTGTAATAGAATACAAGTTTTCTATTTCTGTTCTACCTCGAATAATACCTTCAAACCCTGTAGCTAAAAATACAATAAAGACTAATAAAACAATTATCATTATTTTTTTCATTTATTACTCCTTATTTTGTGTCTTGCAAATAATCAGGATTACTATTTTTCTTGCTTTTAAACATATTTCGAAAAACACTATCCCTGTAGTTATCTTGATCATTTCTAACAAATGGTGATAAATAAGGTACTCCTAATACTTCCATGGATGATAAATGATAAGCCAATAGCATAATCCCCACAGTAAAACCAAATAAACCTATAATGGATGATAGAATGATAAATACAAATTGCCAACTCCATATACTATTAGCAAAATCTTTATTAGGAATAGCATAGTTTGCTATAGACGCAATAGCAACTACTACCACGGCGGCAGGACTTACAAATTTTGCATTCACTGCTGCCTCTCCTACAACAAGAGCGCCTACTAAAGTAACCATACTACCTACACTACTCCAAATACGTGTACCAGCTTCAATCAAAGTTTGAAATGCCAATACTAATATAATTACTTCAAAAAACATAGGAAAAGGCATTTTTTCTCTAGAAGCAATCAGTGATACAGATAAACTGGTAGGAAGTAATTGTTGATGAAAAGTTGTTATACAAATAAAATATCCTGTTAATAGTAAAGCAAATGCAGTAAGAACATATCGCATAATACGATAGAAAGAAGTAATCATATAATTATTTGAATAATCGTCAGTAGTTTGAAAAAAATCTACAATAGTAGTGGGTAATACCATTGCAAATGGTATTCCGTCAATTAATAGTCCAACTTTTCCTTCTAGTAACCCTGAACTAAATTTATCAGGTTTCTCAGTATAATTTATTTGAGGAAATGTAGAATATTTATTATCAATAATATTTTCTTCTATAACACCAGTATATAGTACTTCATTAACTTGAATATCCTCTAATCTTGTTTTTAGTTCACTTAAGATACTTTTATTAACAGTATTTTGCATATATACTATGGCTACCAATGTATTACTTACATTACCTATAGTCATCTCTTCGATTATTAAGCAATTGGATTTTATCTTTCGACGCAGAGTAGCAGTATTTATCCTTATGGTTTCTACAAATACATCCTTTGAGCCTTTAAGTGAAGTTTCTTCAGTGGGAGTAGTAATAGACCTCATCATAAAACCCTTTGTATCGAACCCTATTGCAATTTTTAATTCATTAAAAATTAGCACAACATTTCCATTTAATATTGCACTTACTACATCTTTCATACTTTTAAATGTCTTCTGAGCAGAATAATATACTATTCCTTCTTCAATATAATTATATAAACCCTGTTCATCTTTAACATTAATCAATCTAATATCATTTACTAAAGGTTTAAGAATCAAATCACTTATAAAGTCGTGATTTACAAGACCATCGATATATGCCACATTAATTATTACATTTGTCTTATTATTGACAGTTACCTGCTTGAGATCAAAATCAGAACTATTTCCAAGTATTTCTTTAATATTTTCCCCTGTAATTTCTAGATTATCTACCCACTGATCAATAAAGGAGTGATTCATAGTAGATTTTTTAGTATCATTCTTTTTCTTTTTATCCTTTTTATTATTCATATAATAAATTCCTATCTATTTTTTGTTTATTGTTCCACAGGATATTATTTTATATACATGAATAATAAAATCTCAATTTATCTATCTACTTCAATTATCTTATATAAATCTTTACGTATATGCCGTAATAAAGGCAACTCTCCTCTCACTTTATCTATTAAATTCAAGTCAATTTCTTGAATTAGTATTCCTTCTTTTTCTTCTAGTTTATTTACTACCTCTCCCCACGGATTTGTAATAATCGAATTTGCATATGAGATATACTTAGCTTTTTCATTTCTAGCAGGAGAACATCCTAAAGCATATACTTGATTATCTAGTGCTCGCATTCTAAACGATATCTCCCAATGCACGGGCCCAGTTGTCATATTAAATGCTGCTGGAAAAGCTAAAAGTTTTGCTTCCTTATTAGCCATTAGCCTTGCTAACTCAGGAAATCTAATATCATAACATATACCTACACCTATCATGCAATACTCCGTTTCAACTATAGTTATATCATTTCCAGGTGCAAGGGTAAGTGACTCTTTAAATTTTTGACCTCCCTCAACATCAATATCAAACAAATGTATTTTTCTATGTTTTCCTATTTGCTTTCCATTATTATCGAAAATATACGTAGTATTATATACTTTCTTTTCATCTAGTTCAGGTATTGAACCGGCAATTAGATACGCATTTGCACTTTTAGCAGATTTCGATAATATTTCCCAAGAAATATCTCCTTCAGTCTCAGCATATACAGGAAAAAGAGTCGATTCATAAGGACAATTAAACATTTCCGGCAACATAATAATTTTTGCCCCTTCATCTGCAGCTTTTTGTATTAATAAAGAAGCCTTACTAAGATTTCTGTTTTTGTCCTCTACAACCTCCATTTGTATCAAACCAACTATTATATTACTCATAATTCACTCTCCACTCTATATATTAAATAATCTATTTATTATTACTCTACAATAAAACTGTTTATCTATTAAAGTTATTATATATTTATTATATTAATATATACAAAGAAAAGATGGAATATAAAGTTGGAATGTTGGAAAAGGGTGTATGTGTTCTTCTGGGGGTCACAGATCCTTCGTCGCATACTCCTCTAGATGACGTAGTAGGATGGATGGTTCATTAATAGCTTAAATGTCATTCAGAGCGCAGCGAAGAATCTTATTCCCTAGCAACTGCTCCATATTAATAGTATGTAGTATTCCTCTTGGGTCACAGATCCTTCGTCGCATACTCCTCTGGATGACAGTAAAACGATAACTCAACAATTATTCAACAATTGTTTACTCTCCTTGCTGAAATGCTTGTTCTAAATCATATATAAGATCATCTACATCCTCTATACCTATGGATACTCTAATCATATCTGCACTGACCCCTGCTTTTTTTTGCTCTTCTTCAGAAAGCTGGGCATGTGTCGTGCTAGCAGGGTGTATGATCAATGATTTTACATCTGCTACATTAGCAAGTAAAGAAAATATCTCAAGACTATCTATAAATTTTTTACCTGCTTGTAATCCTCCAACTATACCAAATGTAAAGATCGAACCACTGCCTTTTGGTAAATATTTTTTTGCCAGTTCATTATACTTATTAGTAGTAATCTCTGGATAATTGACCCAACTAACCTTCGGATGTTTTAGCAAATATTCCACTATTTTTTTAGTATTATATACATGCTTTTCTACTCTTAAAGATAATGTCTCTAATCCTTGTAATAGTAGAAAGGAATTAAAAGGACTTAATGATGCTCCAGTATCCCTTAATAGCTGTACTCTAGCTTTAATAATATATGCAATTGATCCAAAGGTTTCTGTATAGCTTACTCCATTATAGCTAGGATCTGGCTGAGTTAATCCTGAAAATCTTCCACTCTTAGCCCAATCAAATTTTCCACTATCAACTATTACTCCACCTATAGAAGTACCATGTCCACCGATAAATTTTGTAGCTGAATGCACAACAATATCTGCTCCAAATTCAATAGGCTTTATCAAATATGGCGTGCCAAATGTATTATCGACAATTAATGGAATACCATTTTCATGGGCAATAATTGCTACTGCTTCTATATCTACAAGATTTATACTTGGATTACCAATTGTTTCAATATAAATTGCTTTAGTCTTTTCTGTAATTGCATTAGCAAAATTCTCTGGTTCATCAGAATCTACAAAAATCGTGTTTATCCCTAATTTAGGTAAAGTAGAAGCAAATAGATTATGTGTACCTCCATATAATGTGCTTGCTGAAACTATTTCATCCCCAACACCTGCGATATTTAATATAGAATAAGTAATCGCTGCAGAACCAGAAGCTACTGCTAACGCTCCAGCTCCTCCTTCAAGAGATGCAATCCTTTGTTCAAAAACATCTGTAGTGGGATTCATTATTCTAGTGTAAATATTCCCTGATTCTTTTAATGCAAAAAGATCAGCTGCATGATCGGTATCGTTAAAAACATATGAAGTTGTTTGATATATTGGAACTGCCCTTGATCCAGTGGTGGGATCAGGTATTTGTCCAGCATGTACCTGTAAAGTATCAAATTTTAGTTGTTTTTTCTTCATTTTTTATGTCCTCCATTTCTTTTAATCCAGATATGTATTGTTCTAATATACGTAAAAAATTTAAACAGTAATCATTATGATTACTATAACTAATTTTAAGAAATAATCTTAAATATCCATATCATTTCTACTATCTTTTATTATATCTTCTAAAGTAATTGAATCAATTATTCCATTAACTCTATTATTTAGATTAGTCCAAACCTGTTTATTTATACTCTCACTAATCAAATCTCTTTTTTCATGTTCTAATTCTACTAAACTAATATTTCCTTCTAATGCCCTAAGTATTTCTCCAACTGTTATATTTGAGGTATCTTTTGTTATCATATAACCTCCTTGAAATCCTTTTGTACTTTTGACTAAGTTTGCTTTCTTAAGTAAAGAAAATACTTGCTCTAAATATCTAATTGATATATCTTGTCTCATTGAAATATTATTAAGTGAAATGTATTCATTATTAGAATTAGTAGCTAATTCAAACATTGCCCTTAATCCGTATCTTCCCTTTGTGGATAGTTTCATTTTATTCTCCCCTCATACTTTAGATTAATCATTATTTGTAGTTACTGAATCTAACAAATCTTGTATTGAAATAGAATCAGTAGTAGCGTTTATTTCATTCATTATTCTCTTCCAAATTGACCTTGTTGGACATTGTTTATTTCTACTGCACTCATTATCTTGACTTTCATCCACACAAAAAACTGGCGCTAAATTTCCTTCAACTGCCCTTAATATTTCTCCTACTGTTGTTTTACTAGCAGATTTTGCTAACATAAATCCACCATTATTTCCCCTAACACTTATGAGAATATCTTTCTTTTTCAATACAACAAATATTTGTTCCAAATAGCTCTTTGAAATATTTCTTCTTTCAGCAATATTTTTAATTGCATCAAGTTTTGTATCTTTTGTTATTAAAGCTAAATCTAATATAGCTTCAAGTGCATACTTACCCCTTGTAGAAATTTTCATATCAACCACATCCTTCTGTATTCAATTAACTACATTTGTTCTTAACCTTAAAGTCTAAATCACTTCTATTTCCCGATTTCATTCAAATCATATGGAGTTTCTTGGTATACAAAATAGTTCAACCAATTGTAAAAAAGTAAATTGGCATGACTTCTCCATCTTACTACTGGTTCTTTATTTGGATCATCGTGGTCAAAATAATTTTGGGGGATGTTCATATCCATGCCTTTTAAAATATCTCTTTCATATTCCCATTTTAATGTATCAGCATCGTACTCTGCGTGCCCCATAACAAATACTTGTTTGTGATTTTTTGATTTTACAATATATAATCCAGCTTCTTTTGATACTGCAAGTATATCTAGCTCTTCATATCTTTTAACATCTTCTATTCTTATTTCAGTATGTCTTGAATGCGGTGCATAAAATTCATCATCAAATCCTCTCAAAAGCATAGTATTTTTCTTAGTCACCTCGTGCTTAAATACACCAAAAACCTTTTCTTTTACAGGATATTTCTCTACGCCATAATGATAATACAACCCCGCTTGAGCTGCCCAACAAATGTGTAAAGTAGAGTATACATTTGTTAAACTCCACTGCATTATATCTTTTAACTCATTCCAATAATTCACCTCTTCAAATTTCAGTGTTTCTACCGGAGCTCCCGTTATTACTAATCCGTCAAATTTCTCATTTTTTATTTCATTAAAGTTTTTATAAAAATTTGATAGATGTTCTTGTGAGGTATTCTTTGCAACATGTGTTTCTGGATGAAGCAATATAGCTTCCACCTGGATAGGTGTATTACTTAATAATCTCATAAGCTGAGTTTCCGTAACTATTTTTGTTGGCATTAAATTTAGTATTACTATTTTTAATGGTCTGATATCTTGATGTTCGGCTCTTTGTTCATTCATCACAAATATATTTTCTCCTGCTAATGTTTTAATTGCAGGTAAATTATTTTGAATTTTTATTGGCATTTTGACACTTCCTCCATAGTAAACTAACTTATTATTACAACTCCTATTGTTTTACTAATATTGAATTATTATACCACGTTTTTGATTTTTTTCATATATAATATAAAAAAAACTCTTCCTCAATTATGAGAAGAGTTAAAGCTAAATATAATTATAAATTTTCGTTAATATGCTCTGTTCCATCGTTAATAATTTGTTTAACATGATCATCATCAAGAGAGTAATATACTACTTTACCTTCTTTCCTATACTTTACCAAACGTGCTTGTTTTAGAATCCTAAGTTGATGAGATATAGCAGATTGCTTCATACATAATACTGCTGATATATCACAAACACACAATTCAGATAAAAATAAAGAATTTAAAATTTTTATCCTTGTAGGATCAGCAAATACTTTGAAAAAATCCGCTAAAAGGTAAACTTTTTCTTCTTTGGGCACATTTTCTCTTACATTTATAACAGTATCTTCATGAATAATATTACAATCACATTTATAGCAATTATCTTTTGTGTTCATTAAACTACTCCTTATTTGAATATATGTGCATTCTTTCATATATTATTGATTAGTTTAGTATACATACTCATTTTTGTCAAGCCATGAGTTAATAATAATAAAAAATCTATTTAATCTGATATTTAACATTTATTACGTATTTTTTTGTAATTACAACATATTAATGTATAAATGCTATACTACTATAAACTAGGAGGTAATCTTATTGAATAATTTTTCTGATGACCAGTCTGCTTATAACTCATCAGATGAAAATATTTCTATTTCTAAAAATAATATTAACACAAAAAATTTGATTTCAACATTTTTTTTGTTAGTTACAGTAACTTTTATTTCTATTTATCTTATATCAAAAGGGATTCCAAAATACTTTTGCATACCTGCAATAATTATACTAATTATCTTATTTATTACTGAGTTAGTATATATAACTTTTTTTATGTGTTACTCTATAAAAGAAAATACAGTTACTGATAAACCCAAATATCCTGTAAAGATAAACTCAAAAGAAGTACTAAAAGATTATATCCCTGGGATCTGGAGATATGGTTCTAGGTCAATTTCTTATGCACCAATAAATTCACAAAAAAGTAATTCTCCTGAAAACTCCTTAATTATTACTAATCTAAATATATGGGCTGTAACAGTTCCTATTGGAGCAAAGATAGCATCAAATTCGAATGCAAGTAAATGGCAGTGGCTAAATATGCATAAAGAAATCAAAAATATCTTAGAAAGAATAATTGATAGTATGCCCCTAGAAGAAATGCTCAATAGTTGTATCCCCTGCAATATCATACCCATTAATTCAGTAAAAAACTTTGATACAAGTGATATTTCTAATGCTATCACTTTAATCACTTACGATAATAATATATATACCTACTCTATACGTAGTAAAGATGATTATGAAAAAGCAAAGTTATTATTAATAAATCTTCTCCCTAGTACACAAACAAACCAATATTGAGTTAGAATACATAAAAAATATTATTTCTTTCACTACAAAAAATATTTCTCTTATGAAGTAATGTGAGGTTATTGAAAAGCTCAACAACCTCACATTATATTACTATAAAATATTTCTTTCTATTGTAACTGACTAATTATATAATTTACATTTCTTGTGGGTATACCACATGTCTTATTTAAACACAAAGTTGCATATGGTTTATGGTCGACTTTATCCATTGTATTTAATTTGATTACTACATTTGGAAAATACTCTAACCATAGCTTTTTCATTATTTCAATTGTTTCGGTTTCTTTTAATTCGCCTGTAATTGTAATCTCACCAGAATCACCAAATGCATAGTATAATCCGCATATCATTTGTGTATATCCTTGGGGGTATTCTTTTATTTCATTTATAAAATATTTCACCATTTTATTTGCTTTATTTAGTAGTTTCTCATTTTCTACAAGTGAGGATAATTTTAAAAGATTTGATAACATGATTGAATTTCCTGACGGTATAGCCCCATCATAAATTTCTTTTTTCCTTAATATTAATTTTTCTCCTTTAATTGATGTTAGAAAAAAACCAGCTCCGTGTTGATCCCAAAATAGCTTTATTGCTTCGTTTGTTAGATTGATAGCTTGTTTTAAGTAATTCTCTTCAAATGTTACTTCATATAATTCAATTAACCCCCAAATCAAAAAAGCATAGTCATCCAAACTGGAAGTATTATCCCACTTTCCTTTACAATAACTGTGAAGCAGTCCATTATTTTGGTCAATACTCTTCATAAAAAAATCACATGCTTTTTTTGCTGTATTTATATATTCTTTATTATTAAAAACTCTACCAGCCATACTGAATGCAGCAATCATTATTCCATTCCAATCAGTCAGTATTTTGTCATCTAAACCTGGTCTAATTCGATTATTTCTTACGTTAAATAAATTTTTTCTTATTTCTTTTATTTTATTTTTGTCGATCATAAATAATTTATCTTCTCTGTCTAAATGCAATATATTTTTCCCAGTCTTTTCTCTTATAGATTCATCATAATAATTTCCTTCTTTTTTTATGTTAAAGTATTCCTTTGCATATTCAAGTTTTTCTTTTAATGTACTATTTATTTCTTCTTCAGTCCAAATATAGAATTTTCCTTCTTCACCTTCACTATCAGCATCTTCGGCAGAATAGAAACATCCATTATCTTCTATAAGATCTCTCATAACATATTCTAGCATCTCTTGAGCAGTTTCTTTATATATTTCTTCTTTTGTAGCTTGATACGCTTCTACATAAACAATAGTCATTAAAGCCTGATCGTATAACATTTTTTCAAAATGTGGCAATAACCAATCACTATCTGTAGAATATCTATGGAAACCAAACCCAATCTGATCAAATATTCCACCCATTCTCATATTGTATAATGTCTTATTTACCATATCTAGAGCATCAGGATTATTTGTTTTTTTCCAATACCTTAATAAAAACAATAATTTATGAGGAGTTGGAAATTTAGGTGCATCTCCAAACCCACCTTTTAAATGATCAAAAGAATATTCAAGATCTTGATATGTTTTTTTAAAAACATCCTCTATTTCATCTTCATACACATTATTGTTTATTAAAGTATTCTTTGATTCCCATTTTTTATTTTCATTATTATTAAGTAAATCTAAGATTTCATTAGAAGATTGAAGAATGCTTTTTCTGTTTTCTTTCCACAATTTATTTATTCGTGGTATTAATTCCATCATACCTATTATTTTAAATTTCGATGTTTTTGGGATATATGTTCCTGCGTAAAAAGGTTTTTGATCAGGAGTCATTATGATTGTTAAAGGCCAACCCCCGCTGCCAGTTAGTATTTGACACACAGACATATAAACACTATCAATATCCGGTCTTTGCTCTCTGTCTACTTTAATATTAACAAATGTATCATTCATTAACGTTGCAACTTCATTATCTTCAAAACTTTCTCTTTCCATTACATGACACCAGTGACAAGTAGAATACCCAATACTTAAAAATATTGGTTTATCCTCAACTTTTGCTTTGTGAAAAGCTTTCTCCCCCCATGGATACCAGTCAACTGGATTGTATGCATGTTGCAATAGATATGGGGATGTTTCTTGAATCAATCGATTCGCTTCAATTCCAATGGTCATATTACACCTCCAAGTATTATAAATTATTTGTGGTGTATTATACCCATATATTTGAGTATTATTTATGTTAATTATACTATCTCTTCATTATAGTTTATTATCAAAAATGAACTCTCATTAATTGATCTATAAACTAGATTAATGTTTATTGAAGCTCATCTTCAATTTCGGTTTGAATAATATATAGGATATGTCTTTATACATATTATACCATATCAATTGTATGAATTATGTTTCCCAGTTTTAATAAATCTGTTACCTAATTAATTAATCATAATACTTAATCTCATCTGAAAAAAAATAGGATTATAAAAAGTAAATTCTTTACAATAGCATTCTTTAAAGTATATAATTTACATTGTAAATATAAATTGGAGGTGTCATTGTGTCACATTCTAAAGGAAATTGGATAATAGGAATTTTTATTATTATTATAGGTTTTATATTATTATTTAATAACATGGGAATAACTGATATTAGTTTGACTTCTATGTTATTTACTTATTGGCCAGTATTATTTGTATTATTTGGGGTGCAGTTTCTATTAAATAAAGGAAGCAAGGGTGAAGTTATATCAGGATTAATCTTTGTATGTTTTGGAGCCGTCTTACTTGCAAAAACTACTGGATTCTTAAATATTAATTTAGCAATGCTTTGGAATCTAATTTGGCCTACTATTATTATTTTAATTGGATTGTCTTTCTTTTTTGGTCATTCGAGTAATGGGAAATCTAACTTTGCCATTTTGGGAGCAATTGAAAAGAAAACACACCCTTGGGTTTTACAGAGTAGTTCTTTTGTAGCCTTTTGGGGTGGAATAAATTTAGATTTAACTTTAGCAGAAGTTCCGGATGGTGAAACAATTGTTGATCTTACCGCAATTATGGGTGGGATTAACATCATTGTTCCTAGTGATATTAACATAGAGTGTCAGGGAACTACAATTTTAGGGGGACTGGAGTTGCTTGATAAATCAACTGGCGGAATATTAGCAAACACTTCTTCTTTGCAAACAAGTTCTCATAATACTAAAAAATCTGTAAAATTCTATAGTCGAGCAATTATGGGTGGAGTTGAAATTAAACAAAGAAATACACATAAATCTTAGATTATTAATTACATAAATGGAGTTAAAACATATATCTTTTAACTCCATTTGCATCTCGACAATCCCATGAATAGTTCTTTAAAAATAGCTATTAAACACTAGCTTTAAATAACAGTTCCTGGGATTACCGTGTATTATATACACGGATATATCGAGATTAAAAGGAATATCATATATAATTTAAAAATAGATATTATTACATAAATATACAGAAAAACAGTAGTTATTCTAGATGAGGTGATCACATTAATTTATTTGATAAAATTTCACAAGATTTTTTAAACGATTAACCAGCGAATATAAAACTACTTATATTGATAGTATTAGAATAATCTATAATTCTTATAAATCAGAATTATCCTTTGCTGTAGATAAAGAAGGGGAGTCATGGGGATAGTTTTCAACTCTATACTTTTATCTCCCAATTTTTCATTTTACTGCTATTTATAGACTACCCCTTGCATTTTTCTTATCTTTGTAACAGTATAAAAACAAACAAGCATTCGGTGGTAATTTTATGCCATATGTAGCCTACATACGTGATTCTCCAACATATAATAAAGCTAATTTACAGAAATCCATATAAATTAGCTTTATTGTTTTGAATAATTCATTATAACTCATAGTTGCGATATTTTTACACCATCTCTAATTTCTGTTTCTTTAAGATTGTACTGTATCATAGCATCTAATGCTAATATAACTACTCCACTCATTCCTACAATATCTGGTCTTACTTCCTTGACTTTGTCCACGAAAGCACATTTCGGTTGCTCAGTACCTATATCATGTACATCAAATCCTGCTACTTCCGTCGTACTTCTGAATATGTTTATTGCCAATATCATGAAGATTGCCGTGTACATCTACGAGTACTATTGTAATTGCTGTAGTTATTACATTTACATCAATCATTATAAAACCTCCATCATTCTCATTTCATCACAGGCAAATTAAAAAAATAATTAATCTTTCTATTATTTGTTTATTCACTTAATAGTTGCCAATAAATTGTTGTAAGAAAGCTATCCTTAAATTGTTCAAGCCCTTCTGGAACAATCCATGATTCGTCATTACGAACTAGTTCAATAAGTTCATCAAAAGTTCTATTTTCCATACTAATACACTCCTTTGTTTAAAATTATGTTTTTAATATCCGCCGTTTTCATATACGTATTCATATACATCTAGAAGATTTTGATTAATGTCACCTTTGCATACCCATGTTTTATCAACAGTAAAAATAAATGCATTCGTATGAGCACATTCATCAATAACTCTTTTAGCATAATCAATATTTGCCTGCTTTGAAGCAAACTTCAAATTTGATATACTCGCTCCACCAGCGATAATTTGCCAATCACCTATTTTTTTCGACATTTCAATAACATCATCATCATCACAGTGAATAATTACACTATCTTTTGGAATATCACGAAAAAAATCTACAAATTTCAGCCAGCTTCCTTCGGCACTGAAATAGAATGTCCCTCCGTTATTCTTGCAATTTTCAATGGCCATTTTATAATACGGCCAATAATATTCCCCGAATTGTTTTGGGCTTAAATATGTGGGGATATGTGGATAATTTGTTGCAAAGGGATAGGTATGTTCCATATTTAATAAATGGTTACTCCTTTTTTGCCATATCTGCTCAATAGCCTCTTTGATTTTGCTTTTATGACGTCTTAAATCCGTCAGAGTTCCCTGAAATCCTCTGAAATGATCAAATATTATATCAAGAGGATGCTCAAAAAAATAACCGAAATTCATTACAGTTACAGCATGCCTTTCTTGGAGTGCCTTAGTCATATGAGGCATGAGCATAAGATTACTGTATATAAAATCATCAACCAATGTTTCCACTGCTTTTACTGCTTTCCTTTCATCCCCTTCGTATAGAAACGGTAATTTACGCTTTACCATAACATCTTTTACGAACTTATCTATGTCCTCAATGAATAGTGGATAATCCTCCGCTTCCATAAATGGCTTCTGTACATGCTCTACTGTAATTCCATCAGGCCCAAGAAAAGTCTGTGTATTTTCTCCTAAAGATTCTTTGCTATGGACAAGATGACTGAAATGTAGAGTAATAGAACAATCACAGCAAAGTTCTTCAAATGGTTTCAAAAAAGCCTCAGTACACTCAGAAATACTTTCACGAACTTCTTCCACTGTAGTACCTGCGTAATCTACAAGAGCTGCCAGTCCATGTGCCAATGTAGGAATATAGTCGTGTTTTTCCCTCCTAATCGTTTTAAGCAAATTATCCTTTCTTTTTTGTAATAGTTCTGCCATCGGAATACTTCGTTCTTTAATTCTTCTACTTTCTTTAGTCAAAACGTTTTACCTCCTTTTATTTTTGCAAAGCAAAACTACATATAAAATAATCTTATTAATCAAATGTAATATGTAATTATTTGCTTATAATAAATATTGTAAATTATAAAGTTACTACAGAGTCAAGCTCAAAATTATTAATAAATTTTGTACAAGATTTATCTAAATAGAATCGCACCTGCCTATATATTTAAGAATTTTTTCTTATTTGTTGACCACTAGACTTCATGACAACACTGTAGTAAAATGATAATACTATTTAAATATACAAAAATAATCTCTACCAACTGCAGAGTTTATAGGAGGAAAAGTACATTGGGTCTTAAAATAGGCGATGTCTCAAAATTGTTAAATATACCCATCGAAACGATTCGTTATTACGAAACCAAGCATATAATAAATCCGGATAGAGAAGAAAATAACAACTTTCGTATATATAAAACATGGGATATTTTTTTCCTTATAGAATGTATGAAACTTAAAAGTTTTGGCTTAACACTGAAAGAAGTTAATAACGCAATTAATAAAGGTTCCTTAAAATACCTTCTCAATTGTATGAACAAAAATGAAATTGAAATGATTGAAAAAATAAAATATGATACATTATTACTTGAACAACTACAAAAGTCAAAAAACAAACTTGATACAATAACACTTAATCAAGGGAATTATTGGATACAGAAATCACCAGACAGATATTATTTTTATTGTGTAGAAGGCAAAAGGGATAATTATAAAGACATTGATAAATCTAATTACTTGCTTTCTAAATGGCTTCAGTTTATACCTTTTTTATCAGGTTTTACTAAAATTTCATTGGAGGATTTCTACAATAATAATGATTCTCAAAAATGGTTTTACTCCATCGAAAAAAAATATGCTGAATTATTTAAATTAGAAATAAATGAAAGTGTACTTATCTTGCCGGAGCAATATTATATTACAACGATAATAAATGCCGGTGAAAAAGGAGAGTTAACTATAGATTTATTGACTCCTGTAGTTGACTATGTAAAGGATACAGGCTATAAAATTAATGGAGATATTATTTGTGAAGTAGTAGCCAGAACTCATGAAAAAGGAAAGTACTGTCGTTTTTTAGAAGTGCTGATACCTATAGAAATTGATATGATGGAAGACTGATTTTGCAGAAAGTATCATCTTAATTCATTGTAAATAAATCTTTTAAAGGATATTTATAGAATCCTGTGGACAGTTTTCAACTTGAATCCTGGGGAGAATCCTGGGGACAGTTTTCAACTTTAATCATTTATTACCAAATATTTCTTTATGCTGTTATTTACAAAATAATCCTTGCTTTATTCTTTTCTTTATATTAAAATAAGTACAAACAAATGTTCGGTGGTGATTTTTATGCCTCGTGTAGCTAGGCGGCGTGATCCAGAAACGACCCATCATATTATCTGTAGAAGCATCAGTGAAATCAGACTCTTTCGAGGTGAAAATGATAAAATCAAATATCTTCAACTCATGGCCTTATACTGTAAAAAGTTTAAGTGTCGCATTTTAACCTACTGCTTAATGGATACCCATGTGCATATCCAATTTGATCCCCAAGGCTGTGATTTATCTAAGTTCATGCATGGTTTAAACCTTTGTTATGCCCAGTTTTACAATCGAAAGTATAAGCGTCATGGTCATGTTTTTCAGGGTCGATTTTTAAGCAAGGTCATTGATGATGATATATATAACCTTGCTGTGTCTGCATATATTCATGCCAATCCTAAAGATATCCCTAGCTATAAGGATTCCTTGCATACCTACTACTTTTCGTCTTATGGCATCTATATTGGGACTACCCATGATGATTTCGGGCTTATTGATACGGACTTTATACTCTCTCAGTTTGCCAATCATCCTAATGATGCTCGAGTAAAGTATGCTGAGTTTGTCTCTGAGTGTCATCAAGTATCTAAATTAGAAAAGACTTATGAACTCATTGATAACTATTGCCTTAAACCTGATTTTTCTTATGAGAGTGGACGGTGTAATTATCCAAGAGATTTTAAACCTAATGATATTATTGAAAAAGTTGGGAGTCTTTTATCTATGCCTAATCCGACCTTTATACATATCAAATACTCCCGTCAAACATCCCATTTTAGAGCTATTGTAGTGTTTTTGCTGCGGTGTCTATGTGATTGTACCTATAAGGATATCTGCAAGATGATTGGCAATATCACTTTGTCCCAGGCTGCAAATCTTTCCAATCGGGGTTTTGAGCTAATCTATAGGAAAAAACAGTACCAGCATCTCTTACCTACTTTCTTAAATGATGAGGGTATCTTAAGTTTGTCTTGATTATTAATACTAAATACTTTATCTATTAATTATTTTATTTCTTTAACCGATGCAAACGTCGGCTATTTTTCGTGGTTTCATTTTCTATTGCTATCTTTTCTTTTTATAAAAATGAGTTTATTCTTTGATTTTAATTTATGAATCTGATGTTTTTCTGGAATATTTACATAGATTTGAGATGTGTCCCGTATGTCCTACGAATATATCAATGAAGAATTTGAAACTCACCACTTAGGAGGAAATTTGCTTTTAAAGTCATGTACAGCAATCGCAACATTCTTTCTCTCTGTAATGTCTGATCCACAACTTAATCGTTTTTTCGCTGAAATGTATCATAATACTTCTGGGATTTTACCTGGTGATTCTTTTTATAAAAGTGTTTTTCGAACGTTGTTTAAGGCATGTAATAAGGACGCAAAAGGAAAGAATTTTCAATTAGTATACATCTACCATACATCCTGTCAAGGTGAATTACTACGACAATATCTAGCAGGCACTCTGTCTGCCACAAGGATAGAAATTTTGGAATATGTTCTTGACCATTTACTTGATGATTTAGGTATTGATTCATTAAAACGCAAAGATATAATAGATAGATCTTTTGAAACTTGTAATCATTTAGAAGTTAAGTTTGTAGATATTTACTGGAAAGAATTATCTTTATCAGAAACATAAGTTGAATATCATGAATGAATAAGATTCTTTAGACACTTCTGGATAGGTTACACTTAGTTAGACAGATTTCTTAAGGTCGTATAGAATATAATCTATAAACCAAAGGAGAAATGAAATGTCAGATAGAAGGATACGAAGAGAATTTACCGATGAATCTAAAGAATAAATGGTTCAGCTTTATCTGAACTCAAAAACAAAATCAGATACCATACGAGAGTCTGATCTTACCCCATCATGTCTTAATCACTGGATTAAACAACATCAAGGTAGCGGATCCTTTAAAGAAAAAGATAACCGTACTGATGAAGAAAATGAACTTATGCGTTTAAGTAAAGAAAACTAAAGATTAAAAATCGAAAATGATGTTTTAAAGCCAGCAGAAGAAATTATGGTACTAGAAGCATAAAAAAGGCATTATCAAATGAAGGGTTAACTGTGTCTCGGCGAAGAATTGGGAGAATTATGAATCAAAATGGACTTGTATCAAATTATACAGTTGCTAAATATAAAGTTCATAAGTCGAAAACAAATGAAGCCCCTATAAAAAATACAGTAAATCGTGAATTTAATGATCGTGATCACCTTGAGGTTGCTGTAAGTGACCTGACCTATGTTAGAGTCAATGGAAAATGGCATTATGTATGTTTGATATTGGACTTACATAATAGAGAAATTATTGGTTATACTGCAGGTCCACGTAAAGATGCAACAATTGTATATCAGGCTTTTGCTTCTGTTAAACATAATTTGAGAAAGATAAAGATATTTCATACCGACAGGGGTAACAAGTCTAAATATAACGCTATTGATGGTTTGCTTGAACCATTTGATATTACCAGTCCACTAAGTCATAAGGGATGCCCCTATGACAATGCTGTAGTAGAGGCTACATTTAAAACATTCAAAGTTGAATTTGTATATCCCAATGTCTTTGAGTCACTAGAACATGAAAAGTTGGGATTATTCGACTATATTAACTGGTTTAGTAATATCAGATTACACTCATCACTAGGATATGTTCCTCCAGTAATTTACAAATTATCACACCTTAATGAAATCGTTTGAAAAAGTGTTGACATTTCATAATTTTTTATAAACTCTGTAATTCCAAATTCTTTATATATTTTTTCAAAAAAAGAGTATCCATAATTTCTATCTTTTTCTTTATCCAAATTTGAATCTGATAGATTTAATGTAATTTTTACTTCGATTTCAGGAATATTTTTAGCCTTGAATTTAAGCTTAGTTAGAATATCAGGATCCTTAGATTCTAATTCCTCTGAGTTCCCATAACATTTTATAGTTCTTTGCTTAACTTTACCGTTTTTATCTCTATTTCCCTCACCTAAATATACTTTTGTAAATTTAACGTTGGATTTTTGCTTAATTTAATATGCAAAATTAGTTCCTGTATAATTATTCCATATAACGTATTAGTTGATAACACACAAATAGAAAGTTTTGCATAAAAAACTACCTAAATTTCAATCTATAGGCGTGTTTATCATTTATATAGTGTAAAACTCAGGAATAAAGCTAAAATTGCCTACTTTGACGGTATCAAAAATGCAAAGTTTAAATGAAAAGTCCTTCCTGGTGATACGTTGACACTTAAAACAGAAATCACAAAAAGTAGAGGACATATAGGTATTGGTTCTGCAACCGCTTATATTGGTGATGAAATAGTAGCCCAAGGAGAATTAACCTTCGCCATTAAATAAATATATTTATTTTGGAACTTTTATTAAGTCTCTTTTTTAACACTTATTTGAATTATGAATATAATATCAGGGAGGTAATTTCTCTAATATAAAAATAGGAGTTGAAAAAATTAATGCCTGGAATGCCAGTATTTCAAGATTCCCCTTCTAGCTTAAAAACGCAATTTTATGGATTCGATGGCACCAGTGTTGTCAGTATAAAAACAGATAACAACGGTCAAATAGTAATCACCAATGGAATAGGTCAAAGTATCGACGTCAGTGCATCAGATTTAGATATTCGAGATTTATCCAATGCCACTGACAGTGTTTTGATATATGGTAATGACGGAAGTAGTAATTTAGTATTAAAAACCGATGACACAGGTAAGTTAGTGGTTACTAATGCTTCTGGTGAAACAATTGATGTTAGTGCATCAGATTTAGATGTTCGAGATTTATCCAATGCCACTGACAGTGTTTTGATATATGGTAATGACGGAAG
>JBMNCR010000064.1:46332-180922 GCA_049366695.1 Eubacteriaceae bacterium
TAGTAATTTAGTATTAAAAACCGATGCTCAAGGTGTACTGCAAACTTCTTCAACACATGTATTTGTAGACAATAACTTAGGATCCGTTACATCAACGGACGCGTATCAATATGTAACTGGACAGGATATTTCGAATTTAACATCCTACGCATTTTTTACAAACAATACTGGAGTGAATGATGCAACAATCAAGATACAATTAAGCCCAGACAATACCACTTGGATTGATGATAGTACTGAAATATCCTTAGCTTCTGGGGATGCTACCATTCTAACTGCAAATAAATTTTTAAAATATATCCGTATGGGATACATTTCTACCACAAGTGAACAAAGCACTACCATGAGTGTTATTTTCCAAGGGCAGAGTTAAAAAGTTTTAAAACGGAGGAGTAAAAAATCCTCCGTTTTATAGTTTCATCTTTTATTGTACATAAAAAGCAAACGAATATTTTGATTGTTTTATTATCTATTCATTTTTAATTTATTCATTTAAAATTTCAGCATAATCGGTTTTCTCCCAAGAAAATTCTATATCCGTTCTTCCAAAATGTCCATATGTAGCAGTCTTATTGTATATAGGTCTTCTCAAATAAAAATTATTATGAATCAAGTCAACGATTTAATCATCACTTGCTTTCCTTGTTCCAAAAGTATCAACATAAACAGATATAGACTTTGGATAGGTTACACTTAGTTAGACAGATTTCTTAAGGTCGTATAGAATATAATCTATAAACCAAAGGAGAAATGAAATGTCAAATAGAAGGATACGAAGAGATTTTACCGATGAATTTAAAGAACAAATGGTTCAGCTTTATCTAAATGGAAAAACAAAAGCAGATATCATACGAGAGTATGATCTTACCCCATCTGGATCTATGTCAATACCTTAGACACAAAAAGTTGAACTTTTTATGCAATTCTTCTAGCTAAATCCTCACACTTTTGTGGTGAGATATAACCAATACTACTATGTATTCTTTTTCTATTATACCAAGCTTCTATATATTCAAATATTGCTAATCTTGCTATGTCAAAATCAAAATATTTAACAATGTGAACTTCCTCTTTTTTCGAAGAGGCATGGAAAGACTCTATACAAGCATTGTCATAGGGGCATCCCTTTGCACTAAAGGAATGGGTAATAATTTTAGTGTTATCTATGTATTCTTTAAAAGCAGAACTTGTATATTGGCATCCTAAATCACTATGGATTATTAATGGATTAGCTGGTTTCTGAAGTTGTATAGCATTTTTTACAGCCTGTAGGGCTAATGAGGTATCTATAGTTTTAGACATAGCATGTCCTATTATTTTTTTACTATATAGATCCATAACTGAAGCTAAGTAGCACCAACCATCTTTAATTGTGTGGATATAAGTAATATCAGTTACCCACTTTTCGTTAATAGTAGTTGTTTCAAAATCTCTTTTTAAAAGGTTTTCTTGTTCTACTACTTTTCTTTTGAATGATGCTGGTCTAAATTTTTTTATTATGATGGATTTTATCCCCAGTTTAGCCATTAGACGTTGGATTCTCTTTAAACTAATAGTTATCCCCAATGTTTTTAATGCTTCATTTATTTTAGGTGCTCCATAACGTTTTTTGCTCTCTTTGTGTATATTTAGGATTGCTTTCTCTATATTTTTATTTTCTTATTCCCGATTACTTGGTTTCTTATTTAGGTACTTGTAATAAGAACTTCTAGATACCTTTAAAACCTTACACATAAGACTAATATTATAATATTTTTTGTTGTTAGTGATAAATTCAAATACAGTAGTTACTTCCTTGCGAATATGCCCATAGCCTTTTTTAGTATTTCTATTTCCTCTGCAAGTTTTGCGTTTTTCTTTAATAAATTTTTATATTCTGCTACTGTTATAATTGTATTTTTATCCACAGAAACAGATTTGGTTTTCTTTATTCAGCCACTTATAGTTGATTTTGATACGGCATATTCACTACTTAACTCTGTTAGGCTTTTTCCAGAGTTATAAAGTTATACTATTGTTTTTTTGAATTCATCTGTATATTGTTTTTGACCTCTTGCCATTATAAACATTTCCTCCTCTTATCTATATTTTAAAGTGTTCGGCTTTTCGTGTCTACAATAGTATACTAACACCAGAACTTAAAAGCATTGTTAGTGAATTCCTTGCATCACGTGGGCTAACGTTATTAGAAGAAAAAACAACAATTACGCACATAGACAACGGATTTGACTTTTTAGGGTGTACATTCAGTAAATTAAAGGGAAAACTAATAGTTAAACCTTCTAAAAATTCCATCAGAACCCTGATTAAGAAATGCTCTGCCATCATACTCAAAGAAGGAAAGGCATGTACTCAATCGATTTTGATTCGTAGACTAAATCAAGTAATCAGAGGATGGACAAACTACCATAAGCATGTCGTGGCAAGTCAAGCATTCTCATGCGTCAACAATACGCTTTATTTTCTGCTGCTATTATGGGCAAACATCGCCATCCTAATAAAACTAAATGGTGGCGATTAAACTGATACTGGCATTCAAAGGATGGTAAACCATGGGTATTTATGACTGACGAATATTCCCTAATTAACCTTAGGCGAATTCATATCGTTAGACATCCTAAACTGAAAATTTCTAAAACACCTTTCCTAGATAATAAATACTTTATCAAAAGGAAGTTGAAACTATGTACATTAGTTGCCGCCTAAAAAGGTGAAGAAATGCTTGAGCCGTATGAGCGGGAAACTCTCACGTACGGTTCTTAGACGAGGGAGAGGGAGTAATCCCTTTTCTTTAGTCGAGTTTAAAAATAATGCTATTGATGGTTTGCTTGATACATTTGATATTGCCAGATCATTAAGTAAAAAGGGATGCCCCTATGATAATGCTGTAGCTGAGGCTACATTTAAAACATTTAAAGTTGAATTTGTATATCCCAATGTCTTTGGGGCACTAGAGAAACTAAAGTTGGGATTATTCAACTATATTAACTGGTTTAATAATATCAGATTACACTCATCACTAGGATATATTCCTCCAGTAATTTACAAATTATTACACCTTAATGAAATTGTTTAAAAAAGTGTTGACATTCCAGTCATCAAGTGACTAAGTTTGAAAAGGCTTATGAACTCATTGATAACTATAGCCTTAAACCTGATTTTTCACATGAGAGTAGACGGTGTATCTATCCAAGAGATTTTAAACTCAATGAGATTATTGAAAAGATTGGGTGTCTTTTATCTATGCCGAATCCTACTTTTATTCATATTAAATACTCCCCTCAAACATCCCATTTTAGAGCCATTGTAGTCTTTTTGCTTCGTTTTCTCTGTGATTGTACCTATAAGAAAATCTGCAAGATGATTGGAAACATTACTTTATCCCAGGCTGCAAAGCTTTCTAGTCAGGGATTTGAGCTAATCTATCGGGAAAAGAGGTATCAGAATCTCTTGCCTACTTTCTTAAGTGATTAGGGTATCTTGAGCTTGTCTTGATTCTTAACACAAAATGTTTTTACTAATAATTATTCTTTTTTTTAACCGTTAGAAACATCGGCTATTTTTCGTGGTTTCATTTTCTATTGCTATCTTTTCTTATTTAAAAATAAGTTTATTCTTCGATTTTGATTAGTATATCTGATATTTTTAAGGATTCATTACAAAATATAGTTCCTTAAAAACCATGGTGTAATAAATGTCTCAACAACTGCTGAAATTACAATTAATATTATTAATAAAGCCGAACTAATAATACCTAATTTAAAATTTGTACCTCTCTTTTTAAGAAGGTGAATTAAATTGGTAAAAAAATAAATTCCAATAGTTGCAGATAAAACAATAGATGGAATTTCAAATATTCCATGAAATCCTATAAATGAAATAGCATAAAGAAAGGAATGCTTAACAGTCAAATATTTAATAATTGCACCTAAAAAAAATAGTTCTCCTGACAAGAAGACAATAGAATAAATCCCACCTGTTAAAATTGATAAGAGTATTACTCTGAAGTTAACAACAATGTTATTTATAAAAATTTCTTTAAAATTAGGCTTTATATTTGGAGTATTTGAAAACTCTAGATTAGTAGAATATCCAAGCAAAAAGATACAGATAGAAAAAAATAATAAAATTATGAATATTTTAAGTAATTTCTTGTACATGCTAAATCTATCCTTTCTTTGTTATTAATACAATATTTTTATTATCAATTATTTTCATTGTATGAGTAGAGAATTTTGATAATCTTAAATCATCAGAATGTGTAGAAAAGATTATAATACCCGCATTTTTTTCAATATAATTTCCAAAAAATGATATTAAAGATTCAACAGATTTATGATCTAAATTTACAAAAGGTTCATCAAATAAAATTATTTTAGGAAAATTTATCAAATTAATTATAATAGATATCTTTTGTCTTGTACCTAAAGACAAATTCTTTGTAATAGTATTTTTATACTGGTTTATATCAAGTACTTCAATTAATTCTTCTATCATAATATTTGATTTATTTTTGTTAATATTCTTATCTAAAGAAAATATTAGTTCGATGATTTCAATTAAATTCAAATATTCATATAAAAAATTTTCGTTTGTTATCAACGAAACTTTTTTCATATATTTTGAATAATCTTTTTTTAGTGATATGTCACAATAATCTATATCACCATCAAATTTTATTATTCCTCCCATAATGTTAAGCAATGTAGTTTTTCCAATTCCATTTTTACCAGTAAGAGCAACGATAGATTTATTTTCTATAGAAATTTCTATATTCTCAAAAACTGTTAAATCATCATAACATTTATGAATTTTTTTAAATGTGTACATTTTTTACTCATCCTTATTTGTATGTAATATATAAACATAACATATATTAAAAGAAGTAGTGTATATATAGCAATAATAACAATAAACTGATTTAGTGAATTATTCTTATAGACATCAACAAAAAACCAACTAATTGATATTGTAGGAAGTCCTAAAATTAAATAATCTTCAATTGGATTAAACATTATTAGATTTTGTATGTTGTTTTTAATATCATCATAATCATATTTTGTATAATTAAAACTACATATTACAATTAATATCACAATAGAAATCCATTGTAATAAACTAATTATTCCTAAAATAATTGAGTTCACAGTAAATTTATTAAAAATTGCCATGGTAATAGCCCATATTAATGCAATCAAAAAAGTCCTCTTAATTATATATTCAAAAGTTAATTCAACAATTAAAGGTTTTATATTAAACTTTTTAACAAAATAATAATTACAACTGACAATATTTTTAGTCAATAAAGACATAGACACTAAATTACTTATTAATATATTTAATAGTGATGGATATAATGAAAATAATTAAATATCAACAAACGCGATATTTAATTGCAAAAAATTCGCGATACTAAATATGATAAAAGTAGTAATTATAAACATCACTATAAATATATTCGTCTTTTTATTGATTTTACAAATATTAAATTGTCTATCAATAATAGTTTGTAAATGATTTTTTTTATATTTTTTGAAATATTCATTGTTTTCATTATCATCATTAATGATTATACTTTTATATTTATTGTTTCTGTAATTTAGGATATATTCTTTGCTAAATCTAAACTTGTAAATATTTTTTAATATTAGTAAATATGTACTAGCTATAAATACTAAAGAAATCAAGGTATACAATATGATTATTAACAAATTTTCAGAAATATTTATTTCGCATAATAAATTAGTTAAATAATACAATATAATTGTAAGTAAAAAATTTTTCTTCCAGTAATAAAATAATATATGACTTATTGATTTATTATTCAATTCTGCTACACAGAATAAAAACCCTAATTCATTCATTTTACAAATGAATTCATTTTTATTAATTTTAAATATCAATAATACACAACAAAGTAAACTAGACAAAGATATTTTTAATAAAGTATTACTTATTTGTATTGATACTACCATATACAGAAGTACAGATATAATACTACTGAATAAACTAGAAATTTTATATAATCTAAATAATATATTTGTTACTGTTTCCTTATCATCATCATGAAAAAGAGCAATTAAAAGTCTCATAGAAATTTTAATTTGAGCTATTAATTCTCTATTTTCATTAATATTCATTAACTTTTTATATACTTTCATATTTCTCATCACTTTTAACAAACTATCTTAAAAATAAATTATAAAAGATATTTCCTAAACAAACTATTATAGTTATAACTGCAATTATTAGAGAAATAATAAATACTCTTTTTGATTTATTATTCATTTAAAATATTCCTTTCTTTCTTAAAATATTATTAGATTTATAACAGTAAAACTGTATGAAATAATAAAAAATACAATTCCCATATACGAGTAGTTATCTCTTTTAGAATAAGTAGTTTTTTTATTTAATATACTCTAAATAATAATGGTTTTTACTATTAATGCAAAAGGAATATAATTATTTTTTTGCTCCATACTGCGGGGACATATCTCAATTTATGGTCAGTCATAATTATACTTTAAAAATACAATACTCTCCCAAACTACCTGCTAATATTTTCAGTGTTGTTTATTCTCGATACTTTGATACAGCACTACAATTATTTAAAAAACAAACACTCCCACCTTTATTGAAATGAAGCTAATTAATCTGATTACTCTTTGATAAAAAGTGATGGATATAATCTAAATTGGTTTATACTTACTTTATACTCAATAACTAATTGCCACAAAGACTCCTGAATATGAGATAAATGGTATTTAACTCTCTGATAACAGTTTGTATAGTTCAGATGGATTAAAAACTCCATCTGAACTCAAAATTTCTGTTTACCATTAAAATTATTCTATTGGGAAATCTCTTTATCAACGCTCATCGGTTTATTCGTCATTTTATTAGTAAGCCATATGCAAAGGGGAGTTACAATCAATGCCATCAAATATCCTATAACAAACCCTAAAGGAATGCCATGTATAAATGCCTGCATAAAATAATTGGGGAGTCCCTCCCCTATAACAGTAAAAGCAAAACCCATTACTATTGAGAAATACACAGCATATATGAAAGTTGTCAGTAGTGTAAAGGGCATAGAACCCTCTTTGGCATTGAAAAGCGTAGCAAAACTATTGGCATATTTTGTGATGGGTACAAAAATTCCTGCAATATAAGCAATAACTAAACCCAGAAGTATATCAGTGAGTATTCCGGGAAATGGTATGAATCCCAAGTTTATATATGCAAATGCCAATGACATACCTGTTGATAAAAATAGTGCAAACCAGAAGATTAAAACAAAACTAAACGCTTTTTTAGTAAACATAACTCTTCTCCTTTTAATATAAAATAGTTTAAAATAAAATTAATCAACATATTATTTCTGAGCAAATAATTACTTTAAAGTTTCTTTGAATTTAATGAAATGAAAGTCAGCGTCCTTAAAGCACTAACTCATGTACTCCGCTAATAGTATTATGTGTAATAATTGTGTATAATTTTTTCCTTAGTGTATACTCTTTAAGAATCAAAGGATTGCTATCTACTTTTATATATATTTAATTATTAACCAATGTAGTATATAATACTGTATTGACAAAATTCTCTATATCATCTTTGCTTTTGCCTGAGTAATGTCTTTGGCTATTTTTTCTAACACTTCATTATTTGCTACTTTTCCCATTTTCTCATCCCTTTTATAATCTATTTTTAAAAACAGATACAAATTTCGGTTGTTTTTCGTGATTTCATTTTCTATTGTTATCTTTTATTTTTATAAAAATGAGTTTATTCTTTGATTTTATTTTGTTAATCTGATGTTTTTATAGATCATTTACATAGATTTGAGATGTGTCCCGTAAAATTTTAATATGAAGAAACATATATGCATTGAAATGCAAACACCACTCTGGCGTTGTTCTTTCTATTGTTTTCTCAATGATTGGCATTTTAAAAACATTAAACCTGGAATTAAAAATGGTAACATGAAAATCAATGCTGCATCTATATCTCCCAATCCTCCACGTAAAATAAGATAAAACGCCTGACCTACTGCACCAATTATCATCATTTTACCACCAGCTCTTTCATTGAACCATGAATAGACATAACCTACAATTGCTAGTCCAATCAATATAATTGTAGGAACTAATTCCCATACAAACTCAGTAAGTCCACCCTCTCCAATAAAAAACAACAGGAAAAATCCACTACCTAAAAAACCTAATATACGGGCTAACCATCTAAGTATATTGACTACTAATTCCTTTTTCATAATACACCTCCAATACATTGTATTATTGCTTATTAATATTTATTAATAATTTTTTTGATGATAATAAGCCTTAAAACTTTTTTTCTTGGTTTCTATTTCAAACCTTTTAGACTTGGATTTTCTTTTCCAGTTGAGCTTAAACTGCCAAGGATTCATCCATTACTGTTCCAATGTCCACACATATACGCTTTACATATCTTCTTTCATTCTGTATATACTCATTTATATAATAATCAAACAAAGTATCCCATGGAAAAGGCTTTTTATAAAACCTGATATGCATTTTAGATGAGCTACGTGTAGGTGATGTCTCTGCCGCTGGAGGAGTGGGGAAAGTTACAGGCTCGATTATTGGTGCTTTGGTTATGGCCTCTCTAACAAACGGTATGAACCTAATGGGTGTAGGAATTTCCTATCAATACATAATCAGAGGCGCCGTTTTAGTATCAACAGTCATATTTGATGTAAAAACTAGAAATCAAAGGAGATAGCGGTTTTACCACTATCTTCTCTTTAAGCATTTAATTTGCTTGTTTTATTATAATCTTAGAATTACTAAAATCCACTTGTTTTATTTCTCCAACAATGTACTGTTGTTCCCCAAAAATTGACGTAAAAATGATTCGACCATTTTCTTTGGTAAAACTAGTCACGTTTTCCATTAGAAGAATCTTCTCTGTTTCATCAAATAGCTTTCCTAAACACATTATTACACCTCCTTTGAAATTGCATCTAATGCTTTTTCCAAAGAAGCATTGGATAAACGAAGTTCCTCTACACTCTTCAGCATAAAATCATATGCCTCTATTTTTCCAAACTCTTTTGCCTTTTGCGCAAGAACTTCAATCTCTTGTGCATGTTCTTCATTATGCCCTTCAAGATGTTTAAGCATAACCTTTAATTTTTTAACATTATCAACCATGACTAAACTTCCTTGTTTTCATACTTAAATTATAGAGTTTCATACAATTTTTGTCAATTATATTCAAACTAAAGGTACCCTTCATGTCACTCACTTGATTTAATCATTTTAATATCCCGTTTAAAATTACCATAATAATATTTCAAATACGATACCCGTGTGATTTCATTAATTATACTCGATATATTTTGCATGCCTATCGGGTCTAAGATTCTTCGTCGCACAGCTTTCTAAACGACTAATCATACCGGCTCAGGATGATATAAAAAAGGGAGGATTAGAAATAAGATAAAAGTCTTAAATATGATCTATGGCTAAAATTATGGAAAAGATAAACGTAAAGATTTTTTTATATTTGAACATTAGCGAGTTTAAAATTTAGGTTCTCTTTGAATTCTTTCCATTGGTATTGGTAAAGTGTATTTGCGTTGTTTTAAAAATACATTTAAACTTGTTATGTAGAGATTTATATAACTAAACTTTTCGGCATTTCTCAGGGACTTAAGATTCTTCGTCCCGCTGCTCCTCTGAATGACTAAAAAATCCGGCTCAGAATAATATGAAAGGGTGGTGGAGCTGAATGACATAAAGAGGACTGATATATCAGTTATTAAACTATCCCTGGGCTATCGTTAAACCATCTTGAACTAACCTTTAGCTATTGCTTTCTATTGCTAAAGATAAACTAATATTTAAATTACCATTTCTGCATCTCAAGTCATCAATTAAAGCCTTTGAACTGGCATTTTCTAGTAATTCCACTTCATAGGTTAATTGAAATAAACTTCCTAATGCTGAAGTTTTTACTTTCTTTAATTCATAATACATAGTATGTTTTTCAAAAACATCATCAAGTGCTGTTTCATAATCTAGATCTTCTGGAATTGTAATTCTCAACTCTTTTCTTACTGATTTTTTACAACCAAACCGAGTTATGTTTAATGTCAACATTACTAAACATAAGATAACCGTAAATATAATTGCATAAATATATACCCCTGCACCTGCAGCAAGTCCTGCTGCCATTGCAAAAAGAACATATACAATATCTTTCGGTTCCCCAGGAGCACTACGAAACCTAATAATTGAAAATGTTCCAGCTAAGCTAAATGCCTTGGCAACATCACTACCTATAAGCATAATTATTATTGAAATTACAGAAGGCAATAAGATAATTGTCATTGCAAAATTTTGAGAATATCCTCCTTGGTGATAGGTCTTCATATAAGTAATGCTTATTATAGCTCCCGCTATAAAAGCCACTATTATAGTTAATACCACGTCTATTAGTGAAATCGTGGTACTTGTTGAACTGCTAAGTATGGATTCAAGCATGTCATTAGATCCCCTTTCGATATGTTTTCGTCTCTTACTGTATTTAAGTATTCACATCCGTATTTAGAAAAACTTGCAGGATATATTTTTAATTCAGATAATGCTTTAGTAAGCCATATAGGAAATGCTTTTTCTACTTTTATTTCCATAAGCCACTGATCGTTTTGTAACAATGGCTCACCATGATCACCTAATTCAAGAGCTAAATCATAACGTCTTGTACGTATATTTGTATCAAAAGTAATCCTCAAATCTTCATTGAACATCGCTTTTCGATCATATGCAATATAAGTTGTAGGTTTTAATTCGTAGCGATTAATAAAAAATTCTATCTCATTAATTACTTGAGAGTTATGATAAGGTTGAAGCTTTGGAGAACGTTTAGATGATACAAAATCATAAGCTTCCTGAATCCCCATACTTGTGCGTCGTTTATTAACTATTCCATTATATTTTTTTTTAATTTCTAAATATCCTTTTGTATTTTCCTTAGGAACACCATATGTTCTTAATCTTAATTTTTCTTTATAAATAGGTTTAGATACCGATTTTTTAATCAAATCATTTGAAATCGTATCATAATAAATATTACATATTGTATAAAATCCATTGCTTTGATTGTATTCATCCAATTTCATGCATTTCCCAAACAATTCCATTAACACATTATACGTTTTATCATTTATTATAAATTTTTTTTCATATCTATTAAATACTTCTTTTCCCATATTATTTCTCCCTTCATTTGAATGTTGGATCATTATTTTATCTTGAAATCATTATAACGAGTTTATCTTAAACAAATCTTAAAACATTTATAAATTTCATCCTATATATCTACATATAAAGTGTTATAGAATTGTTAAGAAAGTATTTATAGAATATAGTTAAACAAAATATTATATATTGAAAAGAGTAAATTGGATTTATATTATTTTATGTTCTTTAATAAATTTGTCTTTTTTATTTTTAACCACGAAGTAAATAAAATAATAATGGGTAGAATAACTTGAATAGGCAATGCATAATATTTGTATACTTTAAAAGCCCAATTTTGCATTTCGATAATATCATCATATATCAAGTATGCTAAGTTTATCATCATCAAACCTAAAGGTGAAACAATTACCCTATAATTGTCTAAATTCAAAATTTTACTAACACCTTTTGATGCTACTAACAAACAAATGCTTACTTTTACAAATCCTGCAAAAATGAAAATCAAGGATACTACGATTTCAATTCTTTGCAAAAAATCTCCTATATTAATCATACTTACAGCAATATATGATGGAAAGTACAATATTGAAACAACATCTACTCCTAATACTATAATATTTCGTATTGTAATTATTAATATAAAAAAATCACCTATAAGTAATCCTTTTATATAAACTTTCTTATAACTCTTTATATTTGGCAGCACACTAAATACCCCCATAAACAAAACTGTTTCTGCAAACGGAAAAGAAATTATGGAAACAGTTTCGACACCTTTAATAACCAACACACTAACTACAAATGATAAACAAAAAAACATGCAAATATACCCATATCTTTCCACTTTTTATTTGTAATCAGAGGAACTAAATCTATAAATAAAAAAATTATATAAATAGCGATTGTAATGGTTAGTACCATTTTTAGTCTCCTATTTTCATTGGTTCTGAAATCAATGCACTGTTTTTAATACTAATCTCTACTGAAACTTCGACATCAATATCTTTAAATGTATTACCCCAGCCATCTTCTACTAATCTCCACACTTTAGGCATTTCTTTGTAAATTTTATTTCCAAATCCAAAAATATCTATTCCATATTCCATTTGAATTTTTTTAATTATTACTCCAATATCATTTTCTATATTTTTTTCTATACATTCACTAATCTCTTTTTTTACTATATCATCAGAATAATCTACAGTATTTCCTAATTCTGCAATTGCAACCTCTGTCTCTACATTGCTCCAATACAATTTTTCTCCTATTAATGCTATAATTCCTCTAACAGCATCAAAAACAGTGTCACCTTCTTCGCTAATTATTTCAGATTTTATATTCGTCTCCATACCACCAGTTTGTAATTTAATAATCTCTACTGTTATTGAGTAATTTTTATCAATACCTTTATCAATTGCGACTCCAGCCACTACTGCTAGTTTATCAATTTCATTATAATTCCAACATCCACACAATAATATAGTATTTATTAACAAAAATATAACTAAGATTTTTCTAACATTTTTCATCTATCTACTCACACGATTTTTCAATGTTTTATTTCTAATATAATTTTTAGAAGCAATCAATTTAGGACGATAATTCATATACCACCAAGGTGCTCTAATTGCGGTATCCTTCAGATCTTGACCTGTTAATAAACCTAAATCCAACATATATGGAATTCCAAACGAACGCATACTCATCAAAGTAATAAGTAACTCTATTAATCCAAATATATATCCGTATAATCCTAAAAAAGACGCCAATAAAATGAAAATTAATCTAGTAATAACACTAGCAGTCAATAGCTTTGAATTAATCAGACCAGTTATTCCAGTTAATACAATTACAATTACCATTGGCGCACTCACAAACTTTGCTTCTACTGCAGCTTGACCTAATACCAATGCACCTACAATACTAACAGTCTGACCTATAGTTGTAAGCATCCTTACACCAGTTTCTCTTAATATTTCGAACACAAAAAATAACCCTAGTGCTTCTATAATCGTAGGAAAAGGTACTCCATTTCTAGCTGCTGAAATACTTATCAATAGTGGTGTAGGGATCATTTCTTGATGAAATGTAATTAAAGCAATAAATATTGCTGGAAAACTTATTGTGATTAAACCTCCAATTATTCTCAATAATCTATTAATTGAACCCCAAATAAAATCACTATAATAATCTTCATTAGATTGAAAATACTCTAAAAAAATAAACGGAATAGTCAATGCAAACGGTGAACCATCTACCACTATAGCTATTCTTCCTTCTAATAATTTTGCTACTACCACATCAGGTCTCTCAGTATCACCTACAGTAGAAAACAAAGAGGTTGGACAATCTCTGATAAATTCTTGAATATAACCTGAATCTAAAATCCCGTCAATATCTATTTTATCTAATCTATTTCTTATCTCAGTTAAAATATTATTATTAGCAAGACTTTCTATATAGCATATACCTATTTTAGTCTTTGTTCTAACTCCAATACTCATAAATTGAAATTTTAAATCATGCGTTTTTAGCTTTCTTCTTATCAATGTTAAATTAGTGATTAATGATTCAGTAAACCCTTCCTTTAGACCACGAACTACTTTTTCTGAATCAGGTTCACTGATTGCTCTACTTTTCCATCCTTTGCTACTTATTATTAACCCTTCTTCGAAACCATCCACTAAAAGCAATGTATTTCCATTAATAATTTCATCTACAGTATCAATAACACTAGTTTCTCTAATGATTTTATTAGAAACAATCACATTCTCTTTTAATTCTTGAATTATCTTGTTCTGTATTTTTTCCCCTAACAAGGTATTTATAACTATTGGTTTAATGATATTTGTATTTATTTCTTCAGAATTAATCATTCCATCGATAAATAAAATACAGCATTTTATATTCTGATTCTTTTGATTTCTAAATTCTCTTATTATTAAAGTATCATCATTAAAAAAATCTTTTTAATATTTGCAAATTGCCAATAAGACTTTTTGAAAAAACATTTTCATCAATTTTTTTTATTATATTTTTATCTTCTTTAACAATTTTTTCTTTTGTTCGTTTAAACAAAACCTATTCCTCCCTTCAAAAGTGTATAGAATAATCTCAATATTAAGTATTCTCATGGATAAATTGACTATTCATACATTTGTTAAAGGAGTTATTTATAACATACAAAAAAAGTCTGCAAGCTATTGATTAATATCGTATAGAACAGAGCTTTTGCGAAGTGTCACTATGCTAAGTTTATCAGAAAAATATTGTAATAATAATTCAGAAACTCAAAAACTGTACATTCCCAAACTTTTAGGTATTTTACCTTCATTAGCAAAATACTCTATAGCTACATCTACTACCACTGCCAAATCTTCTGCATTAAAATAATCTTCTATATTACTATCAAATAAAATATTTGCTGAAGAAGGAAATTCTTCATCCCCTTTATAAAGGACAAACATAAATCGAATATTTTTAAGAAAATCAAAACTAAATGCAAAATCTCCATTATTATGCATTTTGACATTGATATTTGATATATTATCTTGAAATATATTATGATTGTTATCGTATATTTTAGCCAGTCTTAGAATTGTTCTATTGTAAAAGTTTGTATAATAAATATTTCCATCTGTAATTTCTCTATAAGTTATATAATTACCAGTTAATAATGTTCCTTTCCCATTTACAAGATATCTCAAAAAAATGGTTTTCAATACATAAGATGTAACTGAATCTCCATTCTCATCCCACACATTTCCAGATGGATAATGTATATGATATTTTTTCCCCATTACTATAGTTTTAAATATTTTATGATCTATATCATATATAATAGATGTACGTTTACTTATAGATTCTGGAGATAACTTGGAAAAAAGTTTTTGTATATATTGAAATGGTATCTTTTCTTGTTCGACTCTCATAATTTTTTCTCCTATGTTTTTAATAAATTATAACACAATTATATATTCTTAAATACCATGTACTAATACTACAGTTTAACTTTAGTGTATTATTGATAATTTTGGGTAATTACTATAGTTATACGCAATAATGGAGGATTAAATTATGGCGAAGGTTAAGATTTACACTTGGAATCACTGTCCTTATTGTATTAATGCTAAAAGGTTATTAGAAAATAAAGAAATTAAATATTATGAATATTCTATTGAAAATGATAATATAAAATATAAAGAATTATGTAGTAAAACAAATCAAAATACTGTTCCTTTTATTTTTATTAATAATATCTTTATTGGTGGATATAATGAACTGCGAAGATTAGAAACATTAGGCAAATTAGATAAAATGCTCAATATTTAACACATATATAAGTCCTTATATAACTATAAGGACTTATAGTGTATAACACTTTAAAATTGTAAAGTTCAAAACGTATCTTAAATGAAAACACATTGTGTTTTCTCTATAAGTAATCACAATTATGAAAACCCCAACGCTAAAATTCAGACTTTATCAACAGTTAGTTTTCTACTTTACTATATATATTAGAAGGGATGTATTAATATGAAAACATATAATATAAGAGAAATGACAATCGAAGATTTCAATAATGTAATTAAATTATGGAAAGACACACCTGGAATAGGTCTTAGTAATGCTGATTCGAATGAGAATATAGCGAAATTCTTAAATAAAAATAAAGGATTAAGTTTTGTCTGTCTTTCTGATAATAAAATTATAGGTACTATTTTATGTAGTCATGATGGAAGGCGAGGATATATTTATCATCTTACCGTACATAATAATTATCGAAATACCGGAATTGCAAAACGATTGATTATGCAAAGTATTAATATGCTAAAGAAAAGTGGAATTGATAAATGCCATCTATTTACCTTTAATGATAATGTACTAGGCAAAAATTTTTGGAGTAAGATGGATTGGACAAAGCGTGAAGATATTATAATTTTTTCTAAGAATATTTCAAAATAACGTTGACAAAAATTCAAAATAGTATTATTATTATACTGTAATCATTACATTTTTGTAATAAATACTTATAAGGAGGTAATTATAATTATAAATTCAATAGATCCAGTCAAAATACTAAGCTGTAAAAATATAAAGCCTTCTTATACTAGAATAAAAATTTATGATTATTTAATTAAAACTGATGCACATCCAACAGTTGATATGATATTTATTGGCTTGATTAAAGAGATACCTACTCTTTCAAAGACAACTGTATATAATACTTTAAAATTATTAATAAAAAATAATCTTGTAAGATTAGTTTCTATTGAAGATAACGAAACAAGATATGATGCAAATGTTGCTGATCATGGACATTTCAAATGTTTAAACTGCGGTAACGTATTTGATTTTGATATTAAAATCAGTGATAATACTTTTGATGATTTAAAGGATTTTAGAATTGATGAAATGAATGTGTATTTTAAAGGAATCTGTAATAAATGCAAAAATATTTTATAGACATACTCAAAATTATAAGGAGGAATGAATAAATGAAAAATTTAAAAGGAAGTAAAACTGAAAAGAACTTATGGGCTGCTTTTGCAGGTGAGTCTCAAGCCACAAATAAATATGCTTATTTTGCAAGCGCAGCAAAAAAAGAAGGTTATGAACAAATAAGCGAAATATTTACTGAAACTCAAAAAAATGAAAAAGAGCATGCAAAATTATGGTTTAAGTACTTAAAAGGAATCGGTAATACTGCAGAAAATTTAAATTCCGCCGCTAAAGGTGAAAATTATGAATGGACTGAAATGTACAAAGAATTTGCTGAAGTAGCCAGAGCAGAAGGTTTTGATGAAATTGCTGAAAAATTTGAAGGTGTAGGTGAAATAGAAAAAAAACACGAAGAAAGGTATATGAAATTACTAAATAATATACAAGAAGATTCAGTTTTTAATAAAAAAGAGGAAATTGTATGGAAATGTAGAAACTGTGGACATATTCACGTTGGTAGTTCTGCTCCAGAAATATGCCCAGTGTGTAATCATCCAAAAGCACACTTTGAAGTTAGATCCACCAACTACTAATACATACAAGATCTTTGAAACAATTAAATTTTTGTAGTGTTTTATTTCCATAAGGTAATGAATTTTTAATTAAAAAAATTCTTAAACTAATCAGTTTATTCACAACATTATAGACTGCTAAGAAAGTTTAATCTCAAGGAATAATAAACCCCAACGAGCAAAGTATATTAACATATACGTAAGCCTATTGGGGTTTTTAAATGACACTTGGGATGAATTTTATTGTCAGTGCGAGGTCACTTTTATATGACAATATTATAATATTTACTCCCTATAAATTTCAATTTTATCTTGAGGATTTAGTATATCTGTATATGCAGCATTTTCACCATTAAGTTTCAATACTACACTACCTTTTCCTGAATTCGAATCAAAATCGATATAATTAAATATATGAATAAAAATATATTCATCCTTACCAACTAATGTAATCGGCTCTTCATTAACGTAAACTATAAAATCATTCGCATTTTTTTCTTCTTCTTTATTTTTATCACTATCATTGCAATCAGTTTTTAGCATCAAATCTATCTTGTCATTATCTTTTATAGTTGCTTTTGAATCTGTTATTGATTCATTTAAAAAATACACAAACTCTTTTTCTTTTATATCTAGAAAACTTAATACATCACTTATAGTATCAATGGGATCACTTTTTATCACATCTCCATTTTTTATTTGATAATTGTTTGAAACATCTTCATCATTAACTTTAACTAATGATTTTATTGATATCTCTTTTCCTCCAAAATAAACTCTCTTTTCTTTCTGCTTTTCCAATAGCTTACTTACATACATTGATGCATCTTTTCCTTTAATAGAAGGAGTCAAAACAATTATATCATTATTATGAATTTCAGATTTTAAGCTTGCTTTTCTCCCATTAACTAAAATCTCTGCTGGAGTCCCAAGTTCACCGTTTATGCTTCGTTTTTCTCCATTAAAAATAAAATCAAGCTTTTTTCCATTTCTCGGCATCAATTTTTCTGAATTAAAATTACCCTTAATTGCAGCATCCATTACATTTAGTACTTTTGTATTTAATAGTTTTATTTCAAGTCCATTTAATTTTATAGTAATAAAATTATTTTTCTTATCCATCATTGTCGTTAAACAAATCCCTACAGGAGTAATAAATTCTGGACCTTTTATTTCTTCACAAGAAAAGTGCAAACCAGAAATGTCCTTTATACTTTTAACTACCACCCTATCCTTTGACATATTTAATTTTTGAGCAAGACACTCAGTCAAACTCGGAAAACGACTTCCTCCTCCAATACAAAAGACAGCTTTTGGAGCAACATTACCATTTAGTTCTAAAATTTTATTGCCAATCTCATCTATCATTTTGTGCAAAGTATCTTGCAATTTATCTAAAATATCACCTGAACTAACACATTGTTTAGAACCTAATATATCTACAAATTCTATTTCTTCCTCTTTCATCAATTGTTTTTTAATTATTTCAGCAGTATTAAAATCAATTAAATACTCTTCAACCAATTTCTCAGTAAATTCATCTCCGGCAACTGGAAGCATACCATATGCTGTTACACTACCTTGCTTGGTAATTGCTATATCTGATGTGCCTGCTCCAATATCAACCAAAGCTAAATTCAACATACGCAAATCCTTTGGTATCGCTAAATTAATCGCAGATATTGGCTCAAGAGTTAAATTCGACACAGTTAATTGTGCTCCTTCTACAGATGTATATAAACTATCAATAACTTGTCTTGGTAAAAATGTTGAAATGATTTTAGCTTTTATTTCACAACCTTTATGCCCTTCTAAATTATCTATTTCATAACCATCAAGATAGTATTTCATCACCGAATAAGCTACACAGTAATAATCTAAAGCTACTTTAGTTTCATCATATAACATTTGTTTTGCAGTTTCTACTCCTTGCATTTCAAGGGCTAAAATATGAGTTTTTAGAATCTTTTTTTCCTCACTAAATTGTATTATAGCTTCAGAAGATCTTGTTTTCAAAACTCTTCCAGCTGCCGCAATAGCAACTTCGTGTAACTGGACACCTGATATTTTTTCCATTTCTTCTTTCAAATCTTTAATTACTTCTGTAACTTTATTTATATCATGAATCTGTCCATCTGACATAGCTCTAGTTTTATGTTCTATCACACATGAGTTAACAATATTAAGCAATTGTTTATTTTCATAACCTAAAATTCCAACCACATTTCTAGTACCTATATCTAAAGCAAAAATAATGTCTTTTCCTTCTAGTATTGAACAATCCATTAAATATCAACCTTCCTATTCTGAATATTAAGTCTATTACTTTAATATTAATTCAAATACATATATTATTAAAACTATTCATAACTGAAAATATTCTTACCTGATTTTTTTGCTAAATACATTAATTTATCAGCTCTTTTTACAAACTGTTCAATAGTTTCACCGGAAATATATTCAATAATACCAAAACTACATGATATGTTATGAGGATATTCTTTAAAATGTTTATCAATATTCCTAATAATTCTATTTCCTAATTCATTGGCATCCTTTTGTTTTGTATTTGGAAGTAAGATAAAGAATTCATCACCACCCCATCGAGCAAATATATCATCAGATCTAATAGATATTTTAACTACTTTAATTAACTCTAATATTATTTCATCACCATATAAATGCCCATAATTATCGTTGATTTTCTTAAATTCATCTAAATCAAAGACTATTAGAGAAAAAGGACATTTGTTTTCTTGATAATCTAAATACTTATTATTTATTTCTATTTCTAATTTTGATCTATTATATATACCTGTTAAGGGATCCGTATTTGTAATATCAATCAATTGTTTCTTTATAAAATAATTATATCTTCTATATCCTTCATACTTATATGTAAACAGGCTAATAAATACAAATATTAGTAAAGAATATACAATGCCTGGGTTAAAATTATAATAATCAATTCTATAAGAATATACAATTAAGGCAATCAAAGCAACTAAGGATGATAACACATTATAAATCCACCTATTAGGAACTATATTAAAAATTATTATTATTAAAATAATATCAAATGATTTTAATAATAAATTAGGTTCTTCATTCATTAAGATAATGTTATAATAAACAATAGTACATGCTATTTCAGCTCCAGTAATCCAAAGTGGCAATTTAGCAAAAGAATCAATTTTTGTAGTCTTAATATACAATAATATAACTAGAAGAAAAAATAATATTCTAAGATAAAGGGTCGTAATAAATACGGAATTATCTGCATAAACAAATAAATAATCCGGAATTGCAAACAACAAAATAATAATACCTGAAAATAGCAATGCCGGTTTTAAATATCTAAGAGTTGTCTGATATTCGTCTTGTATGAATTCTTCTTCATCCTTCTTGTTTTTAAATTCATTTATTGAGTTGATATTAATAGCATTATAATTATATTCTTTCATCTTATGTACCTTCATAATAATTTTATATATATTTTACCATATAAACTGTTTAATAATACTTATATTTCAATATATAATTAAATATATATTGTAACATAAATTGACTTCATGCAATGTTTGTGATTTAATGATAAAAACAATAACTTTTTCAAAATGAGGTTCTTCATTATGATGTTAATACAACATTTTTCTTTAATTTGTTTAATTTTATCCTTTTGTGTTATTTTTCACTTTTTTATATATAGAAACTTTACAAAAAGCTTTTATATACTTAGTTTTTTAATGTGTTCATGTGTGATTCACCTACTAAATATACTAATTGTTTTTAAAATAATTCCATTTAATGAAACATATCATAGTACTTTAGCTATTATATCAATTAATCTTATAATCTTAGATTCCTTTTTACTAGTATTAAGTATCGCGGATGTTTTTTATAATAATAAACTAAAAAAAATAATATTTCTTAATGGACTATCCGTTCTAATTACTTTTTTCTTCTCTATATCCGATAATTTAAGATTCCTTATACAGAAAAACGATACAATTAATTTCACTAGTTTATATATTCTAAAATCTCCTGGAATTTGGACTATATGTAATAGTATTATAGTTGGTGTTTCAATCTGTTATTGCTGTTTTTTAATTATTTCGAACTATAAATTCTTAAGAAGGGCACAATATAAATTATTATTGTTTTTGTTTATTCTGCCAATAGTATTAATTATCATATTTTTATATGGAAATATAATATACCCATTTTTCTATTCTTCTTTTATAGTTTTGGAAAGTTTAAGTATATATTATTGTATCTATATTTTCCCAATTAAAAAAATTGAACCTGAAATAAAAAAAATAGTATTAAATAGCATCCTTGATAACTGGATAGTTATTAATACTAATAATTATATAATTGCTGCAAAAATTGATGGTCCTATTTTGGGTAATTTAACATCTTTAGACCTGTTAAACCAAAAGTTTGACACTATATCAAAATATATAAACAAGGATCAGAAAATATTAACAGTCTTTGATACTAAAGAAAAAAATTTACGTCATTATGAATTAAATATAAAAAAAATTGCTGGAAAAAAATCAGAAGAATTGGGCGAAATTATAATGCTACATGACATTACATTATATCAAAATGCTATGAATAGAATTGTTAAAAACAGCCGCATTGATAAACTCACTGGTATTTTTAATAGAGATTATTATGAAAAATATATTCATGAAACAAACTTTGAAAATAAAACACCACTTTGCTATGTCGCAATCGATTTAAATAATCTTAAATTTATAAACGACAACTATGGCCATAGCAAAGGAGATGAATACATATGTTACGTATCTCAAAGATTATTATATATTGTAAATAAGTATAAGGGTTTATTATTTAGAATTGGCGGTGACGAGTTTGCTCTAATATTTAAAAATACTGATGATAATAGATCAAATATAATAACCAATGACATAGATGACTTATTTTCCGATTGCGATAAAGACTATCCAATTAGTATTGCTTTAGGTTACGCTATTTTGAAAAATGAATCTTCGCAGATTAAAGATATAATAATTGAAGCTGATAATAATATGTACAAAAACAAACTTAATTCAAATAAAAGCACAAATAATCCTTTGATTTCTTTACTTAGAAAGGTTTCAAGAATACATAAATATGAAACTGATGCACATTGCCAAAGAGTGCAAAACTTATGTCTTTCCATAGGTGATAATTTAACTCTTGACAAAAATACTCTTGATGATTTATCATTGCTGGCACAAATACATGATATCGGAAAAATAGGCATATCTGATAAAATACTCAACAAAACAGATACATTAACTATTGAGGAGTTTGAAATAATGAAAACTCATACTGTCTTAGGGTATAATATTATAAAATCTTTTAATCACTTAAACACTGTAGCATTAGGAATATTACACCATCATGAATATTATAATGGAACAGGTTATCCTATAGGAATATTACACCATCATGAATATTATAATGGAACAGGTTATCCTAAAGGTTTAAAAGGCGAAAACATACCATTAATAGCAAGGATATTGGCTGTTGTAGACGCATACGACGCTATGACTAATGATAGAGTTTACAGAAAAGCCCTTTCGGAAGAAGTCGCTGTCAATGAATTAATAAACAAAAAAGAAATTCAATTCGATCCTAATATTGTAGATTTATTTGTAAGATTAAAATATCAGAGCAATCTCACGAAAAACAAATACAGCACTTAGTTACATGATAGATTTAGGCATATTATTAATGCAATTACAAGTACGCTTATACTAACACCAACGGAAAAACAGTTACGCTATTGTTGTATTCATTAAAATTTAATTGCAATCATATATGATAGTTATTATTTTGTGAATAATTGTTTTGAAAAGCTAATTTTGAATAACTGTTCATTCGATTGCCGTGTCTATGATATAAAGATATATTGCTTTAAATTCATAAATGTGATATATTGGGGTTACTAAAATCATGAAGATTTTTATTAAATTTATATATCTTAATTGTAAAATTTACAAAATCAGACTCAAGAAGGGACTGTATGTTTTTTAATGCCCTCTTTGGGTCTATTTAATATTTTGTGAAGGAGATGTTATACATGCATATGGCTGATGCTTTAATTTCACCAATAGTAGGAGGAGCTATGTGGGCTACTTCTACAGGAGTAGCTTCTTATTCAATAAAAAAAGTACAAACTAATCTTGAAGAAAAAAAGATTCCATTAATGGGAGTAATGGGTGCTTTTGTATTTGCTGCACAAATGATTAATTTTTCTATACCGGGTACAGGTTCAAGTGGGCATATTGGAGGTGGAATACTTTTAGCAATTTTACTAGGACCTAATGCAGGTTTTTTAACGATGGCTTCAATTTTAATAATACAGGCATTATTTTTTGCAGATGGGGGTTTACTGGCCCTTGGATGCAATATTTTTAATCTAGGTTTTTTTACTTGTTATATTGCATATCCTTTTATATATAAAAGAATAATAAAGAAAGGATATTCAAAAAAAAGATTATTTAGTGCTTCCATTATATCTGCTGTTATTGGATTGCAATTTGGATCTTTGGGTGTAGTATTAGAAACTTTTCTATCAGGTAAAACGCAGATACCTTTAAACACATTTCTTCTTTTTATGCAACCTATTCATCTAGCAATAGGTGTTATAGAAGGTTTAATAACCGCAGCTGTTGTTACTTTTATTTGGAACGCACGACCTGAAATACTTGAAAATGTTTCTACAGAAAAATCATTAAATAGCGTTTCTTTTAAAAAAGTAATAATTGCATTATTACTAGCAACGATTTTTATTGGAGGAATATTATCGTGGTTTGCATCATCAAACCCTGACGGTTTAGAATGGGCAATATTAAATACTACTGGAAGTGAAGAATTAGAATCTTCTAGCAATGTTCACGAAAATATATCAAACTTGCAAGAAAAAATTGCTATTTTGCCAGATTATAGCTTTAGGAATAATTTATCTACTGAAGAAACATCATCAATTTTGCAATCTAATGCAGGTACATCTTTTTCAGGAGCTATAGGCGGAGTTTTAACTTTATTACTAGCAGTGCTAATTGGTTTTATAACTAATAGAATTAAAAAAAAGAAACAGCTTGATAATTAAACGGGACTGATTAAATGGCAAATATAACTGATACTATATATAAAATTCGACATTTAGATGAAATATCTCAAAATGATACTTTTATACATAAATTACAACCACTTATAAAATTATTAGTAAGCATAATATACATCATTATTGTAGTATCTTTTGATAAATATGAAATACTTGGATTATTACCAATGATTATCTATCCTATAATAATTTTCAGTTTAGGTGAAATACCTGTTATCACTATTCTAAAACGAATGCTAATTGTGCTTCCTTTCGTAGTAGGAATAGGTATATTTAATCCAATATTTGACAGACACATTTTATTCAAAGTATTTGATATTGGAATTTCTGCAGGCTGGATTTCCTTTATATCTTTAATGATAAAGTGTGTATTAACAGTTTTAAGTGCATTATTGTTAATCGCTACTACAGGAATTGAAAAGATCGCAATTGCACTTAGAAATATTCATGTACCAAAGATTTTTGTTATCCAGATACTTTTAACCTATCGTTATATATCTGTATTATTAGAAGAAGGCGCAAGTATTTGGACTGCTTATTCATTAAGAGCACCTAATCAAAAAGGAATTCAGCACAAAGCATGGGGTTCATTACTTGGTCAGTTATTAATCCGTACTTATGACCGTGGACAAAGAGTATACCAAGCAATGATGTTGCGTGGATTTCAAGGTGAATATTATTTTAATAATTTAAGTAATTCTGTTATAAAAGATATAATGTATTTATTAATATGGATAACCTATTTTTTAATGGTCAGATATTATAATATCCCCGTGATATTAGGTTCCATACTTACAGGAGTGTAAAAATGAGTCATCATAAAATCATACTTGATAATGTATATTATAAATATCCTGATGGTAAAGAAGCAGTCAATGGTATAAGTTTTGAAATTCACCATGGCGAATCAGTAGCTATAGTAGGTGCAAATGGAGCAGGTAAATCTACATTACTGATGTTATTAGTAGGCATTCTTTTTCCTGAAGAAGGATATATAAATATTGGGGATATGCCTGTTACTAAAGAAACATTATCTATTATTAGACAAAAAATAGGTTTCACTTTTCAAAATGCAGATGATCAACTATTTATGACATCAGTATATGATGATGTTGCATTTGGTCCAAGAAATTATCGATTAAGTGAAGATGAAGTAAAAAAAAGAGTAGAATATGCTTTAGATATAGTGGGAATATCTCATTTAAAGGATAGACCACCCTATAAATTATCTGGTGGCGAAAAGCGTTCGGCATCCATTGCATCAGTTTTATCAATTAAACCTGATATTTTGCTAATGGATGAACCCTCTGCCGCTCTAGATCCAAAATCAAGAAGAAGGTTGATAAACCTCTTAAATGATTTTACCCATACAAAAGTAATTACTACTCACGACTTAGATATGGTATTAGACGTATGTGATAGAACAATAGTCCTGGGACAAGGAAAAGTTTTAGCTGATGGTTTATCAAAAGAATTATTAGCTGATGATATTCTTATGGAAAAATGCGGATTAGAAAAACCTTTAAGCATACAAAAATGTCCTATTTGTAGTAATAAAAGAACATAATTGAATTTAGAAAATATAGAATATACATACATTCTACATTAACATATTTTAAATTTGATTATTTACTCATAAAATAATATTATAATAATCAAAAACATTATGGGGGAATATTATGAAAATAGCAGTAATTGATGGTCAAGGAGGCGGCATTGGTAAAGTAATCGTTGATAGAATACGTTCTGAATTTGGTGAAAATTTAAAAATTATAGCCTTAGGAACTAACGCTCTTGCCACAGCAGCAATGTTAAAGGCAGGCGCGAACGAAGGTGCCACTGGGGAAAATGCAATCATAGTGAATGTTCCTGAAGTTGATATTATTATGGGAAGTATAACTATATTAGTAACTGATTCAATGACTGGTGAATTAACGAGTGCTATGTCAGCAGCAGTTTCTAGAAGTAAAGCTAAAAAAATCTTACTACCTATAAACAAATGCAATATATACATTTCAGGTACAATAAATGAACCACTTCCCCATTATATAGATGATGCAATAAAAATAATAAATGATTTAAAAAGGAGATAATAATAATGTGTGAAGCTAATGTTTATTTAGTAGATGAAAAGGGAGAAAAGACATTATTGCTTGAGGCTGTGGACAAAATTATACCTAATGATGATGGTATTTTTATTGAAAATATTTTTGGTGAAAGAAAGACAGTAGACGCAAAAATTAAAGAAATGGCACTTGTAGATCATAAAGTATTATTGACCAAACTATAGAAAAATTATAACCTAATAAAAGTCTTAGGTATAAATCTTGAAAAAACCTAAGACTTTTATTTAGTTTGTACTTTAATGTATATAATTCTATTGGTATTTTACCGAATATATATCTGAAAACTCTATATTAATTCGTTCTTTCTTTACTTGACTGTATGATTTTTTCTTAGTTGTGTTTTCTACTGTGCTAACAGGTAATTTAATAATAAACTTACTCCCTTGTCCTTTTTCGCTTTCTACTGAAATAGAACCTCCATGTATTTTTACTAGATGTGCGACCAGAGCAAGACCCATTCCACTTCCTTCGGTATTACGAGTTAATGACTGATCAACTTTAGAAAAATAATCAAATATTGTTTCAATTTTGTCTTTTGGTATACCAATTCCATTATCTTCAACGATTATTGTAAAGATTTCTCCTTCATCTATAAGCTTAATCAGAATTTCTCCTTTATTTTTTGCAAATTTTATCCCATTAGATATAAGATTTAAAATAATTCTTTCAATCAGGTCTGCATCACATGCAAGAATTTTTTCTTCTACTTCTGTATCAAAAATAATATCAATATCATTTTTTTCTAAATGCGATGTAGCAGATAATACAATATCTTCAACAACACTCACTATGTTATTATTTTGCATTATAACCTCAAAAGAATTTGTATTTATTTTACTAATATCAATAAGATTATCTATTAATCTCCATAATCTATAACTATTGTATTTTAATGTTTTCATATATTCATTAAGATACGAGGGCATATCCATTTCAGTACGACTTTTTTTAAATTCTAATTCTAATAATTGAGTTATCCCGAGTATAACATTTAAAGGTGTTTTAAATTCATGTGAAATATTAATAAAAAAATTATCTTTTATCGGATCATGATCATCTTTATTTACGTAATTACAATTATTCTTAAGATTTACTGATTGTTGTTTATTAAGGTTTTCAGTATACTTATGTAAAATAATTATATTACTATCATCTCCATTATATGTACATGGGAATTTCATTATATTTCCTTTTATCTCTTTTCCATAATAATTTGTAAATTTTATGTTTTTATTGTTTAACATATTAACATTTTTGTCTTTAAAATCACTATCTAAACTTTTTTCATTTGTCTTACTAAAATCATTAATTACTTTTTCTTCAATTTCTTCTAAACTTGTTATTCCTAACAAATCATAAGTTGCATCATTAGCAAAAATAATTTCTCTATTTGTTTCTATTAATGTAGGACACGGCAACATTTCTATAAAATCATTTGATTTTATTTTATCCCATTCAAATTTTGCGTTTGCATTCTCATTATCTTCTTGTACAATTACTTTGTAGATAAAATAATACGAAAATATCCTGACAATACTTCCAACTATATTAATAATTCCATACTCACTTGTATACATAAACAGTGATATCTGAGTAATCATAGACAATACTAGAAAATAATATGTCTTTGATTTATAGCTTTTTTTATTATAATTCATCTTTAAAATAGCTATAACAAGAATTATTATACTCAAAAAATGTCTCAACTGTTGAAGTATAGTAATCACTGATACATTAATTTTAGTAGGTATGTAATTATAATGTAATATCATTATAAATAGTAACATAGTTATACTAGCAAAGAATATAATAACGCGATATATATTAATTTTTTTATTATAAAAAACTATAAATATTAGTATGGAAATACTTTCTATATATCTTGCAATCAGCCAAATTTCAGTTACTATAACACTATTATTTATTACACTAATCCCTATACCTTTATACACTAGAAAATGTAATAAATCAAACAATGCCACAAATCCATATAAAACAGCTAAAATAATAAAACTAGAATTTTTATTACTAGATTTTATTGCAATATATGTAATTACGAATGCAAAAATTATATTTATTATTTCTATCAAACTGAAAATCAAAAAATAATTAATAGATCCAATAAAAATAATAGCAATAATAAAAATTGGTATTAAAAAACATTGTACAAATGCATTATATTTATTTGTAGCAACATCAATAAATTTTGTTAAATGTAAAAACATTTCATCGATACCCCTTTGAATTAATTTCATACCTTGTAAATATATCACTTAACAATGTAAATTTGTGTCAAAATCTGTTAATAAATTAAATAAATAAATGTGAAGATTAGTATAATTTATGTTAATATTATTAATGTACATATAGTAATGAAAATAAAATATAAAATTGAAATTAAATAATTTTTATTAATTGAGGTGATCAAATGCTAAATATCAAAAAAATACTAATTTTGTCGTTATTCATTATAGTTCTATTAGCAGGTTCATTATATTTGTTATATACTAATTTGTTATTGCCTGTAGATAATAATGCTGATATACATACTTTTCAAGTAGAACAAGGTAGTTCAATAACTAAAATAGCTGATAATTTAAAAAATGAAGGTTTAATTAAAAGTGTATCTGCATTCAAATTATATATTAAGTTAAATAATTACTCAAATTTTCAAGCTGGTTACTATGATTTAAATACATCCATGTCATCTGAAGAAATTATTATAAAGATAAATAGTGGTGAAGCAGTATTTCCAAATGCGATCAAGATTACTTTTCCTGAAGGTAAAACTATCTTAGAAATGGCAAATATATTATCCCAAACAATAAATTATAGCACTGAAGAAATTATAGATGTGTGGAATAACGATAGTTTTATAGATAATGCCATCTCAAATTTTTGGTTTGTTACTGATGATATAAAAAAAGATAAAATACAATACCGATTAAATGGATATTTTTTTCCAGAAACTTATTTCTTTGATAGTGATAATGTCTCACCTGAGGAAGTTGGCTTGAAAATGCTTGAAGAAATGAACGTAGTTTTAAATAAGTATTCTTCCGACATAGAAAACCATAGCTTGTCAATTCATCAAATAATAACTTTTGCTTCTATTGTAGAATATGAAGCAATGAAGGATGAAGATAGACCGATTATTGCAGGAATTTTTTACAATAGATTAAAAAGTAATATGAGACTTGAAAGTTGTGCAACTTTAGAAATGGCGATTGGAGTTCATAAAGAATTATACACTAGAACAGATATGCGAATTGATTCTCCATATAATACTTACGTAATAAGCGGTCTGCCCATTGCACCTGGAAATTGTCCTGGCGAAAAATCAATAAAAGCAGTATTATATCCAGCAGAACACGATTATTATTATTTTCTATCAGATATTTATGGGGATAATACGACTTATTATTCATCAACACTAAGCGAACATAATAAACTCAAAAACAAATACTTAAAATAGTTAAATTGATATATTAATTATTAAGAAGCCTCCTCATAAATCGAGGAGGCTTTTAATAATTAAGCAGTTCGAATTTCAAATTATTCATAAGTCTCAGTTTTATATATTTTTTAAAAACCTCTTCTTTTGTTCTATTATTTTTAAAATTCCGGCTCAAATTCATTTAAAGTTTCTTTTAATATTGTAACAGAATAAGCCATTGAAGGACCGCCATTACATTGTATTAGTATGCTAATCATAAGTGTGGCGAGTATATAAAAAAATCAATATCTATTTGCATTTTTCCTCATTATATCTAATACTTTTATAAAAATATTCAAATCATCTTGCGATATGCCCTCAGAAATATAGTCACTATATTCATCTCCCAAATAAAGACTTCCTTCTCTTGTTTTTTTTCCTTCATCAGTAAGTACTAGTTCTATATTTCTTCTATTTTCTTTGTTTATACACCTTTTTATATATCCTTCTTTCTCCATCCTATCAACCAATCTTGTAGTTGATGATTCTTTAATCCTCATATACAAAGATAATTGCTTTTGATTTATACTTTCATACTTACCAATGTAATATAAAGCTGTCCATTGTACTCTTGAAATTCCGTGTTCTTTCAATTTCCTTTCAAATCCTTCAGCTAAATCCTTGCTTGCATTTGTAGCTATATATGATACACAATTTTCCAATTTGAACATATTAAGTACCTCTTCTATTTAATATAATTTTTTCGATCTAATTCTAAACTCTTTATCTGTCATATACTATTTTGATATTTGTTTGTTAGTCCATATTACATACTAATTTTTTTCTTTATTTTCTATTATAATATAAGCTTCCCAGTATGTCACAAGAACGTAAATATTAAATTTCTTTTTCAAAATTTTTTTTAACTATTGTAAATCATATATTAATATTCGAATATTTTTTGTATGCGTAACTTTGGTTACATAACCATATGATATAATGGTTTATAATAATTAAAAAGAAAACTACGAAATATATAGGAGGCAAAACATAATGAAAAGAGATATTATTGTAATAGATGAAAAAAAATGTAATGGTTGTGGTCTTTGTATAGATGCTTGTCATGAAGGAGCCTTAAAACTAATTGATGGTAAAGCTAAATTAATAAGTGAATCTTATTGTGATGGTTTAGGTGATTGTTTGCCAGAATGTCCTACAGGTGCAATAACAATTGAAAAAAGAAATGTAGCGAAATATGATGAAGAAGCTGTAAATCTCAATTTAGCAAAAAAGAAACAAGATTCTAGTATTTGTTCTTGCCCAAGCACTAATTCAATAAACATAAAAACAAATCCATCAAGTATAAAAAATGAAAATACTCAAATAGAATCGCAATTAAATCAATGGCCATGTCAAATAAAACTAGTTCCAGCAGGAGCACCTTTTTTAAACAATGCTGACTTATTAATTGCTGCTGATTGTACTGCATATGCTTATAGCAATATTCATAATGATTTTATGAAAAATAAAATTACTATTATAGGATGTCCTAAACTTGATAGTATAGACTACTCACAAAAATTTACAGATATCTTACTAAATAACGATATAAAAAGTATTACTATTCTAAAAATGGAAGTGCCTTGTTGTGGTGGCATAGTTACTGCTATAAAACAAGCTTTTATAAACAGCAAAAAAATGATTCCTTGGAATGTTATTACCATTAGTACTGACGGTAGAATTATTGAGTAAAGTATTCGCTTATTAAAATATTAATTTTTCCACATGCAATAGATATATGTTATTAAATAGTAGTGTATATCTATTGTTGCATTTACCTATTTTTATAATTACTTATAATAATAAATAAAATTATACAAGAAACATTTATTAGAATATATTTTAGTGAATTAGATTTTACTGTCTTATGATTAAATTCAATGATTTGTAATCTATTAATACTAAATAGTTATAGATATTTAGCTTCATTTCTTTATTCCTTCTTAGATTTCATCTTATATAAAACCCAAAAACTAAAATAAAATACAACTGACAAAAGTATTATAGTAGCTCCCGAAGGAATATTAAAATAATATGAAATTGTTAATCCAGCCATCCCTAAAATAATGCCAATAATTCCAGAATAAAACATCATTTTTTTTAAATCATATGTAAAAAATTTTGCAATTGCTGGAGGTACAGTTAATAACGCTATAGCCAATATAATTCCCACTACTTTTATTAAAATAATTATACTAAAGGATATCAATATGTAAATAAAATAATCTAACCCTACTACCTTAATCCCAATAATTTTTAAGAATTCTTCATCAAATAAATACCCTCTCCAGTAATTGAACATACTAACAATACTAAAAACAATAATAAGTGTTAGTATAAACATCATCTTAATATAAAAAGATGAAACTGTTAATATATCTCCGAATAAATATGAAGTCATATCTGGAGGATAACCGGGAGTTAAAGCAATAAAAAATATACCTAAGGCCATTCCAACTGACCAAAAAATACCTATTAGAGTATCGTTACTGGTATTAGTTTTTCTAGTAATAGTCGTTATACCTAAAGATGATAAGATAGCAAATATCAATCCTCCTATCAAAGGTTCTATTCCTAATAAATATCCTAACCCAATCCCACCAAAAGAAGCATGTGCAATACCTCCACTCAAGCTCACAATTTTTTTTTCTACAATAATTGTACCTATAACTCCACATACAATACTAGATAAAATCGCAGTAATAAATGCATTTTGTAGAAAATTATATTTCAAAAGTGCTGCTAACATCCTTCTTCTCCTTTTTATTTATAAAATTACTTTTTCTGTACCCATAGGCCTGTTCAAACAAGGCATAATCAAATCCTTCATATTTTCCAAAATAATATATACTTTTATTCAAACATAATACAGTATCAACATATTTTAATACATCATACACATCATGTGTTACCATAACTATGGTTTTATATTTCTTTAATTCTATTAATAATGTATATATTTCTTCTTTAGTTTTTATATCCAAATTTGCGGTAGGCTCATCAAATAATATAATATCAGCATCAGTTGCAATTGCTCTAGCAATCAAAACTTTTTGTAATTGACCTCCAGATAATTGACCAATTTGTCTACCTTTTAAATCAAATATTCCCAATTTATTCATTATTTCTAATGCCTTATCCTTGTGATTTTTATTGTATTTTTGAAATATTTTAATTTTTGAAGGTAGAGATCCCATCAAAATAACATCCCACACATCTATAGGAAATTTTTTATCAAATCTAATAAATTGCGGAACATAAGTGATGGATTTTCCTTTTTGAGTGATAACAGTACCTTCTGTTGGTTTTAATAAATTTAACATTACATTTAATAATGTACTTTTTCCACCCCCATTTGGCCCTATAATACATAAAAATTCATTTTCTTTTATATTGAAATTGATATTTTCTAGAGCCCTAATTCCAGAATAATCTACTATCAAATTATGAACTTCTATGTCATACATATTTACCTCCTATTTATTTGCTTTTACTATTTCATTAGTTATATTTATTAAATTTTCTATATAGTCTTCGCTTAATGGAGAAACTTTTATTGTTACCCCATCAATTTCTTTTGCTATTGTTTTTGCTTGCTCATCATTAAACTCTTCTTGATAAAATATCACTTTAATACTTTTTCTATTTGCAACATCAATTATGTTTTCAAATCTTTGGGCAGTAGCTTCTTTTCCATCTTCTTCAATACAAATCATATTTAAATCGTAATCATCTGCATAGTATCTATATGCAGGATGATAAATTAAAAAAGATTTATTTTCAATTTGTCCAATTTTTTCTATAATAATACTATCTAAACCCTCTAAATCCTCAATAATTTTTTCAGCATTTTCTTTGTAAATTATTTCATTTTTGGGATCTATAGCAACAAGCTCATTCATAATAATATCAATCATTACTATTACTCTTTTAGGAGAAAGCCAAATATGAGGATCCCTTGTCATATCACCTTGTTGTTCACCATCAATGTATAAATCATCATACACATCCCCCACTATTTGATCTAAATGTATGATTTTAATATCTTCACCATAATCTTTTAAAAAAGGAATAATATTTGCGCCATCCGCAGGTACTCCCATAGAAAAATAAATTTTTGACTGGCTTAGACTTGTGATTTGACTAGGTGAAGGTTGATAATTTTCAGGACTATATCCTGTGGGTATCATAGTTACTACGTTAACATTATCCCCTGCTACAGCTTTTACAAAAGTTTCTTCTGGAACAATTGAAACAGCAACAGTAATTTGATCATTGTCTTTAGAATTGTGAAATTCTATTTCATTACCACAGGCAATATTTAAAAGAATATTCACTAAAAGTATTATCAAAATAAGTACTTTTCTATACAAACGCATTATCCATCCAACCCCATCACAAAATTCTATCTTAATAGTAATAAATAATTATTATATTCTTTCGTATACTGAAGCAATTAAATATTTTTCTTTTTCATCTACTACTTAAACTTAAGTTTATCAAAAATTATAGTTCAATAAGTAGAATAATCGTATTTTGCAAATTAAATATTTCTAATTGCAAACCTTTTGCATTTATTATAACATAGACCTAAGTAATTATATTAATTTTTTTAGAATTTATGATATTATTAATATATAATCTCATATGGAGTGATTTATTGTATGATAAAAAACAAAATACTTACTACCTTAAAAAATAATAATTTTAAAATTACTCAACAGAGACAAGCAATAATAGAAACTCTTATATCAAATTGCTCAATTTTACTATCTGCTGAAGATTTATTTAAGTATACAAAAGTATTATATCCTAAAACCAATATGACTACTATTTATAGAAACTTAGAAATATTCGTTAATTTAAACCTTGTGCATAAAATTATAACAGATAAAGGCACATCTCTTTTTCAATTAGTATGCGTTAATAATAACCATCATCATATTATTATGTGTAAAGAATGTGGTAGAACAGAAATGATTGATTATTGTCCTCTAAATGATTTAGAAAAAATATCAAATGAAAAGAATTTTAATTTAATAAGTCATAAACTAGAATTATACGGAATTTGCAAGCAATGCTTATCAAAAAAATAATAATTGGAGAAGATTTTTCTCTCCTCCAATTATGTCTAGTTTAATGAATTATTAGAGTATTTACTTCTTTGCATTTCAATCATTTTTTTAACCATCTGTCCCCCAATTGGTCCTCCTTCTGAACCATTTTGCTTTGCACTAATATCGCCTTTGTAATGATCATTATTCTCTTTGCAATATTGCAAACGTCCAATCTCTTCTGCACATTCAAGTTTTAATTTCCTCAATGCTTCTCTTGCTTCTGGAACTAGGGGTTTATTTGACACAAAATCACCTTCTTTATTTTAAAATAAGATAATTATCTTATTTATATTATTTGCTATTATTAAAATTCTCTTCAATTTAATATTGTTAATTTAGATAATATATATCATTTTTGTTATATTTATATTTTTGTATTTGATTGATTATATTCAATAGTATTTGCTGTTAGTATAAGTATTTTATTACTATATTTTTACTGGTTATTATTGTATTTGGCATTAAAGGGTGTTATTATGAAATTATAATTTTTATATTTGTAAAAATTATTCTTTTATTGATTATCTTACTCTTTAGAATGGAGTGAATTTATGAGATTTTTAAAACTAGGTAATTTAAACATCTTTTTAAAATTAATTTTCGTAACATTAGCATTAGTAATATTACCTATAATCGTTTTAAGTATTGTAGGATTTACAACTTTCTCGAACAGTCTTAACGAACAAACCATCTAGCAAATGCAAATATAATAGATAGTCTTAAAAGTTTATTATTATCTGTAAAAGATGTTAGAATTGAATTAGCTTCTTCCTCAGAGGAAATGTCTGCATCTACAAAAGAAATAAGCAAAACTTCTGAACAATTAGCTTTAACAGTTTCTGATTTAGCAACGGGAGCTACCGTACAAGCAGACTTGGTAGACAATACCAATAAGCAAATAACAGAAGTAATTGAGGGATTTGATATAATCTCAGTAGAAATGTCTAAATCAAAAGAATTAGCAGAAAATGCAATTAATCCTCTTTCTAAAAATTCAACTGAAATCAGAGATATTTTAGTAGTAATTAAAAGTAATTAGATCAAACCAACTTATTATCTTTAAATGCAGCTATTGAAGCTGCTCGAGCAGGTGAGCAAGGTAAAGGTTTTGCCATTGTTGCCGAAGAAATTAGAACTCTATCAGAGGAATCAAATAAATCTGTTGAAAAAATCTAGTCTATAATAGCAGAAGTTCAAAAAAATATTACTAAAGTAGTTGTAGAGATAAATGGAGCCAAATCCGTAGTTAATGATCAAGAAAAAACATTAAATGATACTATCAATACTTTTAATGATATTACTGATGCTGTAAATAATAGATTTATTAGCATAACTAATGTTTCAGATATTACTAAATCATCAGTTGATCGTGCTAAACGAGGTGGGGAAGTGATAAATAATGTATCATACATTTCACAAGAAACAGCTTCAGGTGCTGAAGAAATGGCTGCCGTAACTGAAGAACAAACTTCTTTAATGCATGAAATATCTAATTCAGCATAAAGGTTATCAAAAATGGCTAACGATCTATTGAATAGTATTAAAAAGTTTACAATTTAGTATTGATTTCTGAAAAATTTGATAATATATATTTACTCATTAATATTTATAAATATATAAATTGTAATTTCTTTATTTTTTAGCATTTTATGATATAATGAAAATAATTCCAATATATTAATATAGGTGATACAATGGAAATTAGCATGGTACAAACATTAGCACATCATCAAAAACTAAATATGACTATTGAAATGCAACACTCTTTAAAAATATTACAAATGCCAATCCATGATCTTCACAATGATATTTCTAAACAATTAGAAGAAAATCCTTTATTAGAAGTACTTAATGATGAAAACTTACTAAATAAGAATCAAAATGAGTTGTATAAAAAAATTATTAAAGATAATGATGTATATTTACCCAGTTCAGGAAATAATACGAATAACGATAACCACTATGATCCATTAAATTATTATATAAAAAGTAAAACTCTTAAAGAATATCTTAAAGATCAGCTTCTTGATATAAAAGAACCTCCTGAAATATTATATGTTTGTAGTTATATAATAGAAAACATCGATGATAAAGGTTATCTTAGTTGTTCTATCGAAGAGATTTCTGAAGAATTAAATTGTCATATAAATTTAGTAATTCAGTCCTTAAATTTAGTACAAAACTTTGAACCTTGTGGTATCGCATCTAGAACTTTAAAGGAATGTCTAAAAAAACAACTTCTAAGAAAAGACATTGCTAACGATAATTTATTAAATATAGTAGATAACTACTTAGAATTTATTGCTGATAACAAGTTAAAATTAATATCTAAATTACTTCACTTACAACTATCTACAGTTCAAAGATATACTGATATAATCAAATCTCTAGAACCAAAACCTTCAAGAGGCTTTTATACTGGCAATATAGAAAGTTACATAATTCCTGAAGCATATATAAAAGTATTTAATGGTGATGTTTTTATTCTGTTAAATGATACAGCTCTACCAACATTGACAATCAACAAACTTTACCAAGACATACTTATTAAAAATGATAATGAAAATACTATAAAATTTGTTAAAAACAAATTAAATAATGCACAGTACTTAATTAAAAGTATTGAACAACGATTCAGAACTATTGATAATATACTACATGAAATTGTAGAAATTCAACGTGATTATTTTCTTCGTGGAACAAAATATTTAAAACCAATGACTATTTCTGATATTGCTGTTAGATTAAATTTAAGCGAATCAACTATTAGTAGAGCAATCAAAGAAAAATATATTTCTACTCCTTTTTCTACTATTAAAATAAAACAATTATTTACAAATGGAATAAGATTAAACTATAATCAAGAAATATCCTCAAACATTATTAAAAGCCAAATAATAGATATTATTAGAAGCGAAAATAAACTGCAACCCTTAACTGATCAAGATATTTCTGTAATGTTTAAAAGTAAGAATATAACAATTTCCAGAAGAACAATTGCCAAATACAGGAATGAACTTAATATTACATCTTCATCCAAAAGAAAGTTATACTAATAAATTAAGCAGGGAGCATCTCCCTGCTTTTTTTATATTATTATTTATCTTGTATTTCTACTTCGACATTGTAACAATCTTTATCATCTTTTAAAGGTATATACCCTTGTTGAATTGTCCCATCAACTCTTATTAATATTTTATCGTGATTTGATTCTTTATTTTTATTAGATATATTAATAATATACAATGCTTCCTTAAATCTATATCTTATACTATACTCTTCCCACTGTTTGGGAACACAAGGCTCTATAAATAGTTTGTCTCCTTTCTTTTTCAAACCTAATATATCCTCTACTCCTACTGAATACATCCACCCAGCTACTCCTGTATACCAACTCCAACCTCCTCTACCCACATGAGGATTAACAGCGTATACATCTGCTGCGATTACATATGGTTCCACTTTATATATGGAACACTCTAGATGCGTTCTAGAATGGTTTATTGGATTGATAAGATTATATAACTCCCATGCTTTATCTCCGTCTCCTAAAGTCGCAAAAGCTTTAATTACCCATGAAGCTGCATGCGTGTATTGTCCTCCATTTTCTCTAACTCCTGGAACATAACCTTTAATATATCCTGGACTTTGTTCACTATTATCAAATGGTGGTGTAAACAGCAGTATCAATCCTTCACTCTTTTTGATTAAATACTCTTCAACAGAACGCATTGCCCTAATAATCCTGTCTTTATCTCCACCTTTTGATATAACAGCCCATGATTGAGCGAGAGAATCAATCTTACATTCAATATTTTGAGATGATCCAAGTGGTTTTCCATTATCATAAAATGCCCTTATATACCATTCTCCATCCCATGCATTATTTTCTATTGATTTGACTATTTCTTTTCTAAAAGTATTATATCTTTGTGCATTTTTTTTATCTTTCATTACATTGCATATATGCTCAAATCCCATCAATATAGTAGTTAGAAACCATCCTAGCCAAACACTTTGACCTTTCCCTTTATTTCCTACTGTATTCATGCCGTCATTCCAATCTCCTGAGCCAATTAATGGTATACCTTTGTCTCCTAAATTTAATCCTTTTTCAATAGCCCTGATACAATGTTCATATACAGTTCCTGTTTCGCTAGAAATTTGTGGTGTGCCATATCTCTCATCTTCACCTTCTTTAAGAACTTCTTCTTCTAAATATGGAATTTGTTCATATAAAATACTATTATCCTCAGTAGTTGTCACGTATCTTATTACAGCATAAGGCAACCACAATAAATCATCGGAAAATCTAGTTCTTATCCCTTTACCTTCGGGACCAGGATGCCACCAGTGTTGTACATCTCCTTCTACAAATTGATGTGAGCAATGAAGTAATATTTGATCTTTTGTTGCTTTAGGTAATGTGTAAACAATATTCATTGCATCTTGAAGTTGATCTCTAAATCCATAAGCTCCTCCAGATTGATAAAAAGCAGATCTTGCCCACAATCTACAAGACACTGTCTGATATAAAAGCCAACCGTTTAGCAATAAATCAAACGATGGATCCGGAGTTTTAACTTGTATAGTTTCAACCAAATTATTCCAATATTTCTTAATGTTTATTAATTCTTTTTTATCATATTCTACGTTTTTGAACTTATTAATTAATTCAATCGCTTCGTTTTTATTTTCAACCTGACCTAATAAAAATACTAATTCTTTCTCCTCTTCTTTATCAAGATCAATTGATATTTGTATTGCTACACATGGATCATATCCACCACCTACTTTGTTCGTAAGCAATTCCTCTAACATTCCTTGGGGACATTTCACATCTCCTCTAACGCCAATAAAATCCCTTCTATCACAGCAAAAAGAAGTAATTTCCTCAGATGAAGTTATAAATGATAGTTTATTATTATACTCACTATTAAATGGATTTCGTATATATATAGAATTATTATTATCATCCATTTCTGTAATAATATATTGTTCAGTATTTTGCTCATTCACCCCCATTACTGGTCTAATATAATAAGTTAAAGAAAGTGTCCTGCAAATATTACCAACATTTTTTAGTTTAATTCTTGATATTTTTATTGGATCATTTTCTGCTACAAAAACAGTTTGTTCTTGTATTATTCCTTGAGTATCATGCTTAAACCTAGTATATCCCATACCATGATCAATAATATAACTCCCATTACTTCTAATAGGAGAAGGTGTTATTGTCCAAAACAACTTAGTGGTGTTATCCTTTAAATATATAATTTCTCCAGATTCATCGGTTACAAAGTCATTTGTCCATGGAGTTAGTTTATTTTCACGACTATTTTCACACCAAGTAAATCCTGCTCCCCTTTCAGATATAGTGAACCCAAATTTTTTATTTGCTATAACATTAATCCATGGTGCTGGAGTATTTATATTATCATTTAATAAAACAGTATATTCTCTTCCATCTTTACTAAACCCGCCATAACCATTAAAAAATTGCAACTTTAATTGTTCATCCCTAATGTCATAATGATTGGATTTATCTATTCTTACATTAGATATTTCTAAGGTTTCATCATTATCATGTATATATACTTGACTTCTTAAATCACCATTTTCTGCTTTAATAATAATATTAGCCACAGCAAATAATAGTTCTTTATCATAATTGGTGAAAATATCTGCTTTTCTAATAAAAATACCTCCGACTTGATCTATAGTATATCTCTCAGAACTAGCAAATACTACATCCATTATCAAATTATTTAAAGGTTGATAATAATCGCTTTCTTCCTGGTTCAATATAATAACGTCTACTTTTAATCCTTTCATTCTCCAATATTCATGTGCTTTTAACAAATTTTTAATAATAAAAATATCTTCCAAATTTTTAATTGTAACTAGTACAATAGGCACATCCCCTGAAATCCCATAAGCCCAAAGATCTTTTTGAGATTTAGTATTACGCATTATTATATCTTTATATTTCTCCCTAAGAGGATTTAAATAAATGATTTGTGATATCATTTCTTGATAAAGTTTTATCTCATCAGCTTCAATATTTAAATAATTAAGTTCTATTTGACTTCTAGTTACGGCTAATTCAAATGCTCTCCATATCGTAGATGTATCCCTATATTTTTTTATTAAACCTATAACTTTTTCTTTTGATTCATCTACTCCACTGATATAGTATATAGTTCTAGATGTTCCTGGTGATACTGCAATTACTTTTCTCAAGCTCATAATAGGATCTAAAACTATACCTGAAGTATCCCGTAGTGGCTGATTAAAAGCAACCGAATTACTTAAGTCCCTTCCTCTTCCAATAAATGCTTCTCTGTTTGTCTCATATTGAAATCCACTTGTATTATCTTCTTCTACCATAACTGAATGAAAAATCCATTTAGTATCTTGTTTTTCTTCCCTAGGTCTTCTATATGCTATTAGACTTTCATATTCTGACTGTACTTCAGTCCTTACAAAAAGATTACTAAACGCAGGATGGGCTAAGTCACCTTCCTGACTAGTAAGAACTACTTCAAGATAACTAGTAACTTCTATATTAGAAACATTTGTTCCATGATTAGTTATAGTTACTTTTCTTATTTCCACATCGTCTTCTGGAGATACAATGATCTCCGTATGAGAGTCAAGATTTTCATCTGTTCTAAAATATTCAGCTTTATCAGGTGAAAATACAACTTTATACGCATCTGGTTCTTTTTTTATAGGTTCAATAAAAGTACTCCAAATATTATTACTGTTTAAATGTCTAATAAATATAAAGCTACCATACTTACCTGATAAGGCATCTTTTCTCCATCGAGTAATTTGCAAATTATCTAACCTACTATATCCTGTTCCAGAATTAGTAATTAGAGTATTATACCTACCACTTGAAAGTATATGGCAATGGGGAAATCCTACGTCTAAATCTGAGTAAGTCCTAACTAACTTTTCTTCATTAATTGCTATTCTTTCTATAGGTTTAATCTCTTCTTTAACCTTTTTAGAAACAATTAGTTTTAGAGGAATTTTTTCTTGTAATAATATCTCTCCAACTTTTATTATTGGATCATTATGAAACCTTTTTTGCATAATGAAATTGTTACACATATTATTAATAGAATTTAATATCATTCCTTGATGATGTGTCATAAAACTTTCTATTATTTGAGCATTCTTTTTATTAAAATTTAACTGGGGTGTATAATCTATTGCTTCATAAAATCCATATTTCCCTTCCATCCCTTCATCTACTAATATTTTTATATTTTTCATAGCTTCTTTTGGTGAAAATGGCAAAGCTAAAAAAGTAGAATATGGAGAAATTACCACTTCCTTTGATAAACCTCTTTTGTATCCAAGACTTGGCACCCCAAAAGCTCTATACTGATAATTAAATGCCATATCAAATGAATAATATCCACATTCTGAAATTCCCCAAGGCGTACATCTCTCATAGGAATACTCTCTTTGCGCCTGTAGTACTGTGCCGTAGCTCTCATCTAATAAAGTATTCTGATAGTTTTTCATTAAAATATATGGCATAAAGTATTCAAACATTGTACCTGTCCACGAAACTAATCCTCTATAACCATCAATTACGGATATGGATCTACCTAATTTAAACCAGTGTTTTTTAGGCACTTCTCCAAACGCAATTGCTAAATAACTAGCTACTCTTGCTTCAGAAGCTAACAAGTCATAGTAAGAATTAGTTAACTTCTCTTCCTCCACATTATAACCAATTGAAAATAAATTTCTTTTTGGGTTGTATAAATGAATAAATTGTGTAGATTGGATAATATCATTAATTTTATTAACTGTTTTTTTGCATTTTTCAATAAGCATATCTACACTATTTTTTATGCGGTACAACTCTTCAGTTTCCTCATTATATTCTTTAGTGTTTATAAGCATTTTTTTATATATTTGCTGCAACTCTACTAATGAAAGATTATCTAATAATAATTCTTCATGATTATCGTCAGTATAAATATAATCTTTTATATCTTTTTTCAGATGTATTATAGTTTCCTTAAATTTCACTTCCCAGATACTTTTCATATCTTCACTTACGTTATACGTTTTGATGATAGAGATCATCTTGTATAGATCAAAATCATTTTTTAACATAGTTTCAAAATCGTTTTTTATATCATTCCTATCATCTTCAGATAAATTTAAAGTATCTAATAATCCCGATATTATATTTTTATCAAATAACGGTCTCTGTAAATACTCATTTAACCCCTCTTTAACAGTTATTAAATAACTCACTAAATTACCACTATCTACTGTAGAAACATAGTATGGTCTTAAAATTTCAAGTGTATTTGACTGATACCAGTTATATAAATGTCCTCTCCATTTATCCATCTTCCCTACTGTATTGATTGTTTTATTTATTCTATTAATCATTTCACTAGTAGTAATATATCCCAAGTCTCTTGCACTAAGAATAGATATTAAATAAATCCCAATATTAGTAGGAGATGTCCTATTTGCTATTCCTTTAGAATTAAATATTTGAAAATTATCCGGCGGTAAAAAATTATTATCGTCTGATACAAAATCTTCATAATATGCCCAAGTTTTTCTAGCAATTTTCTTTAAATATGCCATAGATTTTTCATCAATTGATTCTTCAACCTCTACTTTTTCCTTACTTATATGAAAAGCTATCAATGGACCATTGCACCAAATCATACCTAATAGCGCAGCATAGAAAAAATTATGAGGTGCAAAATAATAAGTAAGTATTATAATAATTGAAGAAATTATGATACTACTTTTCATCTTTCTAAAGTAACTAACTAATGAATTATCTAGCTTTTTTTCTGCATCTGCAGCAGTAACCCATACCACTAAATTCTCTTTTGAAATAAATACTCTATATAGAGTTCTTAAAATTGCATCAGTCATAATATAAGATTCATACGGTAAAAAAATAAAATTTAGAGTAACTTGATAAAGTGTTGACTTAATACCAATTATTAAATCAGCATGAAGCCTTTCTTTAATAGTTTTATAATATTTATTCTTGTAATAATCTATTATTTTGATACATAGTGGAAAAAACAAAGTAAATATTACAAATAAAATAACAAAAGTAGAACGCTGCATAACTAACAACCCTAGTATTATTGTTATAAACAAACCTATAGGTACCAGACTTCTTCGCATATTATCGATAATATGCCACTTATTTAAGGCTGATAGAGGATTATTTACTTTTTGTCCTTTTGTGTCTTTAACTTTTTTAAACAACCAAGGTATTAATTGCCAATCTCCTCTAGTCCATCTATGATTTCTTGCTATATAAGAATTGTATTTAGTTGGAAATCCGTCTATCAATTCAAGGTCTGTGGCTAATCCAGTTCTCACATAACTTCCCTCTAAAAGGTCGTGACTCAAAATCGCATTATCTGGAATAGCCTCACCTAAAATTTTATCAAATACATTTATATCATATATACCTTTACCAGTAAATATTCCTATATCAAATAAATCTTGATAAACGTTAGAGTTTGAAGCTGAATAGGTATCTATACCTCCATGCCCAGCATAAATTTTAGTAAAAAATGATTTATTTGCACTCTCAATGTCAATTCCAATCCTTGGTTGAATCAATCCATAACCTTCTACTACCTTGCGGCTATTTTTGTCCAGTACAGGTCTATTTAAAGGATGAGATGCTATTCCTATCAACTTCTTTGCAGTGCCTAAAGTCAATTGAGTATCAGCATCGATAGTTATCATGTATCTAACTTTTTTTAGATTCTCTATATCACCAATAGTAGTAAAATATGATGTATCTTTAGATCCTAATAATAATTTATTGAGCTCCATAAGAGCTCCTCTTTTTCTTTCCCAGCCCATCCATTTTTTTTCTTTCTCATAATAAACACGTTTTCTATGAAAATAATAAAATTTATTGCTACCATATTTTTTATTTAACCTTTCAATGCCCGTAATGGCATTATTAACAATAGCTTTATCATCTGATAACTCTTCTTTAAATGAATCAACAAAATCCCCTGCTATTGCAAAATACAAAAATGAATCCTTATTAGCTAAGTAATATACTTCTAAATCATCAATAATTTCTTCAATTCTTTTTTCATTTGGTAAAAGTGCAGGTACAACCACAAGTGTAGATACTTCTTCACTGAGCCCTTGCTCATATTCTACCCTAGGTAAATATTTTGGCTTATAATAATTTGTAAAAAAATAATTTGTTATAGTAACTCCAATTTCACTTGCAGGAACAAATATGACAAGTGTTATAATAAATAATAAGAATAGATCAGTGCTTATTATTCCACTACTACAGCAAATAACAATTAAAATTGTAACCAATGTTATTAAAAACATTGGAAATAAATATGTTGTTAGATGCTTACTTTGAAATTTATCTTTAATATTCTCATGATCTAATTTCTTGTGTAAAATTTTTCTTCCTTTATCAATTAAATAATAACCTATATGCGCAGTTTTATCATTATCTTTCATATGTGCTTCTTGGGCACATTCCAAGGCTTTTCTAGCAACTCTTGTTTCACATTCTTTTATACTTTTAGAAATTTCTTCTATTGCATTACGATAATAATCCCTTGACTCAAAATCCATTGTTTGATAAATTCTACAAGGATCATTCCTTAATATTTCTTCAACTATACTCAACTCTTCAAATATACTATTCCAATCTAAAGTAGAAACAATATTTAAACTTGTAAGACAATTCCCTATAGCAATTTTACTTGCTGCTTGCTCTTTGTGTTCTTCTTCAATTACTCTTTGTACAGATGTATTATAATCTTTAAGTTTTATCTGTAAATAGTTTACAATTTCACCTGTCTCAATCCCACTTCTCCTTAACAATTTCATAAGGTGTTCTATATATACTAGGTTTAATTCTCCATCTATTACTATTTTTTTTCTAGCTTCATCTATTATAGAATTATTTCTTTTAACAGTTTCTTCTGCTATTATCCATTGGTTATAATCATTATTAATATATTCACAAATTACTCTTATATTTTCTATTAAAGCACATCTAAGCATTAATGATAATGACCAGATCTCATTAATATTTAATACACGTTTTTGTTGATATTCTTTAACATAATTAACAAGCACTTTTTCTTCAAGTTTGCCATCTGTATGAGATATATATTCATATGCTATAGCGTATGCTCTAGGATATCCACTTAAGCTTCCACTATTTAATATTTCAAGTTTTAAAAATTTACTTGTTGACAAACTATATTCTACTTCTTGAACTTGTTCTTCTATTTTATAGAAATTATCTAACAACCATTGTGAAGCAGGAGAAAGATCTTGCCCCACATATGTGTTGTTATCTAATTCTTTATATACATAAGATATTCTTTCATAATTCTCATTTAATCTTTTTACTAAATGTTTTATTGCCTTTGGACTACATTTACCATCATGATTTTTCGCAATCTCTTTTGCATGTTTATATAATTCTTCAGGAGTTAATAATACATCCTTAATATGAATAATTTTTTCATTATTTTTTTTTCCCATATGTATTCATCTCCTTTATATAATGAATTTAGGTTTTGAATTATTCTTTAATTAAGTTGCTGAAAAATAAATTATTTCTTAGCAATTTCTAAATTGCTAAGAAATCCAATCGAAAATAATACTTAAGAATTTTCTTTGGTATTTAATAATTTTTCTATTTTATCATGATAAAAAGTAGATAATTCTTCAGCATATTCTGCTGATACACCTTCTGTGTATACGTTGAAAAGAGATTTTTCACTATCTGGAAGTATTAAAGTCCATCCCTTTTCACTGGTTATTCTAATTCCTTCAGATAATTCTACATCTTCATTTTCATTCTCTTCAAAAATCTGTCTTATTATTCTACCTTTGTCCTTTATCTCACATGGTATTTTGTTTTTAATAAAATGAATCTGCGGTATTTCATCTACTAAATTCTCTAATTTCAGTCCTTTTTCAATTAAGAAATCAATTATCACTCCCATAGACCAAATAGCATTGTAACTTAATATATATTGCGATAATTGAGTTTTTTCTTGATGTTGCATTCCTATCATGGCATTCATAATATTTGATGGGTTTGATTTCACATGTAATACCTCTACATTATAATCCTCAGCAATTTTTTCTATACTACTAGGAGTTATATACGGCAACACTATTTTTCTTGTATTTCCTTGTTTAAGAATTATTAATAATGCCAATGCTTCATATCTTTCTTGATCTATAACTCTACCTTTCCCATCAATTAATATTAATTTTTCTCCATCTTCACTAACAACAATTCCCATATTAGCTTTTTTTTCTAATACTAGTTGCTTTAGTTCCATGTAATTATTAGATGCTGAGTAATCTATATATGAACTGCATCCTATTCTGTCTAAATAATCAACAGCTAGTCTTTGCATATCCTTACATTTTGATTTAATTACAATATTAAGATTTTTTCTCTTTATCTCATTAATATTTTTCAACATATTTTTCCCAATATCAAAAAAATGATTAATATAATTTTTGATTTCAATAATAGATTTTATTTGATCTGCATTACATCTTTTAAAGTCTTCCCTATTAAATAAATTTTCAATCTGTCTTTCCCCTGCTCTTGATATATTTACACCTTTTTCATCCATGAATTCTATATGAACTAAATCATCATTGGAAAAATCTTTTCTTATGTGTATTCCTCCAGATGCTCTGAATTCTGTAATAGCTAATCGATTTGCTGGTAGTATTAAATTTTGCACATCAATTATTCCTATTCCTGTGGATAGTATTCCTGAGATTAGTGCATTTTTGATAATTCCACTGGAGTTATGTGAATCACTACTTATTATAATCGTATTATCTTCCTTTAAAGAAGAAGCAAAAGCAGTACCTAGTCTAGATGCAAATTCCGGACTAATTTCGACATTAATTTGTCCACAAATATCTTTGAATCCAAATAAATTTTTTGAAGCTTTAGTTCCCCAAATAAGATTTTGATTCACTATTGTATTTTCTTGGATTTTCTTACATGGCCATATTTTAATGTCCGGTTTTACAATCACCCTATCTCCTAATACGCATTCTTCACCTATTACAGCATTTTCATATATTTCTACATAATCTTTTGTCTTTACATTATTACTTATTACTGAACCTGTTAGATGTGTACCTTTTCCAAGGTAAGAATTATTCCACAAAATACTTTTTTTAAGTGAAACATCGTTGTTAATTGTTATATTATTTCCCAATACAACGTAAGGGCCTATTATACTTCCTTCTTTAATTAGACAGTTGTGTCCTATAAATACAGGCGGATTTATTGCTACTTTTCCATTAATTTTTGTATCTTTTCCAATGTACACACCGTTACTTAAATTTAAGTTATTAATGTTCATATTTAATTTGCCATCTAGAATATCTAAATGAGTTTGAGCATATGAACTCAGCGAACCAATGTCGTTCCAATAATTATCTGTAATATATCCATACATAGGAATATTGTCTTTTAATAGTTTTGGAAACAGGTCTTTACTAAAATCAAAATTTTCTCCTTTTTTATAATACTCTAATACTTCCGGCTCTAATAAATACATACCAGTGTTAATAGTATTACTAAACACTTCTCCCCAACTGGGCTTTTCCACAAATTGAGTTATTCTACCTTCTGCATCAGTAATTACAACTCCATATTCAAGTGGAATATCTATTCTTTTTAAAATAAGTGTAGCTTTAGATTTTTTTTCATTATGATACTCTATAGCTTCTTTTATATTTAAATCTGTTAATGCATCACCACTAAGAACTAGAATTGTACTATTTATAAAATCTTCAGCATTTTTCACACTTCCCCCAGTACCTAAAGGTGTATCTTCTATAAAGTAGTTTAAATTAACATCCCACTTTTCACCTGTATTAAAATAATCGATTATATTATTTGGTAAATGCGCTAAGGTTACAGCAATATCTGTTATACCATAATTCTTTAATAATTCTATTGTGTATTCCATATTTGGCTTATTCATTATTGGCACCATGGGTTTTGGAATACTACAAGTTAAAGGCTTAAGTCTTGTGCCTTTTCCTCCAGCCATAATAATTGATTTGATTGAAACCACTCCATTCAATATTTTTCTATCCTTATATATAGAGAAAACTTCATATCATATATTTTGTAGCAATGAGAAATTTATATTCATTTATAAAGAAAATAATATTTTCAATAAAAAAAAGCGTCAAAAACGCTTTAAGATGAAAATTATGTCGAAACGACATACGCTAGGTTAATAATATTGAGTAAAACGATAGTATATGAAATATTTTATTTTTTAAATAACATTAATTTTTCACAACTTATTTGAATTTTCCATGGTAATGTTTTATTTTTTAAAAATTCCCATCTTTCTCTACTTATCTCCCATTGAATATGAAATTTTCTATCATCTACAGGTGGTTTTTCAATACTAAGATATACTGTAACACTAAAAGGTGATTCGTTAACATAAACTGGCCAACAATTCAAACAATTCGACTCATTTCTATCATTACAAATTCGAATATGATGTGCCCTTATTCCAACATAAGTAGCTTCGTTGTCAACAATATTTACTTTTACATTACAATTCCATTTTATTGCATGTATAATGTTATCTCCTATATATTTAATAGGAGAAATATTCTTGCAACCAGTAATAATTGCAGATGATATAGAAGATGGTTTATTAAATACATCTTCTTTACTTCCCACCTCTACTTGCTTCCCCTTATCTAATATAGTGATATTGGAACATAACCTATACGCTTCTTCCATATTATGTGTCACATATATAGATGATCCTTTATAATTACTCAAACTTTGCTCTAATTGCGCAAGAATATTTAACCTTAAATAATTATCCAAAGCAGATAATGGTTCATCCAACAAAAGCACATTTGGTTCTAGTATTAAAGCCCTTGCCAATGCAATCCTTTGTTGTTGACCCCCTGAAAGTTCACATGGGTAATGTTCTTGCAAACCATCTAATCTCATACTTTTAATAATTTTATCAATCTTTTCATTTTTCTCATTTCTTGTAATTCCCATTATTCCAAAACCAATATTTTCTCTTACTGTTAGATGTGGAAACAATGCATAATCTTGAAATAAAAATCCAATTTTTCGTTTTCTTATTGGAATATTAATGTTTTTTTTGGAGTCATATAAAATATTGTTATTTATTATTATCCTCCCTTTATCAGGTGTTTCTAATCCTGCTATACATTTTAACGTCATGCTTTTGCCTGATCCAGATGCCCCCAACAAGCCTAGCATATCGGTTTCTGTATGAAATTTTACTTTTAAACTAAAGTTATTTAGTCTCTTTTCGATGTCAACATATAACCCCATTTATGCTCCCTCCTATTATAAGCAAGACGTTTTTTATGAATTTCTTCCCAATAATTCATAAGAATAATTACCGTTAATGAAATCCCGCATACAGTAATAACCCATAAAAATGCTTGATCCATCTTCCCACTCTCTGCAGCAAAATATATTGCTAAGGGAATAGTCTGTGTTTTGCCTGGTATATTCCCTGCTATCATTAATGTAGCACCAAATTCTCCCAAAGATCTCGCAAAAGCTAGTATAGTACCTGCTACAATACCCGGCCATGCTAAAGGAATCAATACACTATAAAAAATCTTAAACTCTGTTAAACCCAGTGTTCTACCGGCATTTATAAGATTGCTATCAATTTGTTCAAAAGAACTTCTGCAAGTTCTATACATTAACGGAAAGGCTACTATTCCCGATGAAATCACTGTAGCACCCCACGTAAATATTATTGTTGTTCCCATAGACATCAATAATTTGCCCACCGGACCATTCTTACCAAATAATAGTAATAAAAAAAATCCAACAACTGTAGGTGGTACTACTAAGGGAAGTGTTAATATCCCATCTAGCATTCCTTTAAACCTTCCCTTGTAACATGACATCAACCATGCAGTAACAATACCAAATACAAATGCTAGAAATGTAGCACATAATGTAGTTTTTAAAGAAATCCAAAGTGGAGAAATATCCATTGTATCTACCTCCTTACAAACTATGAAATAGTATTGAATCCATATTCTTCAAACACTTGTTTTGCTTCATCTCCTTGTAAATACTTTAAAAATGCTTTTGCTTGAACTATTTTTGAGGATGATTTGATAATAGCAGCAGGATATACAATTGAGTTATGACTTTCTTCAGGAATCTCAATCACCAAGTCTACTTTATCAGAAGATAGCGCATCACTCCTATACACCATACCAACCTCCACATTTCCTGTTTCAACCCAAGCCAATACTTCTTTAACATTTTTAGCATAAATAATTTTATCTTTTATAGCCTCGATTATGTTTAAATTCATTAAACTTTCTTCAGCATATTTACCAGCTGGAACACTATCAGGTTCCCCCATACCTATACTTTGAACTTCACTACTTTTCATCTCATCGATCGAAGTTATATTTAACATATCTTTTGGTACAATAACAACTAAACTATTAGTAAGTAAATTGATTTCGGTTGAATCATAAATTAAATTTTCTTCCTTTAAAGTTTCCATTTTATTTTTTGCTGCTGAAAAATAAATATCAACATCTGCTCCCTGTTCTATCTGTCGTTGTAATGATCCAGAAGAACCATAATTTAATGTAACACTTATTTGCGAGTTTTCAGCTTCATATAATTCTTTAATAACATCCATTGCACCACATAAACTTGCAGCAGCTGATACTGTAATATTAACTTTTGACTCTAAATTCACATCATTTTTTTCTTTTGTAGTACATCCAAATAAAGTAACAACTAAAAACATTATTAATACATAACTGTATATTTTATTGAATTTCATAAAGACACCTTCTTTCTATAAATAAAAGAGATTATAGTCATCCTATAATCCCTTCTTTGAGACATTTTCTAATATATTCTGATAATGTAATTTCTTATGTTAGAGATATCCCTATATCAGCTCCGATTACCCCCACAACATTGCTACCATCAATAATCGGCAACGCAACAGTTACACAAGGTCTCTTGGAAATAGCAGATATATATATATCGCTAACATAATTCTCTCCTTTTATGCTTTCTTGAAACCAATTTCTTATCTTTGCATTCTCTATTCCTGCAATAGGATTAGAATATACAAAACTTCCATCCTTAGCGTTAGTCCAAATTGCGTCAATATATTTATATGTATTAATCAATTTATTTAATAAAGGCTGATGTTTTTCAATATCAAGTTCTAAAAACTCATCGTTGAGTCTTACAGTTTCAGATAAAGTATTACTTATTTCATCTACTCGTTCTTTTACCAACTTGTCATTTTCTCTTAGCAAATCCGAGTTTGCTTTTTCAGTTATTATTAATAAATTATCTGCGGAATCTCTTAAAGTGACTTCTATTCCTTTGGATTTTTCATTTTGAATATATTGCTCTTCCACAGAATCATATACTATCTCACATGCATCCGAAATCTTTTTAGTACTATCAAATGCAGCAGTCATTGATACTTCAACATCTTTAAGGTATTCCATGCTTTTTTCAGTCTTTTGAACAATTTCTTGTATACTTCCTTGCAATTTATCATATGATCTTTTCATATTATTCAAACTTTGCTCTATTTGAGTGGAATGAGAAACAGCCAACTGAACATTAGATTTATTATCCTCATTTTTTTCAGTTACTTTTACAACATCTTTTGATATTTCATCAATCTTCAACGAAACTTCTGTCACAGATTTTCTGCTTTCTTCAGCAAGTTTTCTAACTTCGTCTGCAACAACTGTGAAACCTTTACCTGCATCACCCGCTCTGGCTGCTTCAATGGCAGCATTTAGAGCCAAAAGATTAGTTTGCTTCGAAAATGACTCTATAGCGTTAAGCACTTCAGTAATCTTTTCTGAAGAATTCTGTAATCTTTCTATATATAATGACGATTCTTGTGCTGATTCATTTATTTTATTTACTGCATTTACTATATTTAAAATATCTTCTAAACTTGCATCAATACTTTTTTTTGAAGTATTACTATCAATAATTAGCCTTTGAGAACCATCTACCACATTATTTATGTACCTTTTAGCTTCTATAGATTTTTCTGTTGCTTTCTCTACACTATCTAGATTATCACCATTGATGTTATTCATAGTATTTGTTTGATTTCTAAGCAATTGAACATGTTTCCTTTGTGCTTCAGTTAGACTACCCATTTGTCTAGAAGCAGATAAAAATTGTGAAGAAGCTACTTGCATCTCAAATGTTTGAGTCATTATTTGTTTCTGTAATAAATAAATACATTGAGCAATTACCAAATACTCATCCTTATATTCTTCTTGATTAATTGAAAGAAAATAATCCCCATTTATTATTTGTTTAGATATATCACTTAATTTATGAATCTGTTTGTTTTTAATCATAGCTATTCTCCTATAAAATATAATTGTTTTCTGTATTTAATATACAAAAATAGGTGCAACCACATTATGGTTGCACCTTCGCATAAAATATTTACTTATTTTAAGTATAACATAAAAACAATTTAATTTAAATCATTTTTCATACATTGTTATTCGTAATTTCATTACTACTATTTTAAAAACTATAGAAACTTTTTCAAGTTTAATTTTTTACCAAATGTAGCAATTTGTCTTATCTCTATTGCCTGATAAGTTTCATATTTTCTTACTAAACTAGAAGTTATACCTGTAAAAGCGAAAAATAGAATACCTATTTGAGGAGCCATTATAGTAAAATCTACTAGTCCATGCCCGATTATAAGAGCTTGAAAAGATGCTAATAATGGAACCAGCTCACAATTATTTTGATATAATTTTATAATACTCCTAAATAAATAATATTTCATCCATACATATATAGATAGACCTACTATTCCCAACATTGCAGCTATGCTAATCCAAATATTATGTGCATGAACTTTATTTATATTCATGAAAATACCAAATATTCCATGTCCACTTATTGGCTGCTGCATAAACATTTCTATACTTTGTTCCCATATCTTACCTCTACTATTTAACGAGTGATTTATCTCAGGAGAAATTAAAGCTAAAATCAAAACAAAACTAAATAATGTAAACAAAACAATTCTACTCTTTTTATTTTTTCTGAATATTGCGTAAGTAAAAATAGCAAATTCTAAACCTATTGTAGCTCCTTTTGAACCAGTGAATATTAATGAAAATATGAATATACCAATACTTAAAAGAAAAGTATATTTCTTTTTATATATACCTTTTTCAAATAAATATAAACTAACTAATACCATAGCAGCAAACCAACCACCTGCAATATTGGGATTGCCAAAAGTACTATAAATTCTGTAATTTTCAACTGTAGGTACGTATGTTCCACTGTAGAAAAAATGTGATATCCACGTCATATCTACATAATATGATGCAATTTTTTCTATAACTCCAGCCATAGCACAAAATAAAGAATATTTCCATATTTTGTATATCAGCTTCACTGCTTTATCCTCGTCATAAAAATTATTTTGAACATAAATACATAATCCCAAGAATAAAACAAATGCAAAAGATGAGATAGCTGAAAATAATGACTTATTTATTATCCCTGAAAAAAGTGACCATACAAACATTAATAACAAACCAACATTTAAAGGATTTATATAAATTAGCATATTTTTACTATAAACTATATAAACTATCACCAAAATTGGAATTATTGCCAAGTAAGGTGATATAACAGTAAAGACAATTCCTAACTCAATCATGTACTCACCATATTATTTACCCTTCATAATCTTTTATTATAATACCACAGTGTAAGCATAAAAAAAATAACCATATTGTAAACATATATTTACAATATTTACTCTATAGTTATAAATTTTATTCCACATTCATATAATATTAATAGATTATATGCAGTTAATTTTATAAATTATTAAAATTTTAAAATTTATTCTTGTTTATTGATTCCATTAAAGTTATATTAGATATAAAGAACTCTTTTATCCTAGGAGGGGTACTATGGATAATTCAATCGAAGAACTAAAAGTAAAATTGCAAGAGCAAATAAAAGAAAATCAAGAATTAAAAAAAATTAATAGAGAATTGACTACCAGCTTGGAAAATCTAAAATTTAAAGTTAACCTCATGGATGACATTTTAGACAATATGTATGAATCAGTACATGCTTTAGATACAGACGGAAAAGTGATAGTATATTCAAAAGCAAACGAAAAATATATTCCATGGAAAAAAGAAGAAGCCCTGGGTAAAAACGAATGGGAATTATGGAGTATGCCTCCAGATTATGAATCTAATAAAATGCAAATAATAAAAAACGGTACTCCCATGAAGGATATAGAATTAACAGGTCAAACAACTACTGGTAAAGAATTTAAGATTTTAGCAGGTTTTTATCCATACATTGAAAATGGCGAGTATAAAGCTTTTTACTTCACTGGTAGAGATATTTCTAATAAAGATTCATTTATTATAAGAACATACAAATTACAGAATAAAATGAGTAATGAGTATAAAGATCAAAATTCTAACAACTGCAAATTTACATTTAATAATATAATCGGAGAGAGTCTGTCAATAAACAAATGTATACATATTTCAAAAAAAATTTCAGATTATGAATCTAATGTTTTGATTTACGGCGAAACAGGTACTGGCAAAGAATTATTTGCCCAAGGAATTCATAATTCTAGTTTTAATTCCAATGAACCCTTTATTGCGTTAAACTGTGCTGCAGTTCCTGAAACACTTATTGAAAGTATTTTTTTTGGTACAGTTAAAGGCGCTTTTACAGGCGCTCATAATACAGTTGGACTATTTGAACAAGTTGGAAATGGCACACTTTTTTTAGACGAAATTAATTCTATGCATTATTCTATGCAGGCAAAACTTCTAAGAGTACTCCAAGAAAAAAAAGTAAGAAAGATAGGTGATACTAAAGAAATAAATATAAATTGTAGAATCATAAGTGCTACAAATATCGATCCTAAATATGCCATAAAGAAAAATCTTCTTAGACAAGATTTGTTTTATAGATTAAGCACAGTAATACTATATATTCCACCATTAAGAGAAAGAAAAGAAGATATAATTCCTATTATAGATCATTATCTATCAATATTGAATAAAAAATATGGGAAATACATAAAAGAAATTAATAATGATATATTAGATGTTTTATTAAATTATAAATGGCCAGGTAATGTAAGAGAATTGATTAATGTACTTGAAAGAGCGGTAATGTTGTCAGATTATAATCAGCTTTCCATTACACCAGAAATGTTTCCTAATACAATATACCCCAAGAACAGAATTAAAGAACCAAACACAAATGATAATGAAAACATCCTTATAAGAAAAGACTTACGTTCTATCATTAGCAATTATGAGAAACAAATAATTATTAATGCTATAGAACAAAATACAAACAATATCTCTTTAACTGCTAGAAAATTAGGAATAGATAGAAAGACCTTATATAGAAAGATGGATAAATATCAAATACAAACATAATGTAGCCTTTTAATATCATCCAGACATAATTTATAATGATTTTTGTCTAATTACTTATCACTATATTAAAGTATCATTTTATCTGTTAATACATCACTTTGTGTATTTATAAATTAAAAACCGTATCTTTAAAAACGGTTTTATATTCTAATGTCATTTGTAATATTTTTGACACATATTTTTCATTTGATACTATATAGTATAGAAATTTAAAGTTTAATAATGTATTCTTATAAATGAAATTTGGATTAATTTAGAATGAGACAACGATAATAATAAAAAAAAACTATGTAGCTAGGGTAATATCCCTAACTACATAGTTTTATTAAACATTCTTTTTATGTTCTTCAATAAAACCAGCAACTAATGCAGTAATAGGTATAGTAAAAATTATTCCTATACTACCTGATATTGCTCTTAATATCTCCGAAGCAATCATATCCCAATTCACAATTTCAGAAAATGAAGTATTATAAGCCATAAAAAGTAGTATTAAATGCAAAGATCCCCCTGTATATGCAAGAATCAATGTATTTGCCATTGTAGCCATAGTATCCCTACCTACATTCATTCCCGCTTTAATTAAATCCTTTGTTATTATTTCAGGACTATTAGCTTTAATTTCATGCATAGCAGATGCAATGGACATACCCACATCCATAGTTGCACCCATAGCACCAATAATAATTCCAGCAAATAATAAACCTCTAAAATCAAAAACAATATTTTGTGGTATATACATGAGCATTTGAGACTCTTCATTACCTAATCCAGTTAATTTTGCAGCACTTCCCACTATCATTGCAATAACCCCAGCAAAAATAACTCCTCCAGTTGTACCAATTATTGCCGATAATGTCTTTTTACTAAATCCACTGATTATTATAAGACTTATCCCAATTACTGCTGTGCAAATACCAACTGATACAATTACTGGATCCCATCCTTTTAAAATTGAAGGAATAAGTATTTTAAAAATTGCAAATATAGTCAATGCCAAAGAAATGATAGCTTTGACTCCCTTTGTTCTTCCAACTAACAATAGAATAATTACAAATCCAATAGCCAGATATATCAAATATTTATCCCTTGCTATCTCAGCAACATATGCAATTTCAATACTACCTTGTTCATCTTCTTCTAAGTACAAAAGAACTTCATCACCTACTTCTAGAAAAGATGATTTATAATCTTGATTCAAATAATAATTCAGCTCATATTCTGCTTGTATTATCTCACCATTGTGATCGCCATTTTTTATTAATACATTTACTAATTGAACACTGGAATCATAATACCCTGCTTCTCTTTCTTCAACCTCTATTATTTCTTTAACCTCAGCCCTTGGATAAAATATTGATTCTTCAACATATGTTTCTTCATCATATGTTCCTTCATCATATGTTCCTTCATCATAAATTTCCTCATCATAAGTCTCTTCAGAATTAGCCTCTTCAGCATTAATGCTAGTAGGAAATAAAAAAATATTACTTATAATAATACTAACACTTACTATCATTATTACTTTCAATATTATATTCTTCACTATTTCATTACCTCCGTAATCTATGTCTACTCATAATTTTATCATAGTAATAAAAAAAAAGTCGACAAAAGTATTAAAAACTTAGGTCGACTATTTAAGAGGATAAAAAGTCAGAGTAATAGCATGAACAGTTGTACAAAGCAAAATACTTTCTAGGAGAAATAGGCGTATTATTAATACGCCTATTTCTATTATGCAACCAACTATTGGTTTTTTCATGCAATTGCCCTGTAGGGTAGTCTACCCTACTTGACTATTCGCAAATTGACTATTATATAAATCTGCGTAAAAACCATTTTTCTGTAGTAATTCCTTATGACTGCCTTGTTCTACAATATCACCATGATTCATTACAAGTATAAGATCTGCATCTCTAATTGTTGATAATCGATGAGCTATAATAAAACTTGTTCTATCTTTCATTAGATTATCCATAGCCTTTTGTATCTGTATTTCAGTTCTAGTATCTACTGAACTTGTAGCTTCATCTAAAATCAATATCTTTGGATTTGCTAAAATTGCCCTAGCTATAGTTAACAATTGTTTTTGTCCTTGTGATACGTTTGAAGCCTCTTCATTTAATTCCATATCATATCCATCTGGCAGAGCATGCACAAAGCTATCAACATGGGCAGCCTTAGCAGCATTTATAACTTCTTCATCTGAAGCACCCAGTCTTCCATAACGAATGTTCTCCATAATTGTATCATTATATAACCATGTATCCTGTAATACCATTCCAAACATAGCTCTCAAATCTTTTCTTTCAAAGTCTCTTAAATCATGTCCATCGATTAATATTGAACCCTTATTAATATCATAAAATCTCATTAAAAGTTTTACAATTGTAGTTTTCCCTGCACCAGTTGGTCCAACAAGCGCAATCTTTTGCCCTGGCTTTATATCTACAGAAAAATTATTAATGATTGGTATCTCAGGTTTATATCCAAAATAAACATCATTAAACTGAACTCTTCCCTCAACACTTTCTGGTTTAACAGCATCATTAGTATCAGGAATTTCTTCTTCTTCATCTAAAAACTCAAATACACGTTCAGAAGAAGCTGCTGTTTGTTGTAATACATTAGATATATTTGCTAATTGTGAAATAGGTTGCGTAAATGAACGCACATACTGAATAAATGCTTGTATATCTCCCACTTCGATAGTTTGCTTTACTGCAAGAGCCCCTCCTAAAACACATACCGCTACGTATCCTATATTTCCAACAATATTCATCACAGGCATCATCATACTAGACAAAAATTGCGATTTCCAAGCACTTCTATAAAGTTTATTATTCAAACCATCAAACTTTTCAATACTCTTCTCTTCTCCATTAAATGCTTTTACGACTTGATGACCACCATACATCTCTTCTACATGACCATTTACATGACCTAAATATTCTTGTTGCTCTTTAAAAAATTTCTGAGATCTTTTAACAATCATCGTAACAAGAATCATTGATATAGGTATTATACATAACGCAACTAATGTCATTAACCAACTAATACTTAACATCATTACTAAAACACCAATAACAGTAGTTGCCGATGTAATAATCTGTGTTAAACTTTGGTTAAGGGTTTGACTTACTGTATCTACATCATTAGTAACTCTAGACAAAACTTCTCCATGGTTTGTACCGTCAAAATATTTAAGAGGCATTCTATTTATTTTTTTAGATATATTTTTTCTCATATTATAGCTTACCTTCATTGCAACGCTAGTCATTACCCATCCTTGTATGTAACTAAACAAAGCACTAATTACATATAATCCAGCTAATATAAGAATAATATTTTTAATATACTCAAAATCGATACCGGTTCCTGTGCCTGAAACATTTCCCATAATTCCTTCAAATAGTTTTGTAGTTACCTTGCCTAACATTTTTGGTCCAATTATTGTAAATATAGCGCTTGCTATTGCAAATACAATAACAGTAATTATTGCTAATTTATATGGTTTTAAATAACTAATCAGTTTCTTCATAGTGCCTTTAAAATCTCGAGCTTTTTCTCCACTCATCATAGCACCATGTCTTGGACCCATTCCACCAGGACGATTTTGAGATTTCATTTTATTTTTATTCTCACTCATGCCAATTCCTCCTTTGACAACTGAGATAATGCAATTTCTTTGTAAGTTGCACAATTTTTCATTAATTCTGTATGTGTCCCCTTACCAACTATTCTACCTTCGTCTAGAACTATAATTTGATCAGCATTTTTAATGGTTGATATTCGTTGTGCTACAATTAAAATAGTACTGATTTCCATATTTTTCATCAATTCTTTTCTCAAGGCTGCATCTGTTTTAAAATCCAGTGCTGAAAAACTATCATCAAAAATATAAATTTTTGGTTTTTTAACTAAGGCACGAGCAATAGATAATCTTTGCTTTTGTCCTCCAGATATATTGGCTCCACCTTGTGAAATATCTGCATTAAATTTTTCTGGTTTTTCACTAATAAACTCCATAGCTTGAGATATCTCAGATGCTTTTTTAATATCGTCTTGGGTAGCATCTTCTTTACCAAATTTTAAATTTGATTCTATAGTACCACTAAAAAGCGAACTTTTTTGAGGAACATATCCTATTTGATTACGCAAGTTATGCTGAGTTACATCTCTTACATCAAGCCCATCCACTAAAACTTTTCCACTAGTTACATCATGAAAACGCAAAATCATACTTATTAATGTTGTTTTACCAGAACCAGTGGAACCAATAAATGCAGTGGTCTTTCCATTAGGAGCTGTGAAGCTAATTTCTTTAAGCATATCTTCTTCTGCTCCAGGATATCTAAAAGATACATTTTTAAACTCAATTTGTCCTTTAGCGTCTTTATCAAAGTTTTTTGGTTTTTTTGCATCCTTTATTAAAGGTTTTACTTCAAGAACTTCCGCAATACGTTGGGCAGAAACTGATGCCCTAGGTATCATAATAAACATCATGGATAGCATTAAGAAAGCAAAAATAATTTGCATTGCATATTGCATAAATGCCATCATATCACCTACTTGCATACTTGATTCAGCGATTTGATGTGCTCCTATCCATACAATTAACAATGTTACGCCATTCATAATAAACATCATAGCTGGAAAAAGGAATGCCATAACTCTATTTACAAATAGATTCGTTTTAGTTAAATTCTGATTTGCATTATCAAAGCGATTTTCTTCTACTTTCTGAGTATTAAAAGCTCTAATAACCATCATTCCTGTTAAATTTTCTCGAGTTATTAAGTTTAATTTATCTACAAGTTTTTGTATTGCTTTAAATTTAGGTAACGCAATTGAAAAAATAATTAGTATTATCCCCAATAATACAAGTACTGCAAGAGCAATAATCCAAGACATAGAGGAGCTTTTTTCAAGCGCCCTAATTACTCCACCAATACCCATAATTGGTGCATAAAACACCATTCTTATCATCATAACCATAAGCATTTGTATCTGCGTAATATCGTTAGTACTTCTCGTTATTAATGATGCTGTTGAAAACTTATCCATTTCTTCATTTGAAAAACTTTCAACGTGAGAAAATATTTTTCTTCGCACATTTCTAGCAAATCCACTTGCTGCTTTTGCTGCTAAAAAACCCACCATAATAGTACTTATCGCACCTACTACTGTTATTAATAACATAATTAATCCTGTTTTTAAAATAAAATTACTTTGAATCTTTTCTGTGTCCATTCCAATTTCATCATATTCATTAATAATAGAATTAGTAGCCGCTTGTATTATCATACTATCCCCAAGCTCTTCAAATTCCTTATTCATTTCATCGATTATTTCACTTTTCTGCTCCATCGGCATCTGTGAAAATATTTGAAAAATATCTGTATTAGATGGCAGCTCCATTCCATTAAGATTAATCACACCGTCCTTTGATTCCTCTTTAATTTTTTCTATCCCACTTACCACCAAAAATGCTCTGCCCATTGTTAAATTGATATTCTCTATATAATCATTTTCAACATCTTTTAATATATAAACTGCTTCTTCAGATAATATGGGATATTCTTCTATATACTCGTTAGACCTGTTACTACTGCTTTTTATTAATTCATAACAACTCAAAACTTCATTCTTTTCATCTTCAGACATAAAAACACTAAGTTTTTCCATTTGACTTTCTCTTATAGCTTTTGGTACTGCATTTTCTATACCACCTTGCTGTATACCTTCATTTACAATGTTTGACATATAATCTGGCAGCGCTAATTCTGCCATTGCTTGAACAAACAAAAGTAATATTGCCGTAATGATTAATACAGTAAATGGTTTTAGATATTTTAACAATTTTAACATATTATTATCTTCTCCCCATTACAAAATTAATATTTTTCTTCATTGTTATCACTTTTATTTTGATTATGTAATAACTTTTGCAAAACATCTAATCCTTCAAAAATTTTATCAATTTCTTCAGGATTTGCTTTATTTAAAATGGATTCATATTTTCTTTCCATTTCAATAAATGACTTCTTAAAAATTTCTTTATGCTTTTTTGTGATATTTACATAAATCACTCTCCTGTCATCTTTACTCCTAACTCTTTCAACACATCCTTGTTTTTCCAGCCTATCTACTATTCCTGATACTGTACTATTTGACAATCCAGTTTTTTCACTCAAATCACTAATTTTCATATTACCATGATGAATTAAAATTCCCATTAGCATGCCTTGGGTTCCCGTTATATTCATTCCCTTTGAATGATGGCTCATATTACCCTTCATACCATCCATCACCTGTTTTAATAATTTCATTATTCTTATGCCTTTACTTAGTTCTTTAGTTTCAATCTTAATCACACCCAATATATTTTCTATAGATATATTTACCATAGATATATTTCGTATACTAAATATATTCTACGCTTTTTTGTCACTTTGTCAATAGTATTAATCAAATTAATCTAATTTCTTTCTAAATCTAACAATACTTAATACAAGTAAAAATAATCCTAAAACAAATAATAAAATAACATCATTCAGAAGATACTCTATCCCAACGCCTTTAAGTATAATTCCTCTGACTATATTTAAAAAATATGTTAACGGTATAAGATTACCTAGAAGTTGAATTATTTTTGGCATAGCTTCTCTGGGAAAAACAAAACCAGATAATAGTACACTAGGCAAAAGTGCTAAAAATGTCATTTGCATTGCTTGCAATTGAGTTTTAGCTATAGTAGAAATAAGTATCCCTATAGACAGAGCACATATTACAAATCCTGATCCTAAAAATATCAATAATATCATGTTCCCTGCAACAGGAACATTAAACCAGTATATTCCTAACATTAAAGCATAAATAAAATCAATAAATCCTATTATAATGTAAGGTATTAATTTGCCTAAAATCAACTCTGGTGATTTTATAGGAGAGACTAATAATTGTTCCAAAGTACCTCTTTCTTTTTCCCTTACAAGAGCGAATGCTGTAAGTATAATAGTAATGTTTTGCATAATTAAACCTATCAAGCCTGGTATTGTATAGTTTTGATTTCTCATGGTCGGATTATATAAAACTTTAGTACTTATTTTTAATCCATTTATATTATTTTGCATTATCTTTTGATTAATTTCTTCTATTTTCGTTGAACCATAATTTTGAGCTGCTAATACTCCACTACTAAATGCAGTTCTAGCAGTAGTAGGATCAGAACCATCTACAATAAATTGTACAGTTGTTCCATTACCATTTATTAAATTTTTAGAATAATCTGGAGGAATTATTAAGGCAGCATGAACGCTTCCTTCATTTATAGACCTCTCTATACTCTCATAATTTTGTACTGTACCGAATACATTAAAATATAAAGTATTTTTATATGTATCAATTAACTCTCTACTTTCTTCGGTATTACTTTGATCTAATACCACCATTGAAATATCATCTAATTCTGTCACTACAGCATATCCAAATAACAACATCATCATTAATGGCATCATTATAGCTATAACAAAACTTGCTTTATCTCTTTTAATTTGTATAAACTCTTTTTTCACTATTGCCCAGAATCGTTTCCTATTCACAATCAAAACCTCTTTTCTTCAACTAAAAACTTTAGTTCTTCAAATGAAGATTGTACTTTTTGATTAGTGCTTTTTTCCACATATTTAATAAAAACATCCTCTAGATTTTTAACTGATTCTTTCTTTATTAATTCAGCTGGAGTTCCAAAAGCTATCAATTTACTGTTAAATATAAATCCTACATTATCACAACACTCTGCTTCATCCATATAATGAGTAGTTACTAGTACAGTTATCCCTTGTTTTGCTAGAGTAAAAATCATTTCCCAAAATATTCGTCTTGATACCGGATCTACTCCTGCCGTAGGCTCGTCTAATATTAATATTTTGGGTTTATGAATTAAAGCACATCCTAAAGCTAATCTTTGTTTCCAACCTCCAGAAAGATTACCTGTAATAACATTTTCTCGACCATTTAACCCTGCCATTGAGATAATTCCCTTTTTTCTCTCCTTGCTTTCTCTACGCGTTAACCCATATATCCCTGCATAAAAATCAAGATTTTCTTTAACTGTTAAATCTTCATATAAACTAAATTTTTGTGACATATATCCTATGTTTTGTTTTATTTTTTCTAAATTTTCATTCACATCAAAACCTAATATTTTTGCACTTCCTTCTGTTGGCGTAAGTACACCACACAACATACGTATAGTTGTAGATTTACCTGAACCATTTGGACCTAAGAATCCAAATATTTTTCCTTTTGGCACTTTAAATGATACTTTATCTACAGCAGTAAAACTGCCAAATTTTTTTGTTAGATTTTCTATTTCTATAGCCGTAATCATATAATCACCCTCTTCTATAAACTTACATCTACCATCATTCCTATTATTCCTTTACTCTTTTCCTCTAGTTTTAATTTTACTTGAAAAAGAGTTTTAGATTTATCATCCTTCGTTTCTATATTTTTGGGTGTAAATTCGGATTCCGGCGAAATATATATTATTTCTCCTTCTTCAGTATTATTATTTATTATTACATTTAATTTCTGACCTAACTTGACCTTATCTCTGTTTTCTTCTTCAATATATATTTTTACATATTTATTATTGATATCTAAAATCTTAATAATATTAACTCCTGTGGTTGCTAACTCCCCTTTGTGAATAAACACTTCTGCAACAATTCCATCTATAGAAGATATTATAGATCCTTTGCTACTTTGCAATTCAGCTAATTCAACTGCAGCTTGCGCTTGTTCAATTGCACCTTGAGCTTGCACTTCTAACTCATCTGAAACATTACTAGGCAAATCTGCTTTTTTTGCTTTCGCTATCTTTAAAGCTCCTTGTGCTTGTTTTACCTGAATTTTATACATTTCAATATCAAGTTGAGCAATTTCATCTCCTTCATTTATTTCATCACCTTGGGCAACAAAAATTTCTATTACTTTACTACTTAATTCAGATGATATATAATAACTTTCACATTCTACTGTACCTGTATAATTATCTGTTGATTCACTTTCATTTTTACAACCACTAAAACAAACCATTAATATAATAAAAACAATTAATACAATTTTTTTGTTCATTAAAATGCCTCCTCTTTTAATCAAATACCCTTTTGTAAGTACTTACATTTATTTTTTTTATAATTTATCAATATTAATATTTTTTTGTCTAAGTACTATCCATTATTATAACTTTTCATTTTAACTTATTAAAGTATATTTTTTGACAGGATATTTATCAACTCTATTAATCAGTACTAGATATTTTTTTCCCAACTTTCCACTTTCCCAATTTTCCTGCTTTTTTACTGTTCAGCCAGAACCAATTACCATTTTTTTATCGAATATTTTGTAAACAACAGAAAAATACTAATAATATGAAATTAAAGATATTTAAAAAATTTATCGTTTATGGTTTAATAGGTATATGTTTGGAGATTTTTTGGACTGGATTAACTTCACTTATAAATAGTGATTATACTATGGAAGGTAGGACGTATATATGGATGTTTTTTATTTATGGAATGGCAATATTTTTTGAACCAATTCACAATACAATTAGACAAAAAAACATATTTATAAGAGGTTTCATTTATATGTTTATTATTTTTACTATTGAGTATATTTCAGGATTTATATTAAGATGTATAATTGGAGCATGCCCATGGAATTATACTGATTATGCTTCTATTGATGGATTAATTACTTTAAATTTTATTCCGGTATGGTTTTTTGCTGGTCTATTATTTGAACGTATTCATGATCTTTTAAATTGTATAGTTATTAAATATAATACTTAATATTTCATTTGCTTTTCCACATAGAAAGCTGTAGCAAGTTTAATAAACATTGATACAGCTTTTACTTGATTTATTTAGATATTGATACTTTATTGCATATAATTATTATGATTTAAGTGTTAAATCATATTCTTTCTCTTTTTTCATAATGCGTGTGAAGTAGTTCATGAGCCAAATCACCATATGGTTCTCCTAGATATTCTTCATAAAGTTTTAATACTTCTTTATTCTCATGTGATTTTCTAATAGTTTTATTTCTATCTTCTCTGTATATTGCTTCCTGACGTTTTTTTATGATATCAATATTGCCATGATGATATGGTTGACCTCCTCCTGCTATACATCCACCTGGGCAAGCCATTATCTCTATTGCATCATACTGACTTTTACCATCTCTAATCTCTTCAAGCAGTTTTCTAGCGTTACCTAGTCCACTAGCAATGCCTATCCTTAATTCTTTTTCCCCAATATTTACTGTTGCTTTTCTAAATCCTTCTATTCCTCTTAATTGCTGAAATTCAACATCTTCTAATTCTTCTCCTGTTATCCATTCATAGGCAGTTCGTATTGCTGCTTCTATAACACCACCTGTTGTTCCAAAAATCACAGATGCACCAGTTGTTTCACCCATGGGTCTATCATAATCGCTTTGGGGCAAATTTTCAAATTCTGTCCCTGTTTCTTTAATCATTGCACCTAATTCTCTTGTGGTTATTACTATATCCACATCATTCTTCTCATCTTTTGTCAACTCAGGACGTTTAGCTTCAGCTTTTTTTGCTATACATGGCATAACAGAGACAACTACAATGTTATTTGGATTTATATTATGTTTTTGAGCATAGTAAGTCTTTATAATCGTTCCAAACATTATATGCGGAGATTTACAAGTAGACGGTATTTCAAGAAGTTCAGGAAATTGATGTTCAATGAATTTTACCCACGCTGGACAACAACTTGTTAACATAGGTAAAGTTTTTTCGCTTTTAATGCGATGTATTAACTCAGATGCCTCCTCCATAATTGTTAAATCCGCTCCAAAATCAGTATCAAACACCTGATCAAATCCCATATTTTTTAATGCTGAAACAAGTTTCCCTGTAACAATAGTTCCTGGTTCTAAATCAAATAATTCTCCAATAGCTACACGTATTGCAGGAGCTGTTTGAACTACTACATACTTTTCAGGGTCATTTAATGCTGCCCAAACTTTATCAGTATGATTAATTTCTGTAAGAGCAGCTGTAGGACACACTGCTACGCATTGACCACAATAAGTGCAAGACGACTCAATCATGGGAATATTAAATGCTGGCCCTACAAAAGAATTAAATCCACGACCTATCCCTGATAATATGCCACAAGTTTGCACTTCATTGCACATAGTTTCACATCGTCTACAATATATACACTTGTTTGGATCTTTTACGATAGCATCACTGGATATATCTTTTAGGTAGTCCATACGTTCACCTTTCCACTTTATTTCCCTTATTCCAAGTTCTGCTGCTAATGATTGTAATTCACATTGTAGATTTTTGGGACAGGTAAAACATTCGTTTGGATGATTAGATAATAATAATTCTACCGCCATACGTCTTGCAGTAATAGCTCTTAATGAATCTGTACGAATTTCCATACCATCCTCTACTTTTGTTACACAAGATGGAACTAAACTATTTTTTCCTAATACTTCCACTATACACACTCTACAAGAAGCAGTTTTATTTACCATTTTTAAATCATGTAAATCTAAATGACATAATGTAGGAATTTTTACTCCTACTTTATGAGCAGCTTCAAGTATAGTTATCCCTTCAGATACTGCCAGCTCATGATCATTAATTTTTACCTTAATATCTTTTTTTTCGTTCATCCATTCTTCATTCCTTCTATGCATATATTTAGTTATTATTTTTTAGCAATTTTCTTTCGGTTATAGATTACAATAGAGTCAATAGTAAATTTCATCTCGTAATTATTTTATAAAAGACATGTATTCGTCCCAAAAATATTTCATTGTGCTAATAATTGGATTTGGTGCCGTTTGACCAAGACCACATAGCGAACTATCTTTCACCATATATGCCAATTGTTTCATTGCCTTTAGATCATCAACATTGCTTTTCCCTTCAGTTAATTTTACTAGCATTTCATATAATCTCTTGGTACCTATTCTACAAGGAGTACATCTTCCACATGATTCATCCATAGTAAATTCTAAATAAAATTTTGCTATATTTACCATGTTATTTGTTTCATCCATTACTATCATTCCACCTGATCCCATCATGGAACCAATTTTTAAAAGATTGTCATAATCAATTGGTGTGTCTAAATCCTTTTCTGTTATAACTCCTCCTGATGGTCCTCCTGTCTGAACTGCCTTAAATTTATGCCCCCCTTGAATTCCACCTCCTATATCATAAATTATTTCTCTGAGTGTAATTCCCATGGGGACTTCTACTAACCCAACATTATTTATTTTTCCTGCTAAAGCAAATACTTTTGTACCTTTACTTTTTTCTGTCCCAATATTTGAGAACCATTCCCAACCTTTTGCTATGATTCGGGGTATATTAGCAAAAGTTTCAACATTGTTTACGCATGTAGGATAACCCCAATATCCTTCTTGTGCGGGATATGGCGGTTTATAGTTAGGTTCACCCCTCCTACCTTCACAAGAATTTATTAAAGCTGTTTCTTCTCCACATACAAATGCTCCTGCTCCATATTTTAATTGAATATCAAAATTAAAGTTTGATCCAAATATCTGATTTCCAAGCAAACCTACCTCTCTAGCTTGATCAATGGCTATATTCAACCTATTTATTGCTAATGGATATTCTGCACGAATATATATTATTCCTTTAGAAGCACCAATTGCATAGCCGCCTATTGCCATGGCTTCCAACAAACAATGTGGATCACCTTCTAAAATACTTCTATCCATAAATGCTCCAGGATCTCCCTCATCAGCATTACATATAATAAATTTTTTATTACTTAATTGTTTTTTAGTTATATCCCACTTTATTCCAGTCGGGAATCCTCCTCCTCCTCGTCCTCTTAGACCTGATTTTTTTATCTCATTTATTACTTCATCTTTTTTCATTTCTGTGATTACTTTTGCAAGTGCTTCATATCCGCCAAGTGCTATATACTCTCTTATCTCTTCAGGATTTATTAAACCACAATTTTTAAGTGCAACTCTAAGTTGTTTCTTATAAAAAGGCATATTTTCTTGTTTAGATATTTTTAATTTATTGTTAGGTTCTTCATATAATAGTTTTTCTATTATCACGCCTTTAATAATATGCTCATCTATTATTGATTTTGCATCCCGAGGTTGTACTTTTACATAAAAAATATTTTCTGGTTCTATTTTTACAATTGGTCCTTGTTCACAAAAACCAAAGCACCCAGTTTTTACAACCTTTACTTTTTCTTCATAACCCCTAGCTTTTAAAATATGATTTAAAAATTGGATTAATTTTTCACTTTCACTAGCTAAACATCCAGTACCACCACAAACCATAATTTTTTTTTCAATTCCATTTTTTTCATTAGAATCCACTTGTACTTTTTTTACGCATTCATCTCTTACTTCATTTAATTCTTTTATTGAACTTACTTTCATATAATCCTCCTAACTTTTATAAGAATTAATAATTTCTTCAACGTCTTCTTCTTTTACACGACCATAAACTTTATCATCCACTGTAACAACTGGTGCTAATCCACATGCTCCAATACACCTTACATCTCTAAGAGTAAATATACCGTCCTCAGTGATTTCATTTGCCTCAATTCCAAGCTGATCTTTGAACTTCTGTATGATTTTATCCGCCCCTCTAACAAAACAAGCTGTACCCATGCAAACATTTATAGTATGTTTACCCCTTGGTTTCACGGTAAAATATGAATAAAAACTTACTACTCCAAACACTTCAGCTCCGGGTATCCCAATCTTTCTAGCAATAAACAGTTGTACCTGACGTGGCAAATAGCCAAATATATCCTGAGCTTTGTGTAATATTTCTATTAATGCTCCTTTCGTTGTTTCTAAACTATCAATATATGTTTCTAATTCGTGGTATTTTTCTACAGATAAATCCTCATTTGTTTTTTCAACTTCATTTATTTCTTTCGGTTTCGTCATTGCTTTCACCTATCTTCTCTATTAAACTCAATTAACATTAATATTTCCATAAATCTCTAAATGATACTTCTGTAGACATGCTGTTATATTTATAAACTATAATTTTGCACAAAAAAAGTGAGTATGTAAACTCACATGATATTCCCTCTATACATCGATTCTTCTTATTTATTTAGATATTGAAACCTTTGAATTAATTTCTGTCTTTAACTCCTCATTTACTTGGAATAAAGAATCTTTTAAGACTTTAAATATTTATCTTCCACATTAATTTCTTCATTAATATTTATTAGTAATAATATAAAACATAAACTTATGATTATGCTAATAAGTGGAAACATAATTATTTCAACCAAACTCATGTCTACTCCTGCAAAATATTGACCAATTATCATAGCTGTTAAAGCTGCTCCCATAGTAAATCCTTTCATTATTACAACAGATGATAATAAATAACCTAAAGCTTTTCTTTTAAGCAACATATATCCAGAAATCAAGCCAACAGGAACTATAAATCCTAAATCTAAACCTTGAATAACTAATGTAGTATAATGATCTATACCAGCTGGCGCAATATCATATTTCATAGCTTCCAAAATCTTACTTAACCATAACATCCCAATGGCTATTGAAAAAAACAGTTGAAATCCTCCAATAAACTTTACAGGTAATTTTGAATTAAAAGACTGTTTAAATTTATTTAAATCATATGATAACATAGATAATACAAATGCAAAAAAACTAGCTGACATTAGTATCACATACATTAAAAACAAGGAATTAAACATAGATAAAAATGTATATGAAATATATGTATACATAAAATATCCTAAAGTACCCGTTAATAATAATTTTCCTTTTAATGATCCTTTTCTCATCATAAATAATGATATTAATAATAATGGTACCCCAATAAAAAGAGTTATCACATCCTGTGCTTTCCCCTGTGTTGCAACTGATACTGAATCGTTTTTATATATACCCTCTCCATATATCGTAATTTCTTGTCCCCAGATAGATACAAACTGCTGCTGTTCTCCACCGTTATCAGAAAATATACCAAATGTAGATGAAACTACAGATAAAACAACTATAATAATTGTCAACCCTGTTATTATATTTTTGCATTTCATATTTAAGACCTCCTTTTATTGATAATGCTTGTTCATTTCATAACCAAATCCACTTAACATTTTAATCCCAATAAGTATGAAAATATTAATTAATTCATTGCTTTAGCAAATGATTCTATATTCTTTTCCAATACATTTGATGTATTTATTTCAACTTTTGAAACCTTCTTTACAATAAATTTATCAAAGGATTTCATTTTATCCAGTATAAACTCGCCTCCAAAATTTTCTTTTGCAATTGCAATATTTATTAATTCTTGAGGAAATGAGTTGTTAAGTTGAGTCTGTGCTACTTCTTCTTCTCCCATACAACATATAAATAAACCTACTTTTTTTGCTCTCAATTCATTTATTCTTTCTTCACAGAATTTTTTCACTTCTTTCTGTATTTTTCCCATATATATAGAGCCACCAATAATAACTGAATCGTAATTTGAAAGATCTATATCCTTTACTGTTTTTAAGCTACATAATTCAACTTCACCTTTTATCTTTTCAGATAATGTCTTTGCACAATTTTGGGCACATCCATACTTTGTAGCATAAGCAATTAAAATTTTCATTTTATTACCTCCAGTTATTTAATATATTATTATTTTAATCTTCTTTTCCTAAGGATAATTGAACAGCTTTTTTAATGGTATTACTACTAATAGTTGCTCCACTAATAACATCTACATCTAAAGACTGTCTTTCGATAATTTTATCAACAATTTTCTCAGCTTTTTTACCTAATCCATTTTCATGTTTTAAAATTTCAATTTTATTTATCTTATGATTAGCTACACTTACATTGACTTCTACTTTTACTAATCCCGAAGAGTAATTTCCTTTATAATTACCATCTTTAATCTGATACAAATTGTTTTCACTAATTTCTATCTCTGGCAAATCTAAAGAATTAACTACCATAATAGTTACAGTCAACATAATAAATAATATCACACTAAGTATCCCTACTATTTTTAAAACTTTTTTCACAAGATTACCCCCTTTTAGTTCATAATACCTTTAAAAATAATTTCAAAATTATGTTGTATTAATTCTTCAATCTGTTTTTCACTAACATCTTTTTCTATTATTATTTTTATTAATAAACCAAATATAGAAGTCCATATTATTTGAGCTGTTAATTCTATATTCCATGCTTTAAATTTCCCCTTATTTATTCCTCTCTCTATTTTTTCACTCAATATTTGAATAGTTTTACTTTCTTCAGTAATCCCTCTTTTAAGTAATCTAGTTTTCTTTATTATTGAAGACTCATCATTTAACATAAATGCCAAGTATATATCCGGTGATTCTAAAGCAGATTTTATATAATTGACAAATACTTCTTTAATTTCTTTTTCAGGATTATCTTCATCTCTTTTAAAATTACTTGCTGAAGCTATTATTTTTTTATATCCCTCACTCACTAATATTTCTATAATTTCATTTTTATCCTTAAAATAATGATAAACAATACCAGGTGAATAATCTATTTTTTTTGTTATTTTTCTTATTGATAAACTCTGAAAACCGTCTTCAGCAATAATATCTCTAGCAGTATTTAAAATTATTTCTTTAGTTTCTTCTTGTTTACGCAATTGTCTTTCCTTACTCAATTTAATTTTCCTCCTAATTATGAACCGTGTTCATATATTGAACGGTGTTTAGTTTATTCTAATATAAACTCTACTCTCTGTCAATATTTTATAAAAAAAAAGAGAAGTATCTTCTACTTCTCACATTCTAACCAACTGTCCAACTAACCAATATTATTAGGTATAACTATTCTAAAACATGAACCTTTGTCAATTGATGATTTAACATCAATAGTTCCTTTTATTGCTTCAATATTATTCCTTGCCACAAACAGACCTAATCCTTCCCCTGCAATACTTTGTGAAATATTACTCCTATAGTAGGCATCAAATACTTTATCCAACTCTTCTTCAGCAATTCCCACTCCATTATCACAAATAGAAATTTTTACTTTATTTTTATTTAAATAATTTACTTTTACTTCTACCCTACCTCCAACTTCTGTAAATTTATAGGCGTTTGTCAATATATTATATATAGATTGATTTAATTTATACTTATCAGTAGTTATCTTAATAACTTCTTTACAAATAAATATAAGTTCTATCCCTTTTTTTTCAAATTGTACGTTCAAACCTTTAACAATTTTCTTTAATTCTTCTACAAGATTATATGTTTCAACATCGATTTGTTCTTGATTTTGATCTGTTTCAATAACTTCATTTAAGTTTGTTATTATATGTGTAAGATTATCCACTTGATGCTTGCAATTTTCTAATCTTGTTTCATCCATTAAAACTACTCCGTCAATAGCTCCTTCTAGATGAGATTTAATAATAGTAAGGGGTGTTCTTGCTTGATGTATAATAGTATCTACTTTTTGCTTCCTACTTTTTTGTTTTAACTTAAGCTTTGTAGATAATATTTTCAAACTATTTTGTATATCTTTAATTTCCTTAATATTTGAAAATTTCAATTTATTTTCTTCATTTACATCCATCGATTTTGCATAATTAGCAGTAAAAATTAAATCCCTCGTAGTTTTTTTGCTAATAAACAAGCTTACAATTATTGCAAAAAATAATACTATTACTCCAGATAATAAACTGTTTACTAACAATGCATTCTTAAATTTTATTGATGTTAAAGAACTTTCAACTGTACCTTGTCGTGTAATGATTACTCTTCCAACATCTTTATTTTCATTTACAAGATCGTAATCATCATTTTGTTCAACTACTTCTCTACGCCTCATCATTGAATTATGCATCTTCTTATTCTCTCTGACTGATGCCACTATATTACCAGATATATCGTATATAGTTATTCCTACTATTGGGTCATCTAAATATTTACGCAACTCCATTTTCATTTGACCCGATGTGTATGATTCATTTAATATTAAAAAACTAGAATACTCTTGAATCTCCTCAATTTGATTATTGTAATTTTCTCCTATATAACTTAAAAAATATTTATCTATCAATGCACTGTATAATAATGAATTTACTACAATTGCCATCACAGCAATAATAATCATCATAGCAACCCATTGTCTTTTAATAGTCATATTATTCATCCTCCAAAGATATATCCTGCTCCATATTTGGTTTTTAAATATCGTGGATTCTTACTATCTTCTTCTATCTTTTGTCTTATCCTTTTTATATGCGTATCAACACTTCTGTCATATCCTTCATATTCGTATCCAAAAGCTTTTTCAATTAATTGTTCTCTAGATAATACATTCCCAATATTCTGAAAAAAAACATTTAGCAATTCAAATTCAGTAGTAGTAATATTTATTTCAATACCGTTTTTAAAAATCTTTTGACTTTGAATATGAAGTTCCAATTCACCTTCTATAATAACTTTTGTATTTTTATTTTCCGTATATACTCTTTTTAGCAATGCTCGAACTCTACGCATCAACTCTTTTGGACTAAAAGGTTTTATTACATAATCATCTGCTCCATAATCAAATCCCATAAGTCTATCTACTTCTTCTTGCTTTGCTGTTAGCATAATTATTGGCAATTGTGAAATACGTCTAATCTCTTTTAATACCTCATATCCATCAATTCCTGGCATCATGACATCAAGTATTATCAAATGAACATCATTTTCATTGAATTTTGCTAAAGCATCAATCCCATTGTCTGCATATAAAATCTGATAACCCTCTTTTAATAGGTATTTCCCTACAATTTCTTGAATTTCTAATTGATCTTCTACAACCATAATATTGAAAGACAAATAACCACCTCTAATCGTTATTATATCATGCACTTACAATATAAAACAGGTCGCAAAGCGACCTGCCTATGAAGAATATTTCTAATCAATAACTTCGATAATCTCTCCATGTCTATTATTAAGCCATACTTTTCCATCTTGGCTATTTACACTGATAATCCCTATAGTTTTAGCATCTTCCTGTATATAAAATGTATAATATCCATAGAAGGTATTTCCTGTAACAATATTATAATCTGCATTTATATTATCCGAAACATACTCATTTGCAATTTTATTAGCATCTACTAAACTAAGCTCTTCATCTAATTGAGAATAAGACATTAGTGAGTTAGTACACCTTCCATTTTTATATATAGCATATTTTTCATTCCACTTTATATTAGCTCCATTGCAACTGTAAATATTACCAGTTATTGAATCTACTATTAACTCAAAAGCACCTAACTCTGTATCTTTTTCTATAATTGAAAAATAATACTGATAATCTTCATAAAGAAACACATCATCAATTATCAAATTTTCATCTATTTTTTTTATGTATTCATCTATATCATTTGTTAATTCTTCTATAGAAATTTGTTCGGAAACGTCATAAGTTTCACTATCTTTATCTTCTATAAAGCTTCTATTATACATTCTTCCTCTATTACCGTTGCCCCTAGTAGTATAATTGTACTCATCTCTTTGATACGATTGATTAGTTATCAGATCATTATCTGTATCGTTCTGTTGATAATATATGCTTCCAATTATTCCTCCAGATATTAGAAGTACTGCTAGAATAGTTGATATGACAACTGCTTTTTTCATATTAACTCATCTCACTTTCTAAGTATAACTTCTTTTTTACGAAGGTAATCTTCTTCACTTATTTCTTCTTTTACATATTTAATTTTCAATTCTTCCAATACTCTATTGTTGCTATTTTTAGCTTTCTTAACAATCCACACTATCAATACTCCTATTAAAATCGCTACCCCTAACATTATCAGCGAACTCCAAATATTATTATGATATGCAACTCCAAGATGAAAATCATGTGGTATAAAACCTCTTCTCCCCATCATTATCTATTCTCCTTTCTTACGAATAATTATTTTTTTAATACATTTTTCATTTTTAAATATGTTTCTTCATCAATTTCACCATTTACATACCTCTCTTTGAGTAATTCCTCCGCACTACTCTTAGATGAAAATGTTAAGCCTCTATCATTTTTAAGTACATAATATATGACAACCCCTATTAAAACCCAACCAATTAGCATCATATTTATCTTCCTTCCTATTTTGATTTTTGTGTTATTCTTATATTTTAATAATATTATAATGTGATATTATGACAGAATTATGACAACAAAAAAACTTTCAAATTTTAATATTTGAAAGTTTTATGTATGTATTCTTCTATAAATAATTTTTCGTTATTTTAATATATCACTCAACTTTACCTTATTTATTATTGATAAATTTTCTATATTACACCTATTTGTTTAGTAATAAATATCCATCCAAACATGGTAATAATAGATATCAAAGATGTAAATACAACTATCTGTGATGCAAGTTCGCTATTAGCATCCATTTGCTGTGCCATTGTAAATGATGAAACAGATGTAGGTGCACCAAAGATAGATATCAACGTAATAAGTTCTACATCTCTAAACCCCATTAAAATGCTTAATGGTATAAATAATGCGGGAACTATTATCAATTTTCCCACCACACTTATTGTAAGCTGCCTAAAATACTTACTTATTGAAGAAAACTTAAATGATGCACCTAAAATCATCAATGCTAATGGAGTAGCCGTTTTAGAAATATCACTAAGTGTTTTTTCGACGGCTGTCGGAAATTTTATACCTATAAAATTTATTATTATACCTAATATAGATGCTATTATTAAAGGATTTAATACAATCCCTTTTATAATATTTGACAAACCTCCACTATCTTTTCGATAGCTTTCTAGAGTAAATACCGCTAAGATATTAAATAATGGAACTATTATAATAGTCATTATAGCTGTAGACCCAGCGGAGCTTTCTCCAAACAATGATGTGCATACTGCAATTCCAAAAATAATAAAATTGCTTCTATAAATACCCTGAATAATAACGCTCCTTCTTCTATTATCATCATCAATTAATGGGATAATAAACCAAAGTATCAAATACAAGATTATAATGGATATCACAGAAAAAACAACTAATTTCCAATTATAAGTTTTATCTAATTCATTATTGTATATATTTGTAAATAAAAAAATTGGTAGTAACACCTTAAAAGTAAATGCATTCATTTTATAAGTCATTTCTTCATCTAAAATTCCAACAATTCTAATAAAACTTCCCAAACTCATCATTATAAAAAGTGGCAATACTACATTTAGTGATGCAATAAAATTATCCATAATTCTCCTCGTAAAATTAATTATGTCATATGTATTCTATATATTGAATTGGTTATAATATTGTGTAATTAATTTATTACATATCTAGTCAGTTATAAAAAATAATATGTCGATTTTTTTCTTTTTCCCGAATCTTTAGGCAAAATCATAATCTTTTTCGTATGTTTGAAAATTTATTTATAAGCATCATTATATCATACTCTACTTTTACCGATGCAGTTGAAAAATAATTAAAATAGTTATATATTTAATCTTAACTACTTCATACCAAACACATATAGACAATTATGCAATTGTAAATTTTATTTATCGAAGTTAAGACCAGTTAATCGTAATCACCAAGAACCGTCCCCAGTGATTCTGAGTTGACTTTTTCTATTTTTATATTAATAGATAGCAAATAATAAATGAATATGTTTTAATAATACTATACTTGAAAATGAAGGTGATTATATGTATAAAAATGACTATATAATGAGAATGATCGAACAAATGTCCGAAGCTATTGCCAGTATTATATTCAATAAAAAAATAAAGAATTATCAAACATGTCACTTTATATTTGATGATTCATTAAAACAATTTTTTGGTGTGAGTAGAGAAATGCTTTTTATGTTACCTATTGATACAACCTTAGATTTGATATGTGGCTATGGTGAGTCACATACTGATATGATCGTCTCCATTGTTGAATTATTAATAATAGAAGCAAATACTTATGAAGATGAAGAAAAATTTACTGATGCAAAAACTTACTATAAAAAAACACTGGAATTCGTAAATAAACTTAAAGGTACTGATGATTTAGAAATGATAAAATATATTAATGAACAAGAAATATACTTGAAATCAAAAATAATTGAGTAAACAATGGCTAACTGGAAAAAATTAAACTTCCCTAGCAAAAGATAAACGAAGCAGCAGGTTATACCTGCTGCTTTCATAAGTAATTTTATATATTAAAATCTTTATTAATTTTTTCGTGTTTAAATGTCTTGGTTTGATTTTGGTAATCCGAAACTATATGACCGTTTCCTTTCATCTTATATTTGTATATAAGCAATCCATCAAGACCAACGGGTCCTCTTGCATGTATTTTATTAGTACTAATTCCCACTTCTGCACCAAAACCATATCTAAATCCATCACTAAACCTTGTAGAACAATTCCAAAATACATTTCCTGAATCTACTAAATTCATAAATTCTTCCACATTTTCTTTAATATTAGTAATAATAGCATCTGTATGTCCAGAGCCATATGTATTAATGTGATTTATAGCTTCATTCAGATCATCTACAATTTTTATGGATAACTTATAATCAAGATATTCGCTTTTCCAATCTTCTTCAGTAGCCGCGCCTACATCTATGATTTCTTTAACTTTTTTACAACCAACTAATTCTACATTTTTTTTATCCATATCTTTTTTAAGAAGAGGTAAAAACTGCGGAGCAATATTTTGGTGTACTAATAATGTTTCAGTTGCATTACATACAGCCACATACTGAGTTTTCGAATCTACTACGATATCCACTGCCGTTTGCATTTCTATATCTTCATCTACAAAACAATGACATATTCCATCTGCATGACCAAGCACAGGTATATTAGAATTTTCCATTATATATTTTACAAACTCATTTGATCCTCTAGGAATAATCAAATCTATAAATTCATCTAATTTTAACATTTCCTTTACATCATCTCGAGTTTCCAATAATTGAATCCATCCACTTGGTATTCCAACTCTTTCACAAGCATCTCTAATGACGTCCGTAAGTATTTTATTTGTATTTCGAGCTTCATTACCACCTTTTAATAGTACTGCATTACCACTTTTTAAACACAAAGTAGAAATTTGAACTAAAGCATCAGGTCTCGATTCAAAAATAACTCCTATAACTCCTATAGGACAACTCACTTTATACAGTTCTAAATCTTCATCCAATTTTGTTGTAGATAATGTTTCACCCACTGGATCAGTAAGTTTAATTAAGCTTTCGATACCATCAATTACCTCTAATATCTTTCCCTCATCAAATTTTAATCTTTTCAAAAGAGGACTAGGTAGATTTTCTTTCTCGCTTCTTTCTAAATCAGCCTTATTAGCATTGACTATATCCTGCATTCTATTGTTTAATTCTACACCAATTTCCGCTAAAGCTTTATTTTTAAGACTTGTAGAAGATGCAGCCAAACCAATCGAAGCTTCTTTTGCTTGCTTTGCTTCTTCATTAATATTCATCCATCATTCACCTACTTTATCAACCAATTTTTAATAATAATGATACTATACTGCGTGTATTTATGCAATATAGTTCTTAAACTGATTACGGTAATCGCAATACCAATTATTTAAAACTAGCTTTTCAATGATACTATTTATAAAATAATATCAATTTCGCAATAATTGTAATTAGCTTTTAGCCCTTCCACTAATTCATCTTTCTTAGGGAAGTCTATTAGTAGTTAAGGTAAAGGGATTCCTTTTGGGGATTAAACCACTGTTAGACCATTTTTGAACCATTAATCATAGAATCTGTATACAATAAAACAACAACAAAATAAACAACTATATAGAACATCTAGCGCATTTTTAATGCAATAACAAACATTAGCTTCGCTTTGTTCAAAAGAAAGAAAAGAGAACCGTTAAAAATTATCGGCTGTTTGAGTGTAGCGAGTTCCGATAATTTAGGTTTTCTTTTTTTTCTTTCCATCGGTATTGGCGCAAGCGTGTTTGAGATTGTATTAAAATATGCGCCCTAACTATACACAATAATTAATTAACTTTCCACTTTACTATCATTGAACCATCGCAAAACTATTGTATGCACTCTATTATTTCCTTCATATAAAATTCATTTATTTCACATGCTCGTAATAACAGATCCTTCTGCAAACTCATAGCGTTATTACTTAGAATCTGTAATATTTCCACTACCCTCTATCTGTACTTTTACCTCTAAGTTTAGTTTTGTTACTTCCATGATATCCTCTAATTGAACCTTAGGATATTTCCTTTGCATATCAGCTTGAATATTTAAAAGATCAATTCCCTTTTCTTTATATTTATCAAATAGTTCCATACACTTATTTTTTACAACCTCTGACGCATTTTTTTCAATTTGCTTTCTTATTTTATCATCAAGTAAATCTATTCCCCCTTCTGCTTCCTCAAGAGATACAATAGTATTAATCATAATATCTACTTGCACAATATTATTTTTATACGTGACAGTTCTTTTTGTCTTAGTTTTTCCTGTATTTAAAGATACGTATCCATTTTCATTTTGAGGATTTACTGCATCAATATATCCAATTTTCATTTCATTGTTTAAAAACTTATAATATACCAATTCTTCTACCGACAATTTATCTATCATTTTGTAATCTTCTATAATAGCAACACCTATTACATCAATACGTTCTTCAATGACTTTCTCCACTACCCCAATAATAGGCATCAATGAAATTTTACTCCCAATTTCTTGTTCATTTAAAAAGTCATTTAATTGAAGTGCCCTTACGTTTGCTACGTTACTTTGAAAAATCATCATATTCTCTAAATACATACCCAAAAATTTTTCATCACTAATTTCAATTGAAAGTAGTTTCTCAACATCCCCTTCACAAACAAATAAATATTGTTTTAAACTAGGTTTTTGATTTCTTCTAGGTGAATCCATATAATCTTTAAATCCCTGTCTTGCTAATCTTTCTGTATAGATTAAAACCTTGTTCATATCATAAGCTATTGGAAATTTTGCACCATACCCATAAAAAGCGCCTAATACAGTTTTTCCAGTTCCTGTTAGAATAATTCTTACTTCAGTTCCAAACTCTTCTCCACCCCTATTAGTTGTAAAACTTTCTCCATATAGTAATAATTCCCCTTTATCATTTATATCAAAAAGTCCTACAGTTCCAAAAAACAACCTATTCATATCTCTATAAGAAAAACAACCACTGGCAAGCAATAGTATAGCAACAAGTAGTATAATTATCATTTTCTTCATTTTTTTTCTTCCTTTATGAGGATATTGTAAGAAATTTCACTCAAATCACCTCTAAATATAACATCTTTATATTTAAAACTAGTTAACGTACCTAGTGGATATAGATATGGATAACCACATGTAGTTAAATTAGAAAGGTGCGAAACAAAAACTACAAATCCCATAAAATAACCAGGCAATCCCAAAAATGATGCAAATAGTATCAAAATCGTATTCCATATAAATATAGATATATATAATTTTGGAATCAAATAAGAAGAAATTGAAGCAATAGCAACCACTACAACAGTTACCTGAGATGCAAAACCTGAGCTTACTGCTGCATCACCAAGTATTAGCGCTCCAACAATACTTAATGTGGGACCAATAGGTTGTGGCAATCTAAACCCTGCCTCTCTTATAATTTGAAAAAATATCATCATATACAATAATTCTATTACAGTTGGAACAGGAACTCCAGCACGAAATATTGCCATTCTATATAAAAAAATAGCAGGCATCAATTTAAAATGATAAGTAACAATTGCCAAATAAAATCCCGGAAGCAATGTTGACAGCAAAAAAGCTGCCCATCTCAAACCTCTACCAGTATTAGCTATAAATTTATTTAATGTATAATCATCAGTAGTTTGAAAATTTTCTATAAAAAAATATGGAGCTGTTATGGCAAATGTAGTCCCATCAAAAATAACAACGACCCTGCCCTCAGATAATTTTGCAACGGCCACATCTGGCTTCTCTGTATACCCTATAGTATCAAATGAAGTCCCCTTGCATTTTAAAACTTCTTCTAAATTGTTAATATAAAAAATAAAATTCTTATTATTAATCATATTAATCTTTTCTCGGATATAATTTATCAATTTACTTGGTGTTGTTCCCTCAATATACAACAATGCTATATCCGTTTGTGATTGGCTTCCTAATTTAAAGTATTCAATCTTAAAATCAGAAGTTCTAATTCTTCTACGTATAGCTGAAATGTTATCTTGTATATTTTCTGTAAATCCTTCTCTAGAACCTTTAATTACCGTTTCTGAAGGAGGGATATCCACTGATCTTTTGCTAAATCCTTTTACATCGCAATAAATCGTTTTCTTTAATGAAGAAAAATAAATAATCACATTTGCAGATAAAATATTAGTAATAGCATCTTCCAAAGTATCTACATCCTCGACTGATGTAGCCTGAATAATTTCTTTTTTTATTTCATCTATTTCTGTAATATTTTTCTGATTATTTAATAGTGGTTTAATAATATATTCACTAATATAATTAGAATCACATAAATTATCTACATATACTAAAGTCACCATTTCATTACAACAAATGATGTCACGATACTTAATATCAGAATTATCTTTTAGTTTAACTTTTATATCCTTAATATCAAATGACATTATAATCACCTAGTATATTATCTGTAATTTCCACATAAAGTATTCATTATTACATAATCATAGAAAATATATATAATAGTTAATTTATATATTAATTCATGTATATTTTTCTATAATTTATGTTCATACTCATAATAAATTTGTATCGAGGTTACTAAATGGATAAATTCACTTCAAAACATTTTATTTTTATTATATTAGCAGTTTCTATAGTTGCAATGAAAACTTACCCAAGAACCTTTATGATTCATGGACAAAGAGAAAGTTGGATTGCTGTAATAGTATCATCTATTATTATCTTTTTCTTTTACATTTATATGATAAGTATATGGAAAAAAAGTGATGGTAAAAGTATATTAGAAATATATCAGAATACACTAGGAAATAAAACAGGCAATTTTTTCATGATATTGTTTCTTTCTAATTTATTTTTTATACTGATAGAATGTTCTTCTGTACAGGCAGACTCTATGCATCAAAATATGTTAATTGAAACTCCACAATGGTTTTTTTTATTATTCTTTATTATTCCATCAATATATGTAATAAAAAAAAATCTAGTAGCAGTAGTTACCATTACTATGATAGGTATCATTTTTATTATGATAGCTGGAATTAATCTAGGATTATTAACAATAAAATACAAACATGCTTCCATGCTTTTTCCTATATTTCAAGATGGTATTAAATTTGATTTTTTCTTATCTGTTCTAGAAACTCTGGGATTATATGGTTCAGTCTCAATCTCATTTATATATTTAACATATATTAATGATAATAAGAAAAATATGATTAAATACGTAATAATTGCACTTATAGTATTGATTCAGATGGAAATAGTATCTATTACTGGAGTGCTTATGACTTTTACACCTTTTAGAGCAATATCAATGAACTACCCAAAACTTTTACAAACACAATTAGTAAGTTATTTTCAATTTCTAGATTTTGGTGAGCTATATGTTATGTTGCAAATATCAGGAGGATGGTTACTAAAATATCTAATTACTTTTTATGGAATTCTTACGATTTTAAAAAATTATAATTTTAGTAAACAAAAACTCAATATTCTAACATATATAATAAGCGGAATGGTTTTAGTAGGTTCATATTTCATTTCAGGGAATTCTTTTATTCTTTTTAAAGTATTGTATTATTTTCAATACATCTGTTTAGTGAATTTTATTATAATACCTTTTATCATTTTTACCATCTATAGTATTAAACTAAGATTTAATAAAATTAACATTAAAAGTTCATAACTCGTGGATCATTTATTTAAGATAATGATGCATATCTAATTTCCCAAAATAATTTTACTAACAGCCTTATCTAAACACACACCCATTCTCTCCATCATAAGTCAAAATTACCTTGTACAGATCTGGTCTACGATCTCTAAAAATTCCCCATTCAATCCGTTGCTCTTCAATATATTCTAAATCTAATTCTGCTAATAATACAGCTTCTTCCGTCCTATTAGCTTGAGATATTATCTCACCTATATGATTACAGATAAATGACGATCCATAAAAGTTTATTGAAGAATCTTCAATACTCTCTTTACCTATTCGATTAGAAGCCACTACTGGCACCAAATTACATGCTGCATGTCCAATCATGCAACGTTGCCAATGTTCTTTTGAATCTAGGCTCTGATTTTCTGGTTCAGAACCAATTGCAGTAGGATACAATAAAATCTCTGCTCCCATCAAAACCATACATCTAGCAGCTTCAGGATACCATTGATCCCAACATATTCCTATACCTATTCTTGCATATTTTGTATTCCATACTTTCAATCCTGTGTCTCCTGGATTAAAATAATACTTTTCCTCATATCCAGGACCATCTGGGATATGACTCTTTCTATATATTCCAAGCACTTCTCCATCTGCATCAATTACTGCAATAGAATTATATAATGCATTGTTTTTTTTCTCATAAAAACTAATAGGAATTACAATACTTAATTCTCGAGCTACCTTTTTAAAATGGCAAACAGCTTTATTATTTTCTACACTAGTTGCATATGAATAATACTCTGGTTTTTCTTTCTGACAAAAATACAGTGTTTCGAATAATTCTTGGAGCAAAATTATTTGTGCTCCTTTTGCTGCCCCTTGTCTAACTAAGCTATCTGCCTTGTTAATATTTTCTTGAATATTAGAAGTACAACTCATCTGAATCGTTGCAACTTTTATTTTACGCACCAAGTAATCCTCCTTTAGTTTAATGTTTTGTCAAAGGCATTTGCTGGGTAATGCAGTGAATGTTGCCACCTTCCTTTATTAGTGCCATCCCGTCGATATTCACTATCTCATAATGTGGAAATAAATCATGCAAAATATTTTCTGCTCTTTTATCAGTCTCTATGGCGTCTCCTCCAAAAACAGGAAGCAGAATACCCCCATTTACAAAATAAAAATTTAGGTAACTCAGAGTTAGTCTAGTATCTTTATAATAACGTATTGGAGGTTGAGGCATTTCAATTATTCTTAGTTTTCTTCCTTTCGCATCTATAGATTTCTGTAATATATCTATACTTTTTAAAGTAATTTGATAATTAGGATCTTCTTTGTTGTAACATGTTTGCAACATCACTACTCCTGGTCTGACAAAACAAGCAATATTATCTATATGCCCATTGGTTTCATCTCCAAACAAACCATTCTTTAGCCAAATGATTTTTGTCACATTTAGATACTCTTTTAATATATCTTCGATTTGATTTTTACTTAAATTAGGATTCCTATTTGGATTCAGCAGACATTCTTCAGTTGTTAACAGAGTACCTTCACCATCGACATGTATTGATCCCCCTTCTAAAACCATTGGAACATCATAACATGTAATATGAAAATGAGACAATAACTTAGAAGCCACTTTGGCATCCAAATCATAAGGGATATATTTTTCTCCCCAAGCGTTAAACTCCCAATTGATTCCTGCTATTTTGTTTTGATTATTAATAACAAATGTGGGTCCATTATCCCTTATCCATGCATCATTATGAGGAATCTTTATTATCTCTATTGAATCATTACAAAGTATTTCAGCAGGATTAGTTATATCTTCATTTACAATAATTGTAACAGGTTCAAATTGAGAAATAGCATTTATCACTTGAGCATAACCATTACATACTTCCTTATAATTTTCAGGGTAAATCAAAGAATCTTTAACTGGCCATTGTATAAAAGTTCTTTCATGATTTTCCCATTCGGCTGGCATTGTATAGTCATAGTGTCTATTCATTAAATTTTGCACTCCATTATTATAATATTTACTTTACTACATCTTTAATCTTATTATGAAACATATGCAATAAATATTCTTCCATTAATCTGATCAACTATCACAGACTGTATATAATATTTCTACTTTCTACTTTCTACATTATATCCATTTTCTCCGTAAGGAAGCAATTTATTAAGCCATTTCAATTCTAATTTTTTCAATTCATCTTTTTTATCAAAGAAACCTTCCTTGGGCTCCTTTAATATTTCTAGAATATCAAATTCAAAAGAATTTTCACCATATTTATTCCAATCATCTTGTAGTTCTTTATTTCTGTGCATACCTCCCCTCAATTCCATTAATCTACCATTAATTGTTTTTACATTTGGAGTAGCAACAATTAGTACCTTCTTATTACTTATATTTGTTATTTGATATACTCCTGCCTCAATTTTAGTATCTTTATACTGCTGTTTAAGTTGTTTTTTTCTCTCCATTTTATTTTCCTCAACTATTCTATTATTTTCTTCACTTATCCAATATTCACTGCAATCATCAAGCCGTTCCATAAAACCATACTCTATCAAGTATCTTCTTATAGTAACAAAATCTTCATATACATCCTTTAGTATTTTATTCACTTCTTTTTCCGTATATCTTCTTTCAGTCTCAAAACGTTTAATAATTTGCTTTAGAACCACAATCCTATTTTTTTCTTTCATATTAAAAGTTTTAATACGTCCATTCAAACCTTGTGTGAAATATTTTGCAAGTATTTTATCATAATCATCTTTATATATTTCATATTTATCCTTTAAACTTTTATTCCCATTATTCGCTTTGTCTAATCTTAATGAAGTTGTTCCTTTTTCTTTTATTAATTCCATAAGAATTAAAAATATTTTTGCCTGTCTCTCTTTTTCTTTCAATACAAATCTATGATTTCTAACAGTAGACTTACTGCCTATTCCTAATATCTTTTGAACTTCTTCATCTTTCTTGCCTTCATAAAAAAGTTTTAATAGATTATTTTGATGAGAAGATAAGCCAGTAACTTTTTTTTCTAAGCCTATTAAATATTCAAATACACTTCCATGCACTTCTCGTATATGTATTTTCATATATTTCTCAGCTTCATACATGTTATCATGAACTTTATATATTACACCCTTTTCTATTTTTTCACCACATAATAGACAAATATAAAAATCATCATCTTCTACATACCCTTTTTTCATTATATGAATTGGCAAATCATACATCTTATTGTCCCCTCTCATATATAAACACTATCCTTAATTGTTTATTTTTATATAGATATTATATTTCTTTATCTATTTATAGTCAATGGTTATGTAATATTAATGCTAAAAAAACACTTACATACAATATGTGTAACCTTTGTTAAGTAGTCGGGTAGTCTGTTGAGATACGGGGATTCCTTCAGGGGGAATAAGATTCTTCGCTACACTCTGAATGACATTTGAGATATCGTTTAACTATTCTAACCCATTGTGTAATCATATATTCTGCATACCATAAATCCTTTGATCAAAGCAAATAATTCTATATAACATCTAGCGCATTTTTAATACAATATCAAATCCGGCACATAAACTAAAATAATAAAACATTATAAGATGCAATATATTCATTATGTTCATATTATTGAATTAAAAAATCTTTATTATGTGCCCGACAAGGCATTAGCTTCGCTTAAATCAAAAGAAATAAAAGAAGACTGTTAAAAATTATCGGCTGTCTGAGCACAGCGAGTTCCCATAATTTAGGTTTTCTTTTATTTCTTACCATTGGTCTTGGCGTGAGCGTATTTGAGATTGTATTAAAACATGCGCCCATAACTATTTTATGTAATCTATTATTCCCTACATGTAATATTCAAAAACATCACTTATATACGTATAAATATATAAAATTAGTGTTTTTATATTAAATCAATTATAAGGTTTTATAATTAATAAACAATCCTATCTTTCTCTTAAAAACACCATAACTTTTAGTAAATATCACTATCTAACATCACTAAAAAATCACACATCATTAGGTTTTACTGATTGTTTTTTAGCATTTGGATTATGATTATGTCCTTCTTCAGTTATAGGAATCTGTCCTTTACTTTTTTCCTTCCTTACTTTCTTATTATCAGGTTGGCTATCTTTAGTCATCTAGATACACTTCCTCTCTTGTATACCAATTATGCTCTCCAAATACTATAATACTAAACGAAATAAATCTAAATTTTCTAGAAATTTTCTAACATTAGAACCCTAATAAATCCAACACCTTTTTCTCGGCATGCCTGTTTTTTCCATGATAAGGAAAATTGTGTATATGCAAAGCAGGATTGAAGTTCAATTCAATTATACTATGATTTCCACAGTTTGGTGTTTCACTAACATCTCTTATTATCATATCGACACCACATATTTTAGCTCCCACTGCCTCTACTGCATTTATAGATATTCTTTTATATTCTTCAATTATTTCATCAGTATAATCAATACTATCTCCACCAGTACTTATATTAGAATTCTCTCTTAGATATATTATTTCACCTAGCTCGGGTATATAATCTAAACTTTTCCCTTGCAGCTTTAAGTAATCTATTTCGATTTCGCCCATATTAATTTTTTCTAAAGGTGTAACGTAACCTTTACCCCTTAATGGGTCTTTATTTTTTTCTACAACCAACTGTTCAATTGTATGCATTCCATCTCCTTTTACATTAGCAGGAATACGCATTAAAATGGCAACTACTTCACTTCCAATTACCAAAAATCTATATTCTTTTCCCGGGACATATTCTTCAATTAGTACAGTATCATCGTATCTAAATGCTTTTTTAATTGCATCTTTAAAATAATCGCATGATTTTATATTTTCAAGTATAACTACCCCCATCCCAAAATTTGTTGATTTAGGTTTTATTACTATACTATTATTTTTAATATCATCCCATTTTTCGATCGCCTCTTTAACAGAATACACTGAAATACCATTAGGCACATTGATACCATGTTCACTTAATATTATCTTAGTCACTTCTTTATTTTCCATAATTAGTGTTGATATATATGTATCAACAGAAGTTTTTGTAGCTTGTTTTACGTATTCCACCTTCTTCCCTTTTTTAAGAGATATAAAATTTTGTTTCACATCTAAGATTTTTACATCAATTTTTCTATTAATTGCTTCTTTTATAAGTATTTGAGTAGAAAGCTCCATTCCTTTATATAATTCCGTTATCCCCATAATAAATCCCTCTCATATAAATTTAAAGTAATACGCAATACTAAAAAAATAATTTAATCTTTCTAGATTGTTACTCATTTCTTATTATTTGCTTTTTATATTAAAATATATTTTATCATGTATACAAACAAAGTAAACTAGATTTTAATCTTTTTTACGAAGGCAAGAATCATATTTTATTAGTAATCTTCTCCATATTTCACAACGAAGACTAAAGTTGATAATCTAATGTTTAAAAGTTAAAAATATTTGGTATATAATATAATAAATAATTATAATTTACTAACGTTTAGGAGAATATATGGATTACATTAAAAAAGATATATTAAAACTTTACCATTTATATTTTTTTGAAAATCAAACAAATCTGTTTTTAGATTATGCTTTTCCAATGGATATAAATAAATATATTAGTGTGCTTTCGGATTTTATTAATGATAATAGTGATGAGTTAAGAAAAAAAATTAAACCACTTGTAAAATTAATTAAATTATTATACAAAAACAAAAATGAAAATGCAAAAAATTTAGATGCCTGCATTAAAGAATTCATCAATGATACAGCCAGTTATAAAAACGCTGGAATATTTGCGAAAGAAGCTGAAATCAGTGATATGCTAAAAAACATGTATATGTTTGATTTAGTAGAAAAAATTCGTTTTTCCAAATTGCAAAAAGAAAGTCTAAGAGATACGTCTTCCTACAATAGACATATAGAAAAATCACTAACTAATATGAAAAACTCTCTTATAGTTTTATTTGAACTAGAAGCAGATTATAAAGAAGTATTTGCAGCTCTTGAAAAATATTATGAATATAATCGACATGTAAACACAGAAAAGTGCTGGTCAGAATTCAACTCTTTAAAATCTTATTCCTCTTTTAATAAATTTTTGGAGGAAAAAAATATAGAACATCACAAATAGTCATAAGTTGCAATATTTCGACTTTCTTTAGCAGTCTGTTAGTCTGTTAGGGCAAAGGGATTCCTTTTGGGAATTAAACCTTTTGTTAAACTATTGTTGAGCCATCTTCCTATGTCATCCAGAGGAGCTTGCGACGAAGGATCTTTCACTATTATAGAGGAATGCTATAATAGTCTTTTGACTTTAGTCCTTTGTGGCAATGATGACTTTGGAGTCAAGAATTGTACTGAGCAGTTACTATGAAATAAGATTCTTCGCTACCCTCTGAATGACGTTTGCGTCATCATTATACCTTACTCCTATGTCATCAAGAGGAACTTGCGACGAAGGATCTGCGACCCTTATAATAGGATGCTATAATCGTCTTCTGTCTTTGGTCATTTACTTTATGGATTAGTTATGAAAACAAGAATTGTAAAGAGCAAGTTCTAGTGAGTAAGATTCTTCGCTTCGCTCTGAATGACTTTTAAATCCTTGCTAAACGATTATTGAACAATTGTTAAACAGTAGTTCAGCTATCGTTGAACTATCGTTATCCCATCTGCCATGTCATCCAGAGGAGCTTGCGACGAAGGATCTTTCACTATAGAGGAATACTATAATAGTCTTTTGACTTTAGTCCTTTGTGGCAAGGATGACTATGGAGTCAAGAATTGTGCTGAGCAGTTACTAGGAAATAAGATTCTTCGCTTCGCTCTGAATGACATTCGAGCTATCGTTCAACTATTGCTAAACCATTGTTTAATCATAGATTCTGCATACTATAAAACTTTTGTTCCAAGTAAATAATTTCATATCACATCTAGAGCATTTTTAATGCAATATCAACTCCCGCACATAAACTAAAATAATAAAACATTATAAGATGCAATATATTCATTATGTTTATACTATTGAATTAAAAAATCTTTATTATGTGCCCGACAAGGCATTAGCTTCGCTTAAATCAAAAGAAATAAAAGAAGACTGTTAAAAATTATCGGCTGTCTGAGCACAGCGAGTTCCCATAATTTAGGTTTTCTTTTATTTCTTACCATTGGTCTTGGCGTGAGCGTATTTGAGATTGTATTAAAACATGCGCCCATAACTATTTTATGTAATCTATTATTCCCTACATGTAATATTCAAAAACATCACTTATATACGTATAAATATATAAAATTAGTGTTTTTATATTAAATCAATTATAAGGTTTTATAATTAATAAACAATCCTATCTTTCTCTTAAAAACACCATAACTTTTAGTAAATATCACTATCTAACATCACTAAAAAATCACACATCATTAGGTTTTACTGATTGTTTTTTAGCATTTGGATTATGATTATGTCCTTCTTCAGTTATAGGAATCTGTCCTTTACTTTTTTCCTTCCTTACTTTCTTATTATCAGGTTGGCTATCTTTAGTCATCTAGATACACTTCCTCTCTTGTATACCAATTATGCTCTCCAAATACTATAATACTAAACGAAATAAATCTAAATTTTCTAGAAATTTTCTAACATTAGAACCCTAATAAATCCAACACCTTTTTCTCGGCATGCCTGTTTTTTCCATGATAAGGAAAATTGTGTATATGCAAAGCAGGATTGAAGTTCAATTCAATTATACTATGATTTCCACAGTTTGGTGTTTCACTAACATCTCTTATTATCATATCGACACCACATATTTTAGCTCCCACTGCCTCTACTGCATTTATAGATATTCTTTTATATTCTTCAATTATTTCATCAGTATAATCAATACTATCTCCACCAGTACTTATATTAGAATTCTCTCTTAGATATATTATTTCACCTAGCTCGGGTATATAATCTAAACTTTTCCCTTGCAGCTTTAAGTAATCTATTTCGATTTCGCCCATATTAATTTTTTCTAAAGGTGTAACGTAACCTTTACCCCTTAATGGGTCTTTATTTTTTTCTACAACCAACTGTTCAATTGTATGCATTCCATCTCCTTTTACATTAGCAGGAATACGCATTAAAATGGCAACTACTTCACTTCCAATTACCAAAAATCTATATTCTTTTCCCGGGACATATTCTTCAATTAGTACAGTATCATCGTATCTAAATGCTTTTTTAATTGCATCTTTAAAATAATCGCATGATTTTATATTTTCAAGTATAACTACCCCCATCCCAAAATTTGTTGATTTAGGTTTTATTACTATACTATTATTTTTAATATCATCCCATTTTTCGATCGCCTCTTTAACAGAATACACTGAAATACCATTAGGCACATTGATACCATGTTCACTTAATATTATCTTAGTCACTTCTTTATTTTCCATAATTAGTGTTGATATATATGTATCAACAGAAGTTTTTGTAGCTTGTTTTACGTATTCCACCTTCTTCCCTTTTTTAAGAGATATAAAATTTTGTTTCACATCTAAGATTTTTACATCAATTTTTCTATTAATTGCTTCTTTTATAAGTATTTGAGTAGAAAGCTCCATTCCTTTATATAATTCCGTTATCCCCATAATAAATCCCTCTCATATAAATTTAAAGTAATACGCAATACTAAAAAAATAATTTAATCTTTCTAGATTGTTACTCATTTCTTATTATTTGCTTTTTATATTAAAATATATTTTATCATGTATACAAACAAAGTAAACTAGATTTTAATCTTTTTTACGAAGGCAAGAATCATATTTTATTAGTAATCTTCTCCATATTTCACAACGAAGACTAAAGTTGATAATCTAATGTTTAAAAGTTAAAAATATTTGGTATATAATATAATAAATAATTATAATTTACTAACGTTTAGGAGAATATATGGATTACATTAAAAAAGATATATTAAAACTTTACCATTTATATTTTTTTGAAAATCAAACAAATCTGTTTTTAGATTATGCTTTTCCAATGGATATAAATAAATATATTAGTGTGCTTTCGGATTTTATTAATGATAATAGTGATGAGTTAAGAAAAAAAATTAAACCACTTGTAAAATTAATTAAATTATTATACAAAAACAAAAATGAAAATGCAAAAAATTTAGATGCCTGCATTAAAGAATTCATCAATGATACAGCCAGTTATAAAAACGCTGGAATATTTGCGAAAGAAGCTGAAATCAGTGATATGCTAAAAAACATGTATATGTTTGATTTAGTAGAAAAAATTCGTTTTTCCAAATTGCAAAAAGAAAGTCTAAGAGATACGTCTTCCTACAATAGACATATAGAAAAATCACTAACTAATATGAAAAACTCTCTTATAGTTTTATTTGAACTAGAAGCAGATTATAAAGAAGTATTTGCAGCTCTTGAAAAATATTATGAATTTAATCGACATGTAAACACAGAAAAGTGCTGGTCAGAATTTAACTCTTTAAAATCCTATTCCTCTTTTAATAAATTTTTGGAGAAAAAAAATATAGAACATCACAAATAGTCATTAGTTACAATATTTTAACTTTCTTTAGCAGTCTGTTAGTTTGTTAGGGTAAAGGGATTCCTTTTGGGAATTGAACCATTTGTTAAACTATTGTTGAGCCATCCTACTATGTCATCCAGAGGAACTTGCGACAAAGGATCTGTTACCATAAAGGAATGCTATAATAATAGTCTTTTGACTTTAGTCCTTTGTGGCAAGGATGACTTTGGAGTCAAAAATTGTACTGAGTAGTTACTAGGGAATAAGATTCTTCGCTACGCTACGCTCTGAATGACGTTTGAGATTTCGTTGAACTATTCTAACCAATTATTTAATCATAGATTCTGCATACTATAAAACTTTTGTTCCAAGCAAATAATTTTATTTAACATCTAGCGCATTTTTAATACAATATCAAGGCATTAGCTTCGCTTAAATCAAAAGAAGGAGAAGATAACCGTTAAGAATTTTTTACTGTTTGAGCGTAGCGAGTTTGAAAAATTCAGGTTCTCTTTGAGTTCTTTCCATTGGTGTTGGTGCAAGCGTGTTTGAGATTGTATTAAAATATGCGCTCTAACCATTGTTATGTAATCTATAATTCCCACATATAAAATTCATTTCTTTAATATGTTCGTGATAAATAAGAGATCCTTCGACAAGCTCAGGATGACATTACATAGATTCTGCATACTATAAAAACCTTTGGTCAAATAAATTAACTATATAAAATATGCTATTGTATTATAATACAATAGCATATTCTAGCCTTTCCTAATTCAAAACTTAAATATTTCACAACGCAGATGCGATTTCAAAGGCAGTTTTTTTCAAAACACAATCCAGTGTTTCTTCTTGATGTATATTTTTATTAATTATAAGTCTTGATGGGCATCCTCCGGGACAAATAGAGAAATATTCACACCCTCGACACTGCCCTGCATCCTGTTTAGACAATGAAATATTTTTTAATGATGTATCCTTCATAATATTTCCCATATAATATTTAGAATCGTCAATCAATGAACCACAAGGATAAATATCTCCATTAGGCAATATCACAAAAGATCGCCCGCAAGATGCATAACAATAATCATTACTAGCTACAGTATGGGTAAGTCTCTTTTTAGCTTCCTCTATCTCTCGTATAAATATTCTCTTGCCAAAATGTTTATATAAAAATTCACATCTTTCATACAATAAGTTTAACGCCAACTTTAGTTCTTTAGCAGTCGGTTTTTTTATTAAACATGCATTCTCTTTCATCCGTCCCGCATCTCTAAGCAAATCCAATCCTATTCCAGCTACATTTCCTAAATACAAAACAAAATCAGCTAACTCTGGAAGTTCGTTGACATTTTTGGATGTAACAACACTATTAATATTCACCATAATTTCTTCTTTAGCTAATACTTGTATCCCTTCCACAGCTTGCTTCGTCTTACCCCTTAACCACTCATTTATAGTTGGAGGACCATCCAAACTTACACCAATAGCAATTTTCATTTCTTTAATTCTTTTTGCTCTTTCTCTATCTATTAAAGTCCCATTGGTCTGCATTTGAAATAAAGCATCGTATCTAGATTTTTTTACGTATTCATATACCTTACATATCAAGTCATAGTTCATCATGGGTTCTCCACCAGCAAATTGAATTTTCATAGGATAGTCAGAAAAAAAATCTAGAACTCTATTAGCTATTTTAAAATCCATACCCCTTCGTTCTTTTACTGATGAAGCATAACAATATTTGCACTTCAGATTACATTTACTTGTTGTCCATAATACAATGGATATTCTTTCTTTTCCCATAGTTATACTTTTCCTTCAATAAACAATTTGATTTGTATTTAATATAATCAGTTATTCAGCAGTTTTACAATATCTTATACCTGCAATAAATAACACAACAAAGTATATTAAAAGTATTAATGGATGCTGAAGCATATTAATTAATTCTTCACCATTACTTCTAAGTCCCAAACTTGTATGCGTAAGTGGTAATATCCAAATAAGTTTATCTAATATAAATGGCATCTTACTTATTGAAAAAAATGTTCCACATAAAAAAGACATTGGTGTAATAATAAAACTTGTAAATTTCGCCATATCTGCATGGGACTTTACCATTAAACCTGCTAAAAAACCTCCAGCAGAAAAAACAAGGCAATTTAGTATTATTATTAAAATAAAATAAGGCGTGATTGGAAGTTTAGCTCCAAATATGGATACAAGTGCAATAATTAACGTGGCAGAATATAATCCATAAAACGCTCCTGCGACAATTTTGCCAATAGCATAAATCCCAGTATTAATTGGCGCAACCATAAATTCTTCAAACGTTTTATAATAAAGCTTCGCTATATTTATCGAATTTGCAGTAGTATTAAAACTTACTATCATAGTATTTAATGCGATAATACCCGGAATAACAAAGAGCATATAATTAGTACCCTCTACCTGTATATTGCTTCCTAAACCCCAACCAAAAGCTATAACATAAAGAATAGGAGAAATCATCCCACCTATAGTAGTAGTCCAAAATTTTCTTTTGAATACTATGCACTCATGCCATAATACACCTTTCAATGCCATCATCATCTATGATTCCACCTTTCTATTTGTAAGTTTTAGAAAAACATCTTCTAAATTTGTAGGTCTAATATTAATACTACCTTGTAAACCAGAAACATATTCTACAGCTTTTTCCCTTGTTTCAAAAAATTCCGACTTTGTCTCTCCATCAATAAAATTCTCTACAGCAAAATTACCAACATTTTTTATAAAATTCTTAGGTGAATCCAACTCCACTAAACATCCTCCGTTAATTAATCCTACTATATCGCATAATACTTCTGCCTCTTCTATGTAATGCGTTGTTAAAAGTACTGTTAAACCATGACTTTTTAAACTTTTTAACAAATCCCACATTTTTCTTCTAGCAGATGCATCAAGTCCTACAGTTGGTTCATCAAGAAGTAATAAATCAGGATTATGCATAAGTGCTCTTGCAATCATAAGTTTCCTTTTCATTCCACCAGAATATTTTGAAACTAGATCATTTGATCTATCTGTGAGTTCAGTAAATTCAAGCAATTCTTTTATCCTTTTTTGCCTATCATTTTTACCCATATTATAAAGCATTCCATGAAGTTCTAAATTTTCATAACCCGTTAATTCGACCTCTAAGTTATTCTGTTGTTGCACTACCCCAATTTTCTCTTTTACTGATGTTACATTTCTATCCATACTTTGTCCATTAATAATTATATCTCCAGCTGTTTTTGATGTTAATGTACATATCATTCTTACTGTAGTAGATTTTCCCGCACCATTAGGACCTAATAGACCAAAAAATTCACCTTTATTAACCGTCAAGTTTAAGTTATCCACTGCAGTTAAACCATCGTATTTCTTTGTAAGACTTTTTAATTCCAGCATATTCATACTCCTCTCAGTAATCTCAGTAATTCTAAACGTTTTTTAATACATAAAAATAATTAATTCTCTCATGTTTTTACTTTGATTAAACACGCTACTATTCACTAGTAATTAAAACAAATTCATTACTTGTTTTTCAATATCACTATAATCAATCTTATCTGTACTTTTACAAAGCTCATCATTTAAGTATATTACTTTTTTATTTCTGTCCTTAGCATATTTTAATAATTTATTATTTGTTTGATCTTCTTTTTCACTTTCATATCCAGTATGAATTATTACTTCACATTTATTTATTGTTTTTATTGCATCACTCATCACTTCTTCTATATTTTGAGTATTTTTCTTTATAAATGTCATCGCCTTCATCGTATCTGCAATATATGTATCTATATCATTTTCATACAAAATTCCAGTATAAAAACCAATATTATGTTTTAATAATATCCTGTACACAGATATTCCTGTTCCTCCTCCTGCAATAACAAATGTTTTTGCATTCTGCGGACATAACAATTCTAAACATCCCAGTTTGTGATTATATCCTGCAGCTTTTATATCGTACAAATCACTTATAGTATTAGATTTCACAATATCATCCGGTGTCCCCCAATCAATTATTTCACCATTCTTTACCATAATTATTATGTCACTTGTTTTCAAAGCTAGGTCCACATCATGCAAAGATATAATAGTAGTGATACCTTTTTCTCTACTCATTTTTCTCAGTATAGATAATACTTCTACTTTATGTTTTACATCTAAATGACTGGTAGGTTCATCTAACACCATTACTTCAGGTTCTTGGGCTAATGCTCTAGCAATCATCACTTTTTGTTTTTCACCATCACTTAAAGTAGAATAATATCTATCTTTTAAATGATATGCATTAACTAATTTTAAACATTCTTCAACTATTACTTCATCTTGTTCTGTTAAATTACCCCAAAAATTCGTATGAGGATGCCTTCCTAAACAGACCATACTATGTACTGAAAGCAACTCAGGATCAGTTCGTTCTGTCAATACTACAGAAAGTTTTTTAGCAAGGTCTTTTTTCTTAATCTTAATAATTTCTTTTCCAAATAATAATACTTTTCCCTCAACAGGATTAAGATGACCAGACAAAGTCCTTAATATAGTTGTTTTTCCTGCTCCATTTGGACCTAGCAAACATATCATCTGCCCTTTGTTTGCACTAATATTTATATCTGATATAATTATTTTCGTACCATAACCAACTGTTAAATCCTCAGTTTGTATGACCTTTTCATATTTAGACATTCGCTTTATTCCTCCTTAACATCATATACACTATCAAAGGAGCTCCAATCAAAGAAGTGACAGAACCTAATGATATTTCTGTTGGTGAAAATACCATTCTTGCACAAAAATCACATAATCCTGTAAGTACTGCACCAAGGAGCATTGTAGCAGGAAATAAAATTTTATTATCTGAAGTTTTCATTAATATTCTAGACATATGGGGTACTGCCAAACCAATAAAAGCAATAGGCCCAGAAAATCCAGTTACAACTGCACATAATAAACTTGAAACTAAAATAAGAAATATTCTCACCGTTAGAATATTTACACCCAAACTGGTAGCATATCTTTCCCCTAATAATAAAGCATTTAAAGGCTTATGCATTAAAGTAGAAATTAATAGCAGCGGAATAGATATCATCATAAGTATTTTAATAGACTCCCATGTGAATCCAGAAAAACTCCCCATTTCCCATATAACAAACCCTTTTACTTTTGCGTCTTCTGCAAATGTAATAAGTATATTTGTACACGCACTGCAGATATATCCCATCATTAAACCTACTACCAACAATGTAACATTACTTTTTACTCTCGAAGCTACTAACAAAACAATGAACATTACAAACATGGAGCCCAAAAAAGCTGCAGTAAATGTAGTCCAAGAATTCATAGTATCTATTTGAAACCCTAGTACAGATCCTCCTAATGTAACAATACTCACTAAAAGTATTGCTCCTGATGAAATTCCTAGTACAAAAGGCCCTACTATAGGATTTCTAAAGAAAATTTGCAACAACAATCCTGCAACTGCTATTGAAGCTCCACCAAATATCACTGCAATAGCCCTTGGAAGCCTTATCTTCCAAATAATACTTGAAAAAGTATCCCCATCTATTTGACCTTTAAGCAATATATTTATCACTTCTTTTATTGGTATTTTAACAGAACCTATGCTTACATTTAATAAAAAAACAATAACAGCTATTGCTATAAACCCAACAAACATTAACATATAGAAATATTTTTTTTTGTCTAACATATTATTTTTCCCTCTTTTATAATATAATTGATAAATTATCTTACATAAATAACCAACACTTCCTAATCTGCAAATATAGGTAACGAAAAATTATTAATTCTCATCATCTGATTTAATACATTTTTCTACTTGGCTTATTCTTTCTTCCCATATTTCTACATCTCTAAAAGTAATCTTCTCAATATTTCCCCCTTGTATCTCTCCTTTAGTTTCACCTATGATATCTTCCATTTGTCCTTCAATCTCAAGATAATTTCTTTTTAATTTATTCAATACATCTTCATTAGCTTGCCATTTTCCTCTTTCAATTAATTCAAATAAACGACGGGCCATTTCCTCATATGCATAAGGATTGTGCTCATTAAACCAATCTTTAACTTTCTTATCATTAATTACTTCATCTGCTATCTGATCCAGTAATTTATCATCAATACTTTCAGTCAATATCTTCCAGCTAAAAGTGTTTTGCATGTACATCATCATTTCAGCGGCACCATCATAACCTTTTTCCATTATATTTTCTCTCCAAATAGGATTAAGAATAGTATTTTCAAGTTCTTCTTTCAACTTATGTTCTAGAGTATCAACTTCTACCTTATTGGATTGGCTATTACCATAATATTGTTTTATATCATTTTTCCCTACAATTTGTTTTAATAATTTAATACCACCCTGCACTGAAGAACTAAATGAAGAACTCAAAGGTGTATATTTATTTGATAATGAACTTTCAAAAGAAATATTTGTATTTTTCATATTTTCCACAAATTCCTGCGGATGCCTATCTCCATCTAGTTTATTTCCATAGGCATAACATGAAAAATCAATAAACGTCTTTACTAAATCCTCTTCTTTTTCCCATGCAGAAGCTTTTAATGCTAAATCAATTCCCGCTCCATAACCACCAGGTGCATCACCAAATATACGGATACTTCCTCTTCTCTTCTGGTCATCATCTATATCTTTTAAACAATTGTTTTCTATTATTTCAAACGAATGCTTTTTAATATAGTTTTCATCGACTTTTTCATCTAACCATGCTACTCTTACAAATGCTCTATCCAACATATTAATTATATTTGGATATGTATCCCGCAAAACTCCAGAAATTCTTATAGTTACATCTATTCTTGGTCTTGCCAACTCCTTTGTATCAATTATCCCAATACCAGTAACCTTTCCTTTTTTATCCCAAATAGGTTTAACCCCTATAAGGTACATTATTGTAGATAACTGTTCACCTTTTGAACGAGAAATATCTAAAGAAATCATATTAAATGCAATTTTCTCTGGATATTTCCCTTCTTCTTTTATATATTTATCTACTAACGTATTCGCATATTCTTTTCCCACCTGCCATGCAGATCTTGTAGGTATTTTATCATCATCAGAAATATATAAATTCCTCCCAGTGGGTAAAGATTCCATGGCGTTGTCATCGGGCAAGCCAGATATTCCTGGAGCTATATACTCTCCTGAAAGTAATCTTATAATATTTTCCATTTCCATATTTGATTTTTTAAGCAAATTATTTAATTCTATCATCAAAGGCTTAATATCTAATATTTCTTGGGGAATATTAGAATTAACATATTGTTTATCAGCAATAATACATTCAATATATTCATCAACAATAGTATAGAAATCAAGTCTATCTATATCTGTTGAATTAAGTAATTTATTTATGTTTTCTTGTGAAAAAAACCATTCACTCAAATATGATTTTCTTTGTATATATGTAGCTTCATCTCCAAATATATGTTTGGTCTTTCTAGCAGGATTATTTATCGTCTGAGATAAATGCCTTTTTAAAATATCTAACTCTTTATCAAAATCATTAATTCTATTTGGAGTTCCAGGAATACTTTTAATAAGTTCTAAAATATCTTTTTTTATATATTCACTTTGTTCAGATACAATGGATTTAAAATATTGATATTCATTAATACTTTGTAAAAGTTTTATCATGTTTTTATCAGCACTATCCACAGTATGAGGCAAATGATCGATAATTACACCATAGCTTCTTCTTTTAGCAGTAACACCTTCTGTTGAAACACCAGCATTATATATGTAAAAATGAGGTAAATCACCTACAATGATATCTGGCCAACATTCTTCACTTAAAGCATTAGCTTTACCTGGCAAAAACTCGATACACCCATGTGTTCCTATGGAAACCATACAATCAACTCTCTCTATCTTTTCAAGCCACCTATATGTAGCAAAGAAAAAATGAGGGGGAGGACAAAACGGATCCTGAAGTATTTTGCATACTTCTCCAGTACATTTTGCCCCATAACAACCTCTTTTAGGCTGCACTAATAAAGTAATATTTCCAAATCTGATACCAGTTATTATTATATCTTCTTCATAAATCATACCTTCTCCAGGAGGATTACCCCAAAGTTGAAGCATCTTCATCTTTGAATTATTAGGTATATTATTAAAGTAATTTACGTATTCTTTGACACTCATCCTATATATGCAACCACCTGATTCTACAATGTCTTCAACAGATGTCCATCTAAAATCAGAAAATGCTTTTTTTTCAAATAATATATTTCTTAATGCTATACCATTATCAGGAATATCACCAACAAAATACCCTTCCTCTTTTAATCTATTTAATATTTTTACTGTACTTTCAAAAACATCCAACCCTACTCCCAGCCCAATAGTGGCTTCAACTCCGTTACATGGAGCATTATGAATAACCAATGCTATTTTTTTATGGCAATTGGAAATGTTAGCAAGTTTAATGTGTTTACATACTCTAGTAGTAAATTTTTTTACCCTTTCATTAAGTATATATGTCTCTCCCTTAGCGTTTTTTAAAGCTACTACTATAGGTTCTATAATGCCTTTTTTTTCAGGTCTTGAATAATTCCACGGGATCTCATTTGGTAATCCAGCTAAAGACTCCCTCCAAGTTTTTTCTTCAGTCATATAACTAATTACAGGTTGAAATATTGGTATATTTAACTGTGTATAAATTTTTACTATTTGATTTAGTAAATCTTTATTCTTTCTATCATTCTCCTTAAGCGATTCAAAGACCGTTAGATTTATCAATCCACATATTTGCAATTTTTTATTTGAAAAGAAATCGTTGATAATTTCTTTAAAACTTTTACTTTCATTTCCAGAACCATATGTAAATGCAGGTATTACTTTCAACCCTTTATTCTCAAGCGCTTTAGTTATGCTATGGATCAACTCACATTCCCCGTCTATCCAAGTTTGTCTATGCGTTAATATTCCTACCCACTTACCATTTGTTTTCACAATTTTTCTGTACCACGCTTCATATTCTACAAATGAATAAAACACTTCATTAGTCTTATAATGAAACATCCCATCAAAAGGTTTTTTTTCTGCTTCAATAGTTTCATCCTCTTCATTTAAAAGACATGATATAAGATATAAAAATGCATTTTCTTTATTTCTTTTACCTCCATAAGTAAAAAAACTATTGAATTTGATAATCTTTTTAAGGCTCCAATCATATATTTTTTCTTCAATAAGATAATTCCCAACAGGAATAATAATGGTTTTAGAATTGTTTTGTATAAGCTCTTTATAACTTTTTATGTTTTCCACATCTCCATGATCAAATATAATTATTGCATCATATTTATCCCCACGCACTTTTTTAGATTCAGTAGAATCTAAAGTATAAAACTGTATATCCTCAATATCTGGAATGTTAAATTTCGAATATTGAGGATTTGATATAATTAAAATATTTAAATTATTCATAAACATCCTCAAGCTTTCCTTCAATTTGCATATACAATTTTCTTAATTTCTCTAGGGTTTCTTCTGAGGCATCCCACATATCCCTTTTTTGTGCTTCTAATAACCTTTCTGTTATGGCATAAACTGCCCATTTATTAACATCTTCCATCCATTTTCTAGTATCATTATCAAAAATAAATTTTTCAGTTATCTTATCGTACATCCAATTCTCAACTACGTCAGAAGTTGCATCCCATCCAAAAACAATATCTACTGCTGAAGAAATTTCCTGGGCTCCTTTGTATCCATGTCTTTTTAAACCTTTTAACCATTTGGGGTTAAAAATTCTACTCCTCATAATCCTTGCTGTTTCTTTATTAATATTACGCGTACTAGGTCTATCCGAATTATCAGTTTGTCCTACTACAGAAAGAGGTTTTTCGTCAGTTTCAGTTCTAACTGCTGCAATTAAGCCTCCATGATAAGTATAGAAATCGTCACTATCTAACATATCTATTTCTACAGATGATTCATTTTTTACTGTTGCAGTAACTTTTGAAAGACGTTTTTTAAACACTTCTGTCATTTTGTCTCCATGCAATTTACTTGTATATGCATGCCCACTCCACAGTGAATAAATATTACCTAAATCAGAAAAATCTTTCCAGTTTTTATTGTTAATCAACATATCAACTCCTGCCCCATATCCTCCAGGAGGGCAACCAAACACCCTTACAGTTGCTTTATTTGTAGCATCTTCAACATCTATACCTTCTTTTAACATTTCATTTATTTCATCAGTAATATGTTTTTTTATAAAATTAATCTCACATGATTCATCTATGTTAGACACTAGCATCACAGCTTCGTCTATCCTATGTATTATATTTGGAAAAGTATCTCTAAAAAGCCCACTTATCCTTAAAGTAACGTCTATCCTAGATCTATTTAATTTTTCATATGGAATAGCTTCAACTCCAATTACTTTATCTGTCTTTCCAAGATATACAGGTCTAACTCCCATGAGATATAATACTTCAGCTATATCCTCCCCGTGATTTTTCATAGTTTCACCAGAATAAACAACTATTGCAATGCTCTCAGGATAACTACCCTTTTCTTCTATATGTTGTTGTATTAACTGATCCCCCAGTTTCTTTCCAGTTTCCCAGGCTGCTCTAGAAGGAATTGCAGTTGGATCCGAAGCATAAAAATTCTTTCCAGTTGGTAGAATATTAACATTACCTCTAGTAGGATTACCACCTAATCCAGGAGAAATAAACCCCCCATCCAAACCAATATTAGAGTATTTAATTTCATCTGTAGTATTTTTAATTCTTCCAACCACTTCATCACATACAAATTTAAGAACTTTTTTTAATGCACCTGTATCAGACATAAATCCAAATTCTTCAATTATTGTATTTATTATTTTATTATCATAATTACTTTTAGACAGTTTTTCGAATATACCCCTAGAAATCTTATTCGCTTTTTCTTTTATCATGATCGATGTACTGCCACAATCATACACATATGTAGGGTTGTTTTTAATAAACTCAACATCGTAACCCATAGCCTCAAGAACACTATCATCCATCGCAGGTATAAAACCATTTTTTATTCTTACAAGGGTCCTTGCTAAATTATCAAACAACTTTCCTTCTGGTGATATACCAAAAATATGGAGACCGTCCCTTACCATTGATTCTTTAATTTCTCCAATCCATATATGGATTTTTTCTACTACATTCTCTGGATCATTATTCAGCATATCTTCTGTTAACCCTAAATCATTGGTCATTTCACACTGTGTAGCAATTTCAAATATTCTCTTTGCAATACTTGCAAGTTGTTCCGGTCTCGCTTGTTTGCAATGATAATACTCTCCTACGGCTTCATCAATTGCCGTTATATCATCATATGTATCTGATTCTTCCATAGAAGGAATCAGATGTTCTAGTATTACTGCATGCGAACGCCTCTTTGCTTGTATCCCTTCCCCCAAAACTCCTATATTATATATGTACATATGAGGCAAAGTACCAATGCATATATCAGAATAACAAGAACTTGATAATCCAATTTCTTTTCCTGGAAGCCATTCAAGAGTACCATGGGTACCAACATGATATACTAAATCTGCTCCAAACTCTTCTTCAATCCATCTATAAAACCCAACATATTGATGAGGGGGTACTATATCTGTACTATGATATATTTCATCCGCTTTCTCATCTAATGCTCTTGGAGGTTGCAATCCAATGAAAATATTTCCATTTATTATCCCTGGAATTAAAATATCATTTTCAAAAGTCATAAACTCACCGGGAGCTTTTCCCCAATCATACTCCATCTTTTCTTTTACCTGCGCAGATAAACTATTAAACCATTTATTGTAAGTCTTTGAATCTACAGTGGCAACGATCCTCTTTTTCATCTCTTCAAACGACAACCACTTAGAATCATTAGTAACCGACTCAATTATTTTATTTATTATTTCTTGACCATCTTTATAGTCATAATCTAAATATATACCTAATTCTTTCATTGCTAAAAGGAGATTGTACACACTGTTAGGGCTATCTAAGCCATGAGCACATCCTATCATGTCATTTCTTGGAGGCATATTATGAAAAATAACCGCTACTTTTTTATCTTTATTATTTTTATATTTCAACGAACCCCATTTATATGCTAATTTTGATACTTTTTTCACTCTATCTATAATAGGAATAGCAACATTCTTTTCTACTCCATCTACCTTTTCTATTTCTGTAGTACATATGGGAACAGTAATAATTTGCCCATCATATTCTGGCTGGTATACACAAACAGATAACATCATAGAATCTAATCCGGCCAAAGCTTTTTCCCATTGTTCATAATTATAATATGTAGTCATCGCCTGAATTATAGGCACTTTGAGCTTTTCAAAAATACTCTCTTGTTCTATTAAAGTACCATCTCCTGGCTTTGCTAGTAAAGACATTGAAAAACCTGTAGTATTAATTATGACGTCAGGTATACACAAATCTCCTTCAAACCAATAACTATTCATTGCATTAACTAATCCACTGTTCTCCACATCAGGTACTATATTGCTATATACGCAATATGGAATAGCTCCAATACTTCTTATTTCTTCAACAATAGCATTAATATGTTTAGTATTTTTATTCAAAATATTATGATAGTGTACTAAAACCCCAATTTTTATTTTGTCAGAGTTTAAAACATCTTCTTTATATCTACTTTCATCTATTTCTTTTTTAATGTCATATATTCCTTCTTGTTTCAATTTTACTACTTCTTTATAATCATAATCCAAATGTAATATTTCAGCACAAATATAAAGTATCATATTTTTCCAATTGTCAATTCCACCAGCTTTTTTGTACTGATTAATAACGGCATATTCTTCAATAGTAATTCCTAGTTCTTGCATGACTTCATTTATTTCATCTTCTATTCCCGATGTATAAAACATTTTTTTTCTAATGCTAGATAAACCATAAAATATATCATTAAAGCCATAAAAATATGTGTTCCCTCCATGTAAAGATATAATAATAAAATCACAACTTTGAGCATCTCCATAACACTCGTCATATATTTCTTTATTCTCATTCATTTTATCAACATCATATAATACTAATTTTATTTCATTACTATATTGTTCATCTAAAATTTCATGCGCCTTTTTTGCATGCCAAAATGAATTATCCCCCATATAAAGAAACATTATCTTTATCATTTTCTTACCTCTTTCGATATAATATTACAAATTACATCAACGTATTCAGTGACCATAGTATTTACAACATCACCCTTATCACATTGAATCTTTTCATTATTTGTATTACTAATTTTTTCTAACAATATTTTCCCTGCAGTTATTGCTTCCGTTTCACTTATGAGACCCCAATTAAACTGATCCAACAGATGTACGTAGAGTGAAGTTAATGTTACAAGCATATCTTCTTTTGAAATTTTTTCAATTACATCATAAAAATCATACTTAATTAATTCACTGTTGATTTCTTCATATTTTTCATATATTGAATCAATTGAAATCCCAAATCTCTCTACTCTCCTAATGAAATTATGTTGATAGGAAGGGCTAAGCCTTGTCTGTTTAAACAAGGCTTCCTTTACAGCATCTTTGACTACTCTCCCTATTAATTCACCTAACTTAGAATGTTTACCTGCATATGTCAATTCAATATGTGATTCTAGATTACCTACGATAATTGTACTATCAGTACCAGAACCAGTAGCAATACCATTAGAATATTTTGACGACGCTATTAGTTCCTGCAAAGCAGCTGTTTTAGCTTCAGTACAAGTCACAAGTGCCCGCGTCATAGCTCCTGGAGGTAACTTAGCATTAACAATTAATATAATATTAATAGTTCCCTGCTTTAAATCCTTGTTTTTACTTTCAATTTCATCCCATGAAGAAAAATCGCCTACTCTTCCTCCATTTACTTCGATACCTCCCGTAACTACTGCACAAACTTCATATTCTTTGTATTTCTCTGTTTTAATCGAAACATTATCCATACTTGCTGCTGTACTTATTGCAGTAGCATATTCGGGTTCAAGCCCTAATTCTTCAATAGTTAGTTTTAAATCTCCTGCATATGAAGACGTTCTTAATGTGCACGCCATACCTGCTCCGGGATTAGCGTCTTTATTTATGACCCATTTTAAATCTTCACGGTATCCACCATTCCATATACTAGTTGATAGCACATTCCTTTTACCATCAAAAGGTATCACTAATGCTTTCTTATAACGATAAATACTATCTCCTATTACAGTTTTAGATATCATCATTTTTTTCACCACATATTTTCCTCTACATTTTTTTTATTACTATAATAATTTTCTAAATTATTTCAAAGGCATTTTTTCATACATTGTAAATTCCCAGTCAGGATAAAGTTCATCATGAAATATTTTTGCTAAATCTTTTATTCCTTCCACAGTGGTGTCTAACGACATATAATAGGAAGGAGTAAAGCAGTATACCTCTTCGTTTTCAATAGATTTAAAATCTTTTAATAGTGGAGCTGTTTCCAAAAGACTTTCTATTGAAGGCATATACATTGAATTAGATGAATATATAAATACATCTGCTTCTTTTCCTTTTTCATAAAATTCTTCTAATGTAAGTTGCGAACTACTACCTTGGTCAGGATTTACGTGAGAAAATACATAATCCCCACCGGCTTTTTCAATTTGTTTTGCTACATAAGAACCACCATTAGGCACATATACTGTACCATCATGAATCATACCCCATGCTACTTTTGCATTTTTCATATCTTTAATATCAGATTTTATTTCCTCTAACAAAGCTTCTTTCTCAGCCATAAATGCTGCTGCTTCTGCATCTTTACTATAAAAAGTTGCTAAAAATTTAATCCATTCTAAACGCCCCATATCATCAGCCTCAAGATAATCATTAACTACCATACATGGAATCCCTAATTCATTCATTTTTGTCATTGTAGTTTGTTGCCCATAATCACCTGTATAAATAACAACCATATCAGGATTTAAAGATTGCATCCTTTCAAAATCAGGATCTCCCATACCCTCTCCACCAACAAATGTTATATCTCCTTTTTCCATACCTGTCTTAACTTCGTCTATGTACCAAGCTTCTTTATCTGTAGTAACTCCTGCAATACTACCCCATTCTTCATCAGTAAAAAAAGATTTCAAAAGACTGACTTGCGTAGTTGAACAATAAATAACCTGTTTCAATGGAGTATTAATCACAGTTGCATCTGCAGCATCAGGAATTTCTGGAGTTTCTTGTCCTTCTGGAACAAGCAAAAATTTATTACCTTCTGCATCAGTAACTAACTTAATATCATTGCCATAATCTATAATACTAAATGAATCTGTATATGATAGCTCGACTTCTGTTCCATTTGTTGGATCAACGCTTACATCATTGGTTTTATTACACCCCATTAGTAGCATTGAACAAATAATACAACAAATAACCATAATAAATAAACTTCTTGAATACTTCTTTTTCATTTCTAATCCTCCTAAATTATATTTTTTATTTAAAATAATTAAATAACATTATCAAGCGGGTTAAAATCTCTAACCAGCTTTTGAATTTCTTCAGCTTTTAAATCTTGTATCTTAAAATAATTTGCATTCATTGCCAAAGCAATTTGCTTAGCAATTTCTAAAGATAAAAAATTATTTTCTGTATCTATAACAATTGACGGAATATTATTATGTGCAATATTTGCACTTGCTTTTATTGCCTCTTCTACAGGGTCTTCTCCGTATTCAGAGTAATTTGCTCGGCCATCAGTAACTAATACAATTAACGGAAGCATATCTGGTTCTTTTAATTTCTGAGTTTTTATTATTTGCCAAGCCATAGAAAGACCTGCAAAAAGAGGTGTTCTACCACCAGTAGCCATCTTTTGTAATTGCTTCTGTGCTAAATCTACGCTTCTAGTAAAATTAAGAAGTACTTCAGCACCTTCTTTTCTAAAGGCTATCAATCCTACATTATCTCTCTTTTGATAAGCATCAAATAAAAGGGATAAAACTGCTTCTTTAGTTTCTTTCATTCTTTTATCTGCACCCATAGAGCCACTTGCATCAACAACAAAAAGAATCGTAGTTCCAACTCTATTTTCACGAGTTTTTACACGAATATCATTTTTGTTTATTGTAAATGCCATACCATTATTTTCTCTTATAGTTTGATATGGAGCAGCTGCCCTAATAGTTGCATCAAATGCGATATCCGAATAATCATTTTTTGGAATTCTGTAACCAACATATCGTCCTTTTTTAGTTCCAGAACGCGTTTTACTCCTTCTTCCACTTCCTCTTCTCTCTAATTTATCCATAGGTGTTACATCAATATCTTTAATATGGTATACTTCTTCACCCTCTATAATTTCATCATCCATTGATGGCATTTCATTTGATAATGTTTCTCCATCACTTATATCATCTTCAATATCATCAGGTTGTTCACTATCATGGTTGTTATCTTGATCATCAGAACTACTTTCATTAGGATTTCGATTTAAATCCTGCTGATTTTCATTAATTTCTTCTTGATTATTTTCTTTTATATCTTGTTTTTCGTCCCCTTGTTCTTCTACATCTTGTTCATTATTTTCACTATCATATTCACTAGATGATTGAACTTGATCCTCTGATAGTTGTCTAGTTCTATGCGGTAGTGCAAGCATAGCAGCTTTTTTTACATCTTCTAAAGCTATATAATCTCTTCCTTCATATGCTGCTATTGCCTTTGCTGTATGCACAATTACAAGATCTCCTCTATGTCCAACACAATTAGCTTGCTTTGCAAAATTTATAGCTAAATCCAACACATCTCCACTCACCATTACATTTGATAGATTATCCTTTGCTTTTACTATTTTTTTAGCCAAAGTTTGACTCTGTACCCGATATTTTTCAATAAATCTCTCTGGATCTGTTTCAAATTCTAATCGTCTTTTGATTATTTCTTTTCTTTCGTATTTATCTATACTTCCTTTTACTTCCACATATAATCCAAATCTGTCTAAAAATTCTGGCCTTATTTTCCCTTCCTCTGGATTCATAGTTCCAACTAAAATAAATTGTGACTTATGACAAAAAGAAATACCTTCTCTCTCAACTCTATTTACACCACTTTGGGATACATCTAATAAACTGTTTACTATAGTATTAGAAAGCAAATTTACTTCATCAACATATAATATATTTCCATTAACTTTTTCAAGCATCCCATACTGAAAACTTCTTCTTCCTTCTTGCATTGCTGTTTTTATATCAATAGTACCAATTAGCATATCCTCTGTTATATTTAAAGGAAGATTTATAACTGATGTTGAAGGAATTAAATCTGATAAACTTCTAACCATTGTAGATTTAGCAGTACCTTTTTGCCCACTCAAAAGCACACCACCAATTAATGGGTTTATCAAATTATATATCAATGATTCTTTTACATTATTTTGTGCTACAATGGCTGAAAAAGGATAAAAATACTTAACCATTTATTATCTCCTCAATCTTGTCAAATTGTAATTTCCCCTCTTCAAACGGAAGTCTTCTCATTCTATGAGGTAATACCATTTCAGCAGCTTTTAAAACATGTCTTTTTTCCACTCTGTCCTTGCCCTCGTATGCTACCAAAGTCTTTGCAGTTTTCAAGAGTGTTATATCTGCTCTATGACCATCAACTCCCATGTCTATTCCAATGTTTACGATAATATCGTAAATAATCTCCGTTACCTGAATACTATTAATTCTCTTTTGAGCATTAATAATTTTCTCTCTTATGGCTTCTTCATCCTTCACCCAACTTTTTACAAAGTTTTCCTTGTCTTCTTCAAAACTCAGCCTTCTTTTTATAACTTCTTTTCTTAATTTTGGATCTTCTTCTCCCGCTATTTCAACAACAAGTCCAAATCTATCTAAAAGCTGGGGCCTTAAATCCCCTTCTTCTGGATTCATTGTTCCAACAAGAACAAATCTTGCAGGATGTTCATATGATACGCCCTCACGTTCAACGATATTAACTCCCATTGCAGCAGAATCTAAGAGCAAATCAACAATATGATCATCTAATAAATTCACTTCATCTACATAAAGTAAATTTCCATTAGCATGGGCTAGTAATCCAGGCTCAAATTGTTTTTCTCCCTTTTTAATAGCAGTTTCAATGTTTAAAGTCCCCACAACTCTGTCTTCAGTTGCACTAACAGGGAGTTCTACGACCTTCTTCTTTTTTTTAACAGTTTTTACTTCTTGATTTGTCTTTATTTTGTCCATGCAATTCTTGCAAAGATATGATTTTTCTTTAGGATTACAATTAAAATCACATCCATCTACTACATCTATTTCCCCTAATAATGACGCAAGTCCTCTAACCGCCGTAGATTTTGCTGTTCCTTTTTCTCCTCGTATCAAAACTCCTCCCAAAGAAGGATTGATCACATTTAATATTAACGCTAACTTCATATTCTCTTGCCCAACTATTGCAGCAAATGGATAAATATTATTATCTTTTGTCAAAATTTACACCCCAAATTCTTATAATTTGATTAATTAACACTAACCTGCCAAATAATTATTAATAATATTAAAAAAATCTCATTGTCTAATAACACTAAACAATGAGATCCTATTACAAAAAAGCATAATAGTATACTTATCAATACCACCCTCTATTGCTCGTAGAGTTATTAGTGTTTAACAAAACAGGCAGGTCTTCTGGCTCAAGTATCATAGTCTCCTCTTGCCTTCCCATTAAGTGGCATTCTTAGAGGAGCTCCTCTTTTACAGCGGCGGCACCGCGCGGGATTTACACCCGTCTTCCCTTTTCACTGATTCATTACCTTACCATAAGATAATAATCAACACCTATTTCTTCGTATTTAATTTTATATGTACTTTGCGTTACTATGTATTTTTTATTTTCTAATACTAGACCTAATAATTAGATACTACTACCTAGTAATATTTTTATACAACACTGGTCTCCTATAAGAAAAATAATCAAGTTTTTTATTAAAATCTTTTTCAGATGATATTGTATAGATTACAATACTATCTACACTTATACTTTCTTTGACAATATTCCCATAACCATTTACTATTTGTATTCCTCCATGATAATTAGAACAAATATAGCACATATTACACTCATAAGCTCTAGTTGGTATATATTTTGACCAGTTATCTAATCTTTTTTGAGTATTATATGGAGTATTAAACGGTGCAATTATTATTTGTGCTCCTAACTTTTTTTGTAATATACTCATTTCCATAATATGAGTATCAATACAAATCTGAACACCAAAGGTATAGCCTTTATAGTCAAAAACATCAATCGTATCCCCAGGATAAAAATATTTCATTTCATTTTTGCCTAAATGAACTTTCTTGTATATGTATTCCCTTGAATTAGGAAATGCAATTCTTTGAGAAATATAATTTTTTCCATCCTCTTTTAGAACACATCCATAACTAACAGCTACATTGTATTTTTTTGAAACTTCCCTTATACTACTAATCATTTCTAAAACTTTATTTTCGTTTGAATCTAAAATTTGAGGATCGTTCAATAAATAGAGTTCACCAAAACATAATAAATCTACATAGGAATATTCTTTTATGGAATCTGTAATAATTTCAAAACTTGATAATGGATTATTTGCACTAGGAATCTTTGAAATCACTCCAACTACAAATTCATTTGTCATTAATTAATTTCATCTGAGTATATTTTATTTTGTAGTTCTTTTAATCCATCTAAATATCTCAAAGTTGCGCTTGAAATTAATTTTTCATCAATAATAATTATATTTTCTTCTTTAACAGCCTTCATCACAGAATATCCAGCTCTCTCAGTAATTTCTTCTACAGAAACAGTTTTATTCATAGTTCCTTTTTGTGCAATATATACATCAATATCATTTGCTTTTGAAAATAACAACTCTTCTCCATATTCAACCACTGTAGTAGTACCATCAAACTCTATATCTTTTGAAACATTATCTAAACCAATCAAAGTCAGAGCTGTTCCTGCAAATGAAGTTGGTGTTGCAGTTTTAAAACTCTTTCCAATACTTTCAAAATACGCTACTTTTTTATCTTGTATCTTTTCAGAATTATTTTTAATTACTTCTACTTCTGCATGAAAATCTGCAAGCATTTGTTCAGCTTCTGCGTCTTTACCTACAATCATCCCAAGTCTTGTTATATACTCATCAAATTTATCAAATTCACTACAATAAAGATTGATTACTGTGATTCCTGCATCCTCGATAGCTTTTATATAATCTGGATATCTATTTACAATCATTGTTCTTACTAATACTACATCTGGATTAGCTGCAATAATTTGTTCTGAATCATCTTTATAACTGTATTGTGTCTTTGACAATACTTGTTCTGGATAACTATCGCTAGTACCTACTCCAATAATCTCTTCATCCAAGCCCAGTGAATATAAATTTTCAGTATGTACTGAGTACAGAGAGATTACCGTTTGTGCCGGTTCACTTAATTCAATTTCATTACCACTATCATCTGTAAAACTAATTTCTTGTGGTTGTGTATCGTTTGACACTTCTGAAGCATTATTAGCTGTACAACCTGCTAATAATAATAATGTTACCATTAATAAAATAATTATTTTTTTCATAATTCTCCTCCATTTTTAAAATTATTCTAAAACTAATGCATGATTAACGAAATCACCATTAACTTTAAATACATCTTTCAAAGTATGCCTGTTTAAAACTTCTTCACTTTTTCCAAAGTCATAAACGCCCTCTTTATCTAATACAACCAATTCATCACAAAATTTTCTTGCAAGAAAAAGGTCATGTATTACTATAATAACTAGCTTTCCATTAGAAACTTCGTTACGCAATTGTTCAAAAAATCTTACCTTATAAAAAATATCAGCACTAGATAACCCTTCATCCACTAAGATCACATCACTATCTTGAGCAAGTATTTTAGCGAAAACGGCACGTTGCACTTCTCCGCCACTAAGTTCTGTTAAAGGTTGGTCTACATAATTTTCGAGATCATTTTCTCTAATCTTTTCATAAATAATTAATTCATTCTCCTCTTTAGTAGCTGTATCATAGGAATACCTACCCATTGCAACCAATTCTTTTACTGTAAATGGAAACTTAATGTCTGTACTCTGTCGCATATATGCTAATTTTCTAGCCATCTCCTTTTGCGAATATCTATGTATTATACGTCCATTAAGGTGAATCTCTCCTGAGTTCATTTTCAACTCTCTTGCAATTACATTTAAAAGAGTTGATTTTCCTACACCATTTGGTCCAATTATGCCATATAACATCTGAGGAACAAATTGAAGGCTAATATCTTTTAAAATTGATCGTTTTCCATAATTAAAGTTAATATTTTTAATTTCTAACAATTTATCACCTCTTTTTAGCAATAAAAATATATATAAAGAAGGGTCCACCAATCATAGTAGTTAATACACCTACGGGAATTTCATGTTCTAGAACTGTTCTAGTTATTGTATCTGCCAACAATAAAAACAATGCTCCTAACAATGCACTCATTGGAAGTATTTTTCTATTATCTGCGCCAATAAATATACGACACAAATGCGGCACAACCAAACCTACAAATCCAATGATTCCACAAAGTGAAACAGCAAATGCACTTAAAGATACGGCAATCAATAATAATATACGATATACAAAATCATAAGATAGTCCTACTGAATTTGCTTCTTGCCTTCCCAAAGTAATAATGTTTAGCTCCTCCATAAATTTAAATGCTATAAAAAACCCAATCAATGTTACAATGCCTACAATAACTACGTTCTTCATAGGTTTAGAAGATAAACTACCCATTAGCCAATACACCATTGATAATGCATCTTCATCAGCTAAACTCTTTAACAAACTTAATCCAGCTGAAAAAACACTTCCAACAATAATTCCACCAATAATAACATTAGTTGATTTTAAATCACCCTTAATCTTTGATAACCACATAACTATTCCAATAACAAGATAACTAAAGATTATTGCAAAAATCTGTATAGGTAAAGCAATTCCAAATTTAATATTTACATAAATAGCCAAGCAAGCACCAAAAGCTCCTCCTGAAGCTATTCCTAATGTATATGAATCAGCCAAGGGATTTTGCAACAAACCTTGTAAAATAACTCCACTAGTAGCAAGAGCACTCCCAACAAAAATTGCAGCTAAGACTCTTGGTAATCTGATTTTATAAAAAATAGTATCTGCAATTTCTATATCCACACTATTCAAACTAACTTTCCCTATATTTATTGCAAATACACTGATGCATAAAACACATATAATTAGAACTATATTTATCACTTTACTCTTCAAAGATTGATCTCCACCTAACCCTAAAATGTCTTAATATTTTTACTTACTGTATTATTAAATTTCTTTAGATGAAATATCCAATCTGATAACTTTATTATTAATATGTATAACAAGCAATTAAACTAATTAATCTTAAGTATCCTTCATTTAGTCGGATATTGAATTTAACAAAGTCTATCAGTCTTCACAATTTATCATTTGTCTAAATATAAACAAACAATACAATCACCTCCACGAATATAACGCAACATTCATATAAATTATCGTTTATAATACTAATACCTATTTCCCAACTTATTGTTGATTAATACCAAAATATATTTATTTACATTACCTTACCTTACCTTACCTTAAGCGTTAGATGCCACAAGTAACAACTCATTAATATAATCTAGTATTTCACTAAAAGTGCTTACATTGTTTTCACATTCTAATTCTGCTCTCTCTATCATTATTATTGGAATATTCATCTTTTTTGCTGCATTAATTTTCTCTGAAATACCACCTGTATTTCCACTTTCTTTTGTAACTATAACTGTTGCCTTACAATATTTCATTAATTCAATATTTAGTTCCTCGTTAAAGGGTCCTTTTATTGCCAACAGATTCTTAGCATTAAACCCTAACTTTTCACATTTGCCGATTACTTTACAATCAGGAAGCACTCTAAGATATACTCTTTCTTTATACTCTGGTAACTTTGTAAAGATATCAATTTTTCTACTTCCAACTGTCAACATTATGTTATCTTTAAATTGCAATAATGCTTTATATGCATCCTCATAGTCTTTTACTTTTATTACGTCCTTTTCTTCGTAAGGTATTTCCTCTCTTTTAAAACGAATATAAGGAGTATTAAATTTACTACAAACATTCATTGCATTTCGAGATATATCCATGGCAAAAGGATTAGAAGCATCTACAAGACAAATAGGATTTAGTTTCTCAAGCAAACTAGCCATACGCCGTTGTGTGATTCGTCCTTCGTATATATCAATATCTCCAGAACTTTTAAGCAATTCACTTCCTAATCTAGTAGTAACAGTAGCAGCAACCCCTAAATTGTTTTCCAGTAATCTATCAATAATATGCTTTGCATCAGTTGTCCCTGCAATAACAAGTACTTTATACATCTTATCCTCCAATACTAACTACATTTAACTTTTTGAAATTTATTGAAATAAAAAAAACTCTCATTATCTGGCAACACCAAATAACGAGAGTATATTACAAACAAATGTAATTACATAATTAATAAAACCACCCTCCATCACTCGTAGAGTTGCTAGTGTTAAAAATAGGCAGGTCTTCTGGCTCAAGTATCATAGTCTCCTCATGCCTCCTTTTAAGTGGCATTCTTAGAGGAACTCCTCCTTTACAGCGGCGGGACCGCGCGGGATTTACACCCGACTTCCCTTTTCACCATGACATAACTTTATTTATCAAAATCATATCTGGCACCTATTTTTCATATTTTATTTTCTTTATACAATATATCAGATATAGTATATTTTGTCACTATTAAAATTATATAAATTTATTTCAGTAGAAACAATACAAATCAGATAGTCTTTCTTTATTTATTTAACCCATTCCATTTAAAAACATAATCACCAACACTAACGTTAAGTTTCTCCGATATAACAGGACATTTTGCTTTTAACAAAAAGAATATCTCTCTTTTTTCTTCTGATAAAGCTTCATAATTTCCTTGACCTTTACTGACAACTATATCAGCATTATTAAATATATTTAAAAACTCTTCATTACACTCATCAATAATCAATCCCGGAGCGTTACAACCTGTAGATACTAATCTTGTACATCTATCAAGCTCTGATTCGCAAGCATCTTCTATTGTTGCATCGTTTATAATTGGCTCACTTCTCACAGCATATGTAATATCCAGTTGCAAAAGCTCTTCTATGAGTACTCTATCAAATATTGTCTCTCCAGCATTATCTCCAAGGATCAAAATATTTTTAGCAACTTTAAGTTTATTCTTAAACTCTTCAATATCACAAATAAAAAATTTCTTTTCTAATTCTTGCATAATGCAATTATCTAAATCAATATTATTATAGATTGCTGCATCTATAATATTTCCTGTAGCAGCTATTTTTATTGCCCAATACATTCTTTCTTTCTTCTTAAACAAAAAACGTTTAAGTAATGGGTAAGTTTCTTTAGCGGCCATAATATGCTTTTTCTTCATTTCTTTATATGGATCATTATTATTTGTATGCTTTTTTACTATGGCATGCATTGCCCTTCCAATTTCCGGTGAATATTTAAATTCTTTATAACCCGAAACAATTTCCATGCTATCTTTCATGATTTTTTCCTGTAAATCTATTTCACTAGTCACTAATCTTGATGCTTCAAGAACTTGTCTAAGAAAACATGGTAAACAATCTAGAACTATTTCCATTAGTTTTACCCCCAAGTCAATATCAAAATACTAAATAAGAAACTACTATCTAACAAAGCGATATTCTAACTTTCTACTTTCTATCTAAAGAAATTTTATTGCTGAAAAATCAATATTGCCTTTATCATCTAATAATTCACCATCAGCATGAACATATTCGATTTTACCTACAAACATTTCATGAGAACCTGTAATAATTGAATCTACCACCTTGCATTCAATATTTACTGGACAATCATCTAGAATCGGAGCATCAACTTTTACTCCTTCACTCAATTTAACATTCATCTTCTCAAGTTTATCCTCATCACGCTTGCTATGGCTCCCCATATAATTAAAAACCTCTTTGTATTCCTCACCAACAAGATTCACAACAAAACATCCTGACTCCTTAATTAAGTTGTATGAATATCTAGATGGAACGATTCCTACCATAACCATTGGAGGATCATAGCTACAATTACCACAATATCCAACAGCCAAAACATTATTTTCTTTATTGACTCCCCTACATGATACTAGAACTTTTGGCACTGGTTGAAGGCAAGACTTCATATTTCCTTGTTTCTTATCCATTAAAATTATCTCCTTTCAATATTTTTATCATTATAAATAACGAATATTTGTTTAAAATCCAAACTCATAAATTCGAAATCTTACTTGTCTCATTATTTATTGTAGCTTGTATCATAATCGCGCACTCAATTCTCTTTTTTTGTAACGTACATGCAATTTCATTGGGCTCATATATATTTCCATTAGAATACCACGCATTGGCATGACACCCTCCCGAACAATATAATTTTGCCCAACAATCTCTACACTTTTCTTTAGCAAAGATATTATTACCCTTAAAACTTTGTCTAAGTTTTTCTTTAATAATCCCTTCAAAAACATCTCCCATAATAAATTCTTTTTGTCCAACAAATTGATGACACGGATACAAATTTCCTTCAGGAGATACAGCAAAGTATTCAAAACCTGCTCCACAAGAAGCTACTTTTTTATAAATACATGGTCCGTCATATAAATCTAAATTAAAATGATAAAATCTAAAATCATATCCTTTCTCCATGCATTTTAAATAATCTATTGCTAACTTTTCATATTCATTAAGAATATCATCAACATCATCTTCTTTAATAAACAATTCACTACCTGATCCAACAACAGGCTCAATTGAAATTTGTTTAAATCCAAGTGATGCCAAGTGCATTACATCTTTAGAAAATTCTTTATTCTTAGAAGTATAAGTTCCTCTAACAAAATAACTCTTTTTATTTCTCTCTTTTATAAGCTTCTGTGCTAAAGGTACAATTCTATCATAAGTTCCTTTTCCTTGTTTATCATAACGAATTGAATCATGAACCTCACGTCTTCCATCTATACTTATAACTACATTATCCATATACTCATTGATAAAATCATTTTTTTCTTCATCAAGCAAAGTACCGTTTGTAGTAATAGTAAAATAAAATTTCTTCTCTAATTTATTTTCTAACTCTTTTCCGTGAGCAACAGCTGCTTTAACCACATCAAAATTCATTAAAGGCTCTCCACCAAAAAAATCAATTTCTATATTGCGTTTATCTCCAGAATTTGAAACAAGATAATCCATAGCTGTTAATGCAACATCTTCGCTCATTAGGCTTTGTCCACTATTATAGTCTCCTTTAGAAGCAAAACAATATTCACAATTTAAATTACAATTATGTGCTACATGCAAGCATAAAGCCTTTAAAGTATTATCATTTTTTTTTAGTTTAATTTTTTTTTCGATAATAGACGAGTCAGAAAATAAAAAATCTTGTTTTTTTAATTCTCTTACTTCATTGTAAGCTTCTTTAATTTCCTCATCTGAATAGCCTGTTAAATCAGCACTATTACTCAATTGTTTAAATGGAATCAAATCTTGCATTCCATTAAGTACTTGATATCCTAAATCATCAAGTACATAAATACTGCCACTATTTCCGTCAACTGCAAAATTCTTACCATTCATTGTAAAAGCGTGTACCATTTATCTCAATTCCTTCTAAATTATAATTTAATTTCATCTCCAGTAGACAATGGATAACATCCTTTGCCAAGGATACGTTTCATTTCACACATTGCTTTAGCCCCAGTGCAGTGCAAAGGAACAACCATATTAATATTCATATCTTTAATATACTCAATGGTCTTTTGCAATCTCATAGAATCTACTCCTGCAAGATGCATACCTGCTACTAGCAATTTTATATTCTTATCAGGAACAAGCTTCTTTGCATATTTTATACAATTAATAATGCCTGGATGACTACATCCAAGAAAAATAGCAATTTCCCCTTCATCCTCTATAATAAGCATTTGTTCATCAAAAATCTTATCACATATTAATCTTCCATCTTTTTCATAGTAAAAGTTTTTTGGTGCATCTTCATAGGATGTTGTACGTGGTATTTCTCCTGATATAAGTATATCTTTTTCAATACTTAATGGTTTTCTATTATAAACAATATTATCTTTAATCCAATTATGCACAGATATATCAAATGGTATCCCAACTTCTCTTGAAGTTTCATCCTTATTTATAGAGGCAACCTTATTTAAAAATGCATCTGGATGAGCGTAAATTACCGAAGATTTATCTTTATGAGGAAAATACTGCAATCCACCACAGTGATCGTAATGACCATGACTTATAACAATATAATCAGCTGTTTCAAGATTAATACCCATAACCTCTGCGTTATGACAATAAACATTTGACTGCCCAGTATCAAAAAGTATTGATTTATTATCTTTTTCTATCCAAAGAGATAAACCGTGTTCTGCAATTAATCCACGTTTTCTGGCCTTATCATCATTAAGAATATGAACTTTTAACAATTTCTTATCCCTCCTATACATTGTTTTAATTTTGTATATTTTAAATAATTTTCTTTAATAATATACCTATTCCTAATTTACATCATTATTTTCTGATTTCTTTATCTCATCTTCAATTCTATTCCAAATATTTATTATTTCATTACTTACCTCATTATTACCAGCTTCTATAGGTGTTTTGAATTCTTGTAAAGCTTTTACTATTGAAGGATCAAAAGGTATCTTGCCAATGATAGGCAAGTCTCTATCTTTGCAAAAACTCTCTATTTCTGAAGTCACTTCCATATTTAAGTTATACTTATTTATACAAACAAAAGCTCTTATACCAAAATGTTTTGCTACCCCTAAAACTCTTTCAAGATCACTTTTACCAGACTTTGTGGGTTCACAAACAGCCACAACTGCATCTGCACCAGTAATAGATGCTATGACTACGCATCCTATACCTGGGGATCCATCAACAAGTACCCACTGTTCATTATTTTGATGGTTAATTATATTTTTTCTTACCTCAGTAACAAGTTTTCCTGATCCTTCTGCTCCAATATCAAGTAAAGCATGTGAAAACGTTCCTCTTGAAGTATTAGATATATATGTTTCTCCTATTTTAACTTCTTCTAATTTTATAGCTTCTTGCGGACATACCAATGTACATGCACCACAACCCTCACATTTCATTGGTATAATTTCAATTTCTTCACTAATGGCATTAAATCTACATGTTTCTTTACATAAACCACATTTTATACATGCCTCAGAATCAATAACAGCTTCTTTTGCTCCAAAATAATCATCCTTCTTTACAAGCTCACCATTTAAAAGGATATGCAAATTTGGTGCATCGACATCGCAATCAGCAAGCATTTTATCTTTAACAATAATACTTAGTGATGAAACTAGGGTGCTTTTTCCAGTTCCGCCTTTTCCACTAATAAATACTATCTGCTTCATCTTTTAGCACCTCTTTCTATTCTTTTATAAAGTTCTTCAAATTTTTCTTTCCATAAATTATTATTTTTAATAAGATTATTTCCCCTTGAGTAACTCTCAGCAATTTCTTGTGAAAAAGGTATCTCCATTAATAAATCAATATTTTCATTTTCGCAAAATTCTTGAATAATATTATTATCTTCAGAAGCTTTATTTAATACAACTCCAAAAGGTAACCTCATTTTTCTAACAAGCTCCACCGCTATTTTTACATCATGTAATCCAAAAGGAGTTGGTTCTGTTACTAATATACAAAAATCGCATTCTTCAATAGACTCTACTACAGCACATGAAGCTCCTGGTGGACAATCAAGTATTACTGTATTATCATCTTTGATTCGATTTTTAAGTTCTTGTATTATTGGTATGCTTATAGGTTCCCCTACATTAAGCCTCCCTTGCCAAAAATCACCGTTTTCACTTGATTCAATAACTCCAATTGTTCTTTCTACTTCATTTATCGCATCATTTGGGCATGCTATAACACACGCTCCACAATGATGACATATCTCTGGAAATATAAGAACTTTCTCCTTCACAACAGCAATAGCATTAAATTGACATGCCTGGGCACAAGTGCCACAAGAATCACATCTTGACATATCAACTTTAGGCACTAGTACATCTACGGGTAAAATTTTGTTAATTTCAGGTGCCAAAAATATTGCTCCATTAGGTTCTTCTACATCACAGTCTATATACTGACAGGATGGTAATGATGCTGCCAAACTAGTTGAAACAGTTGTTTTTCCTGTTCCTCCTTTTCCACTTAAAACAGCTACTTTCATCTTTAACCTCCTCATAATGTATTAATAAAACTTAATACGTACTTTTTTTATTTAGGGCTTATGCCCATTTGCTACAATAAAATCATATTACTATTTTAATCATATGTCAATAAATACATTATCTAAAAACTTTCTACTTTTCTACTTTTCCACTTTTCCACTTCTCTCTTCTTGATATTAGTTTGAATAATCTAGGTATTATAAAAGACAATGCTACAACAAGCATCAATTCAAAAATTATTATTATTCCAGCAGTATATATATTACTTAAAAAATTCAAACCTCCACCTGCTAAAGCTGTCACTAAAAACATAATAGCTATGGCCTTTATAGTATCTTGTATTCCCAGTTCTTTGAGCAAAACAGTAAATGTTGCTACACACGGAAAATACAAAATAAGAACCACTACAGCAATAACAATTTGCATACTACTTAAACCCATAGGTACTAGCAGAGCGACAGCTGCATCCTTTCGAACAGTTCCTATTATCAAAGCCGCTATCGTGCTTTCCGGGAGACCAAAAACACCTTTTACCAACGGAGAGAATAATTTTCCTATCCATGATATAATTCCTGTAACATGAAAAACATTAATAAGAAGTATTCCCCCTAATACGTATGGTATAGCCTCTTTTAAAAAGCATTTTATTCTCATCCATAACTTTTTGAGCTGAATTTTTATATTTGGCATTCTGTATGGAGGAACTTCAAGTAAAAGTGTAGGAGTATCCCCTTTAACAGTTTCTTTAAATATCATTCCTAATATAGCCCATACACAAAGCAATGTCACAAAAGTCAAAACTAAATATACTCCTCCGCGCTCCTCAACAACTTTTACTACCAAAGAGGTCTGAGCCATACATGGTATTGTTGTACATGTTATCACAGCTGTAATAAAACGTTCTCTTCTTGTTTCTAGATTTCTTATTGCCAGTACCCCTGGCACATTACATCCACATGCTAAAAGCATTGGAATAACAGAATATCCATGTAATCCAACTCTATGGAGTACCCTATCAAGAATTATAGCTACGCGAGGTAAATAACCTAAATCCTCAAGAAATCCAAACACTAAATAAAAGAGAATTATATATGGTAAAACTATCCCCAGAGCTACAAATACTCCCGTTGTCAATACTCCCATAGCTCCTTCATAATCAATTTGTCCATTACCTAATTCGCCAATAATAAGAGAATGTATTAATCCCTGACCACCCAATATTTTGCTCAACCATAGTATGAATGGTGTATATATAATATCAAATAACTTAGTTGTATATTCAGTTAATAGTTCTCCAAATGTAATAATAAATTTAAATGCTAAAAAAAGTAAAAAAAGTCCAATAGGAGGACCGAAAAAAGGATGAATTGATAAATCTTGTAATCTTTCAATAAAGGTATGATGTCTATGGGAAAGATTTTGCACTTGCGAAACGATACTCCCAATTTTCTCCCATCTTTGTGATGTAGAAAGATTAGTCCATTGGATAGATTTTGCTTTTATACATTTCTCAGGAAGAATATTAATACCTTCGCCAGTAAGTCCATTGGAAATAATTACAGGAATTTTTAGATGCTTTTCTAATTTATCAACATCTATCTTAATTCCTTTATGTTTTGCATCATCCCACATATTAAGGACCAATACCATAGGTTTTTTGAACTCCATTAATTGAAGTGTAAGATTTAGATTTCGCTCAAGGTTTGTTGAGTCTACAACATTTACTAATATATCCCCTTCTTGTATCATATTTGTTGCCACTTTTTCAGCCTCAGCTTCAGGATTAAGTTGATATGTACCAGGAACATCAATAACTTCATATTTCTCGTTATTATATGTTAGATATCCTTTAGCGAATTGTACCGTAGTTCCAGGATAATTAGAAGTCGTAACACTAACTCCTGTAAGATGACTAAATATGGCACTTTTACCTACATTGGGATTACCTATAAGTAGAATCTTCATAAATTATCCACCTCCACCAAAATTTTAGAGGCCATTCCATGACCGATGGCAATTTCAGTATTACCTACTGAAACTATTACAGGCCCAAACCCAATTAATGCATTCTTTTTCTTAATCGTTGATCCTACACGAATTCCTAAAGCTTCAAGTCTTGTACACATACCTCTTCCTCCATTGATCTGCACAATTACTCCTGACTGGGAATTTTTCATCATAGAAAGTGTCAATTGTTGTTTTTGTATCATATGCATACTCCTTAATAAATGAAATTGATAATCATTTTCAACTTATAATTCTAAAAAACAACGTGCTTCAAAAATTATCACGTCATATTTACGAGCTAATGCCCTTTTCATTCTTATTAAATTTTAATACTGTAAAAGATTTATGTCAATAATCATTTTTCACAAGCAATCCTTATTACAGAAAAACGACTACAAACCCTCTTTATTATAGAAATCTACATGATAGAAAATCCTTCATTAAATTTAAATTATTATAATAAAAGAGACTGAATACAATCTTTCCAGACTCTTAAATCACTACTTATTTATACTTAATCATGATTTTCATTCCCATGTCTCCAACAATTGCGTTGACAAAATTTCTTTTTTTCATTACGAGAACATACTATTCTTTTTGAATTACAATCAAGACAATTAAACTCACCATTCAGTATTCTTTGGAAATTTTCATAACTTTCACTCCACTGCTTACCACAATCAAGACATTTTACAGGACAAATATTTCGAGTGAAATTGCCTCCCTCTATTCTAATAGCCTTTCCATTTACTAGACTATCAGCAATCTTATCCCTTGCAACATTTAAGATTCGTTGAAAGGTTTGCCTAGATACTTCCATTTTTTCAGCACACTTTTCTTGTTCCATACCTTCATGATCTTTTAAACGAATTGCTTCAAGTTCTTCAATACGAAGAACGTTTTCTTGTAAATTATCATCATCAATATCATAAGGAACAAAATATTGTACATTAGGTATAAATTCAACCTTTCTCCATTTAGTTGGCCTAGCCAATCTTTTCATTCCCCTTTCTACAAAACATATTTCATATATTTATCATACTCTAATACATTTATGTTATTATTCTTACAAAATTATTCTTTCATTCTTAGATATAAACTTATTTATATTTAAATTAACTATATTTTATCATCATTAATACATGATTAACAGAAGTATTTTTATTCAAATATTTAGTACTTAAGGTAATGGCGTATATACAAAATCGCTTTAAACTGTGAAATTTTGTACGTGACGGCGTTCTCGTCAATCAACATAACCTCACAACAATCGCATGAATAGTCGTACAAAATAAAACACTATCTAGAGTATATAGACGTATTATTAATAATAACTTGTTCTACTTATTTATAACAATTTTAAAAGAGGAAGAACTCTTCCTCCCTCTTTTAAAATTACCATCAAATAAGCCTATTATTCAGCATCTTCATTTAGAATATTTAAACGATTTTTTAACTGTTGTAACTGATACTCAATAGTCTTTACTTGATTACTTAATAATTCTTTTTCATCTACGGCAGACATATTTGCTACACCACTAGTAGTGTACCCATATGGAGCACGGCCTCTTCCAAAGCCTCTTCCTAGACCCATTCCGCGTCTCATAGAATTATTCAAATAACCAGGTACTACATAACCTGCACAAAAACCTAATCCTCTACCTATCATTCGACCTAAACCCATAGGACCAGTTCCATCTCCTGCTGGCATCTCTAACACCTCCTCTCAATCTTATCAAGAGAATTATTATTCTGAAATCGTCGAAAATCTCAAAACTTCAGATTTTTAAAAAGTCTGAAAATTATTATTCTCTTGTCATACGTGTATCACACTGTGGACATCTCATAGAAAAGCAAGGTACTCCTCTCCCATGAGAAACTTTTTTTCCACACTGTGGACATATGCAATATCCCGAGGGACCTGCTCCGGCATTATCGCCCCCCATTCTTCCTCGACCAAAAATATTACCCAGTCCTTTAGAATCGGTCCTATTTCTAAAAAACATATAAAACACCTCCTTTCATATTTTAAAAGTTACATATGATATATCACTTTTATAATAATTCTTCTTTGGCATTAAATATGTTTTTTAACTTATGAACATTAATAAATCATCATAAAATTTTGTATATCTTACTTGCGTTTTTATTATTCACTTAATCACTCAGAATCCGATTCATGATCGCATTCAGTTTTCTCTACACCATATCCTCTTCCAGCTCCAGGAGTACATAAACTTTCACCGCCAACAAGTATCCCCTTCTCCAATTTTTCTATTGTTTCATCAATTCCACCATCTACTCCAGCTATTATTCCTATATTATATTCTTGAAAAAAACCTTGAGCCCTTGCTCCGATGCCTCCACATACAATTTGCGCCACACCTTTTTCATGTAAAAATTCAGGAATATAACCAGCAGAGTGTCCTGGATTTTTAGCTTCTTCTCTTTTTACCACTTTTCCATCTTCAATATCTACTAATGTATAAATAGGACATCTTCCAAAATGTTGAGAAACATATTGCCCATCCGTCGAAATTGCTATACGCATAATTAAACCTCCATTATTTTGATATTATTTATTTCCTCCCTTTCCCATACCATAATGGGAAGGAACTGTTTCATTAATCTTTTCTAAAAGCCCACTTTTAAATTTTTCTATGTTTTCATTTACCGAAATATTAGCTCCACGATATACATCAACAGCAGCAGCTTGTAAAACATTCATAGCATTAGGTCCTACATTCCCAGTAATTATAGCTTCGACCCCTTTATCAACCATAAGTTGTCCTGTAGTTATTCCAGCTCCACCTCCAGCAGCTGCCGCACTGTTCTCTATCACTTCGCTCTCCATTGTATTTGTATCTATAATCACTAAATACGCTGCTCTACCAAATCTCGGGTCCATTAACATATCCAGTGAATTTCCTTTAGAAGTAATACAAATCTTCATACAATCAATCCTTTCAATATTTTTATTATTGGCTTATGCCCATTACTATTTTATTATTATATTCATAAAATGTCAAATTATTTATTAATAATAATTCTTAACCATAACTTTACTCTTTTATAATAAAATATAATTTTTATTAGCATATAATGAAATATATCAATTTTAACAATGTTTAAAGGAGGTTATCATGAAAATATTATATTTTACCGATACATATCTTCCCCAAATAAATGGTGTCACAAATACTCTCCATAAACTTGGAAGATATCTAGATAATAATAATATAGAGTATATGGTTTTTGCTCCTTCCTATACAAATAACTCAATCAATTGTAAAGAAAAAAACGTTCAAAGATTTAAAAGTGTAAGTTTGCCAGCATATCCAGAATGCAGATTATCCATACCTATTTATTCAAATCTACTTAAATTAGCAAATAAGTTTAAACCTGATATTATACATTTAATGACTCCAGCAGGATTAGGATTGGTGGGACTTAAATACGCCCAAGAAAAAGGACTCCCTGTAGTATCTTCATTTACTACTAATTTTGATATATATTTAAAATATTATAACCTAGAATTTTTGAATAGTATTCTTTGGAACTTCTTAAGATGGTTTCATAATTCATGTCTTATTAATTATACTCCTTCTCAAGATACATCAAATTTATTAAAATCTAAAGAAATCAGAAATATAAAAATATCATCAAGAGGTATTAATACGGAAATATTTAATCCAAATCATAAAAATCTGCGATTATTTCGAAAATATAATTTAAAAGAAAAAACAACTTTTTTATATGTAGGCAGACTAGCAAAAGAAAAAGATCTTGATATTCTTATAAAAAGTATATGTAAAATTAATATTCATTACAAAGACAAAGTTCAATTTATTATTACTGGCGACGGGCCATATGCATTGGATTTGAAAAAATCTACACCTAATAATGTTGTATTTACAGGTTATCTAAAAGGAAAAGAATTATCATCAATATATGCCTCTTGCGACGTATTTGTTTTTCCTTCTAGCACTGAAACATTTGGAAATGTAGTATTAGAAGCTATGGCATCAGGGCTTCCGGTAATTACAGTAAACTCTGGAGGAGTAAAAGAAAGTGTTATAAATGGATATAACGGGTTCCTTTGTCAACAAAGAGATAGTGATAGCTTTACTCAATCAATTGAAAAATTCATTAATGATGCATCTCTAATTAGTAAAATGAGCCTCAATGCTCGGAAATTTACGCTTGAAAAATCTTGGGATAATATTTTTGATGAGCTTACAGATGATTACCATACTTTAATTAATACCATAATCTCTAACACAAAATTACCTGCATAAATATATAGTGACATTACTCTATGGCTTCATCAATAGTTTTACCATAGCCATATATGAAATATGACATAGTATCTTTCGCATGCATTAATAAAAAAACTAAAAACTTTTTCAATCCTTCCTGTAGTTAAATAATTAAAGGTTATTTGCTTAACTCAATAACCTTTAATTATTTTATACTTCTGCATAACACCAGCATTATATCTACAACTCAAATATTTTTTACTCAATACTATTTAGTATATTTTTTTTAACTGTATACCGATTTATGGTAAAATTAATAAATAATAAATATTTAGAGGAGAAGATATGAAACTAAATGCAAAACTAAAAATAGTACTAAAAATCGCTTTGATTCCGCTAGCTTTAGCTATAGTATTTACTATGATTGCCTTTCAAAATGACGTTTTCACTAAAGTTGAAAAAATTGAAGTATCCTCAACACCGGATACAACTGAATTTATTGAAGGTGTAGCTCCAGATTTTCAGGGGCTAGTTGTCTCTGCTACATACGAGAATAAAACTGAAAAAGAAATACCCATATATAAATTGATTATTGAAAATTATGATCAAGACTTTATCGGTTCACAAGATATAACAATAAAGTACAAAGATAAAACTTCTACTATAAAAGTAAATACTAGAGAAAAAGAATTATTAGCTTTAGCTATACTAGAACAACCTAATACAACACAGTACATAGAAGGCATGGATATAGATCTTTCAGGTCTTGTAATTGAAGGAAATTATGATAATCATACCAGTGAAATTGTTGATAATAAAAATCTTACTATTGAAAATTACGATAAAAATGTAATAGGAGATCAAAAAGTTATAATTTCTTATTCAGAACAAAATGAGTCTTTTAATATAAATGTACAACCAAAAACACTTTTAGGAATAAATATTGAAAATAAACCTGATACAACTGTATATCCTGAAGGTCTAGAATTAGACTTAACAGGTCTTAAAGTTATTGCAAATTATGATAATAATATCCCAGAAACAATTTCTAATGAAGATTTGAAAATTTCTGGATACAAATCAAAAACCTTAGGTGAGCAAACTATTACAATTACATACAAAGAATTTGCAGGTAATTTTCAAGTTACTGTTAATGAGAAGAAAGTTACAGGTATAGAAGTAACAAAAAAACCCAATAAAACTACTTATACTACAGGACAAGACCTTGATACTTCTGGACTTAAAATTTCTATGGTATATGATAATGGTGAAAAAGTTTCTATAGACAGCAAAAAAATTAATATTACAGGTTATGATTCCAAATCAACTGGTAAACAAAATATAAAAATTGCTTATGAATCTTATAATACAAGCTTTTCTGTTACTGTAAATACACCTCAAGAACCAGTAGTAACAGTATCTAACCCCACTTATTTACAAGTATTAGTTAATAAAAAACATGCCCTGCCTTCTAATTATGTACCTTCTGATTTAGTCAAGGTTAAACTCCCTGTTGCCTATGTCAGTAGCGAAGCGAATAAACTTAGAAGACCCGCTGCAGATGCGCTTTATAATTTATATACTGCTGCAAAAAAAGATGGATTAACCATTGTAGCAAGATCAGGATATCGATCATATGCTACCCAAAAAAGTATATATAACAATAAAGTAAAAACCAATGGCATTGAATATGCAAATAAATATATTGCTAAACCAGGACAGAGTGAACATCAGACAGGATTAGCCATGGACGTTACTTGTGCTGCTGTAAATAATAGACTGTCCAGCAGTTTTGCCAATACTGCTGAAGGAAAATGGATAAAGAAAAATGCTCATAAATATGGATTCATCATCAGATATCTTAGCGGCAAACAAGGAATAACAGGATATGCTTATGAACCTTGGCATCTTAGATATGTAGGCGTGGAAACAGCAACAAGTATTTATCAAAATGGACTTACTATGGAAGAATATTATGGAGTTAATTAAATTGAAAAATTAGCCTGAAAATTAAAATACTTGAAATCAAGATAAAGCAAAGTGTTTAAACATTCTTCTATTAAAAATCAGCAAACCACCATAAATTAATTTTTACTCAATTTTGGTGGTTGTATTTTGTTTGTGCTAATTTATATATTTCTATTATTGATAGACTTTGGAATAATTAATTCAATTATTGAACTATCGTTTTTTCTTAAATAAACATTTAGTAATAAATTTATTTTACTATATCAAAATAAAGTATAAAATAATTACACTCGTTTAAACGTTTTCCTTACATCCTCCATAAACAGCAAAATTGTAATATTTCCAAATAACATCAATGCTTTTAAATCCTACTTCTTCCAACCATAAAATATGATTTATCAATTTTGCAGGACTATCTTCTTCATTGTATTTAGGTATCCACTTTTTTTCTATTTCTTCGACAAGGATATTCTTTATCATATACTCTTTCCATTTCTTCATATACACACCTTGCAAATAATTGTTAGTACCTAATACAACGTCAGCATTATAAAAAACTCCTCTATCTGTTAATGCATCATATATTTTACCATAAAATATTTTTTTATCTTTATCACTAATAAGATGATGCAAAGATAGCGAAGACACAACGACATCATAAGTAGTTTCAAAAGATAACTTATTAAAATCATTAACAATGAACTTAATATTATTATGCTTTTTTAATTTTATTTTTGCCATAGAAATCATATTTTCAGCTAAATCTAAACACGTAATTTGAGCATTTGGAAATCTATTCATTACCTTTTGTGCTATATTTCCTGTACCACAACCTAAATCTATTACTTTGAAAGTTTCTTCTTTCTTAAAAGGTATTGCTAGAATTAATGCATCAATCATTTCAGAATAATATGGTATCAAATCCAGAATAATCTTATCAAATTCTATTGCTTCTGATTCAAAATGATCTTTAATTTTATTCACAAAACAACCTCCAAAGCTAACTACTATCTATTTAATTATAGAAACATAACGTAGCATTTTAATCCCTAATCCCTTTTGTTCCGGTTATACAATCAATTTTTTCTGAATATGGTTTAATATCAAGCAAAGGACTACCATCTAATGCATCCATTTTTTTTACCAATAATTTATTTTTATCAATCTTCACTAAATCAACTATATCAAATGCGATTGGATTAGGTCTTCTCGGCGAACGGGTAGCAAATACTCCATGAGGTTTATCTTCCCAAGGTGTTACCACAGTTAGAACATCTCTTTCAGCCTTATCACACCAATATAATACAATCAAATGACTTACCTTTTCAACATCTTTAAGACCTTCTAAATATTCATCAAATAATTCAATTTCAAACAATTCATCCTTCATTCTCCCTTGTGGCGGCGCCTGAGATGATTCTTTATATGGAGAATGAATTATACCAATCTGTTTTAATTCCAATACTATCCCTCCGATTCTTTTATAAATATTATCATGATTACATTTGATAATCTTACTTTTAAATATAATATCATACTTAGAATAAATATGATATTTCACTTTACCAGTTGTCTAATTTCTTCTATCTCTTCAAAAGAATCTTCAAAACCTTGTTATACACTTCTTTCATCATAAGATTCTAAATGGCTTTTTCAAAGCTTTAATCAAAGTAAATATATACTTATTGTATTTCACGTAGTTTTATTACAATAAAAAACATTAACTTCGCTCTTTTCCTTCTTTCCATTTGTACTGGCGAAAGCGTGTTTGAGATAGTATTAAAACTTTGCTCTAAACTTTTTTATGTAGTCTATGCCACCTATATATTAACTTCCTTTCTTTCATCATATGATTTTATAATTTTTAAAAAATTTCGTTCAAAATAAATTACTATTTATTTATTTTATGTAGCATAGTTTTAATACAATAACAAATATTAGCTTCGCTCAATTCAATAGAAGGAAAAGAGAACCGTTAAGAATTATCGGCTGTTTGAGCCTAAGCGAGTTCCGATAATTTAGGTTCTCTTTTACTTCTTTCCATTTGTGCTGGCGAAAGCGTGTTTGAGATTGTATTAAAACTTTGCTCTAAACTTTTTTATGTAGTCTATGACACCTATATATCAACTTCCTTTCTTTCATCATATGATTTTATAATTTTTAAAAAATTTCGTTCAAAATAAATTACTATTTATTTATTTTATGTAGCATAGTTTTAATACAATAACAAATATTAGCTTCGCTCAATTCAATAGAAGGAAAAGAGAACCGTTAAGAATTATCGGCTGTTTGAGCCTAAGCGAGTTCCGATAATTTAGGTTCTCTTTTACTTCTTTCCATTTGTGCTGGCGAAAGCGTGTTTGAGATTGTATTAAAACTTTGCTCTAAACTTTTTTATGTAGTCTATGACACCTATATATCAACTTCCTTTCTTTCATCATATGATTTTATAATTTTTAAAAAATTTCGTTCAAAATAAATTA
>JBMNCR010000065.1:0-1352 GCA_049366695.1 Eubacteriaceae bacterium
CTTTTTTGCTTTTTATCCATGCCATACTTTTCAGCAAAGTTAACGCCTTCGTAATAATCTACAAATTTCTCATAATACTCTAATTTATTCTTTCCCACTTTATGCTCGAACAGCTCTAAAAATGGATTAAGAAATTGCTTTAAATTTCTTTGGTACTGACTTTTCCCTTTAACTCTCTGATAACATTCTGGGTCGATTATTGATACAGATTTTAATTTCTCTTTTGTTTGACGAAAAAGCCATTTACTATAAAAATCAGTTGGAGGAAGGCTGTATCCCCAAATCACAACTTCATCAGCAATGCGTATTTCGTTCCTTGCAAAATTCCACAATTTTTTCATAAATGGAATGTTTCTAAAATTTTTGTTTAATACAGGTGGCACAATTAAATATTGAACTTCGGAACCACACTCAAAACAGTAATGTTTTTTATCCAACTGATCAACCGCAAATACCTTGGAATATGAACTACAATCTCTATTCGGACAATATACCCAGTCAATAGATCCATGTAATTTCAGATAGTATCCTTCTGATTGATAATTAACATATGGAATTTCAGTGGACCATTCTAAATCTCTAACTGCTGTTAGTCTTTTCCACATATTTTTATATTGTGGTTTTTTAGTCTCCTCAAGCTTGTCTATTTTGCGATAATTAGGGACCACTGTTTCTCTCCCCAATATATTATCTAATAATATATCCCAGTTATAAGTTAAAATCGTGTCATTATCATTAATCATTTTATAAAAAAGATTATATTCTGAGTCTTGCCAAAGAGGTTTTCCAGAAAGCCTAGTTAGTACCTCTCTAATGATATCAACAATTTTATTTCTGAGTATAATCAACTCGTAAGAATCGCTCTTTTCAATATCAATTTCTAAATTGGTCATCACTTCTTCAATATTGACATTATCTTTTAGAATGTTTAAATCAAAATTCTCCTTAATATATTTTACTAAATCTTCATATTTAGATTTAACAATATCACCGTTATCAGATATGAGATTAAGTTTACTTGCTATTTTAAAAAACTCACTAATTGTAGGAAAGCCACCACTTGTGTGACCTTTTGATGCCCCTGCACCTAAAATATAGATTCTTTTACTCATTAGTTCTCCCGTTAAAGTATTTTTTATACCTAAAATGCGGGCCATTCTTGAATTATTCTTTTTCAATCTTTCCCCTATTTATCTTTGATTAACAAAGATATTTTTGGTATTTTTCAGGAAAATCTAGTCATAAGATAAGATCAAGTCATAGACTAAAATTTGACTATTGACTTATATTTCAAGAACTGAACTTCCCATCTGAAAAATCAAGTAATTTTTAAAACTTTTTATGCCGCTTTC
>JBMNCR010000066.1:0-79723 GCA_049366695.1 Eubacteriaceae bacterium
AGTGGGGAAGTTCTCATGCTCATTTCTGGGTACATTTAGATTAACATTTATATATCTTGTAGTTAATGATGGACATACTTCGACTTTGCTAACTTTTGCTCAGAATGAAAAGTTGGGAAAAGTATCTCATTCTTATCTAATAAAAAAAAGACAATTTTACTTGTCTTAAAATATCTTTTTACTTTCATCTTCTTCTGGGGTTTTTGCAGATAGAATAAAATATTTTGTTTTAATATAGAATATACTATAGTTTAATGAATTGTTATTATCTTTTTTTAGAGTTTTTTTAGTTACTTGGAAGACTTTTTCATTTTCTAGTAATTTAAGTTTGTTAGTAATATTTTTATCAGCATGAATCAATTTTATTTCTATTTCTTTTTTTATTGAGAAGGCAAGTTTCATTTCAAGTGCTTTTGAGTAGTTTGCAAAGTTTATTTTATCTTCTATAACTGGTTTGTTAGGGATGTAGGGTGTAAAGCCTATCTCGTACGCAATAGGTTCTTCACTACAATGAACTAAGCGTTCTATCCTTACTACTTGTTGATCTTTCTTAATGGTTAAGTTATTTATAATATCTACTGTAGGTTCATCAATTGTAACTGATAGCAATTTAATTTTGTCTATATCAGTTAATAGATTATCATATTCATTAAACCTAAACTGATAAATATCAACATCAGGTTTTCTAATGAAATAACCTTTTCCAGGAACTGAGTAAATATATCCTTCATTAGACAGTAATGACAAACTTTTTCTGAGTGTCATCCTACTTACATTATATTCTTTCATTAATTCAGATTCTGAATTTAACATGTCATCGGGTTGTAATATCCCTGATGTTATTTTCTTTTTTAGATTTTCTACAACAGATAAATACAATACATTTGCCAAAATAATTCAACCCTTCCTATGAACACCTTTTTTATCTGAAATCCATGTTTTGCATATATTAAGGCCTTCATATGCATCATTAGTTAGTGCATCTGCAATATCTACACTAAAATATTTTTTATTAATTGCTGCACCACCAACAATGATTTTAACCTTGTTTCTTAATCCTTCTTTTTCTATTTCTTTTATAGTCTGGAATACGTAATTAATTGATGTTGTTAAAATACAACTTATACCTACAATATCAGGCTGAAAGGAAATTATTTCTTTAACAAATTTTTTGGGAGAAACATCAACACCTAGATCAAGGACTTTAAAACCTCCTGTTGTTAGCATTTCAATCAAGATGTCTTTGCCAATATCATGTATATCATCACATACTGTACCTATTAGTACTTTTCCAATACATATGTTTTCACTAGATAATAGCGAATCTTTCATCTTTTCTAATGCTAAAATTTCTTTCATTAACATGCCTGAAACAATTAAATCGCCAATATAACAATCTCCAGATTCATATTTTTGACCTACTTCGTATAAACCTTTTAACATTTGTCTTTGAATTTCTTTTGGTGAGACATTGTTATTTAACATATTTTCAACTTCTAATTTAGCACTGTTGACATCTAACTCTTTTACATATTCGATTAATTTGTATTCCAATTTAATCTCTCCTTATGTACATGTACTTACTTTGATTATAATTATAAATTGGATATTTAACAATATCAAATGTAGTTAAAGTATAAATTTTCACAATTAATTTTTGTTATTTAATTTTTATGATAAAATGTTAAAGTGTATTAAATAAAATAAAAGGAGGATGTTATGAAAAATTTATTAAACAGGACTTTTAAATTAGAAGAAAACAATACAACTATTAAGACTGAAATTTTAGCAGGCATTACGACATTTATGACAATGGCTTATATTTTGATTGTTAATCCGTCTACATTATCTGCAACTGGAATGGATTTCGGAGCATTAATTACTGCTACAGCCCTAGCTGCCGCTTTCGGTACTTTTGTTATGGCTTTTGCAGCAAATTATCCTTTTGCTTTGGCGCCAGGTATGGGATTAAATGCATTTTTTGCATATGTGGTGGTTTTAAAGATGGGTTATAGTTGGGAATTAGCGCTTACTGCAATTTTTATTGAAGGAATAATATTTATTTTATTAAGTTTATTTAAAATTAGAGAAGCATTATTTAATGCTATACCTGCTAACTTAAAAAAAGCTGTAAGTGTTGGAATTGGATTGTTTATTTCTTTTATTGGTTTTCAAAATGCCGGAATAATAATCAATAATGACGCTACATTAGTAGGATTAGGTAATTTAAAAAGCATAACAGTTATTTTAGCTATTATAGGGGTTATTGTTACAGCTGCATTGTTGGTGAAAAAAGTAAAGGGTGCTATCCTTTGGGGAATTATTATTACTTATTTATTAGGACTAATTTGTCAATTGACAGGAATTTATGTTGTTAATTCAGAAATAGGAATGTATTCTTTGATTCCTGAAAAGATATTTTCATCACCACCATCGTTATCTCCAATATTTTGGAAATTTGATTTTTCACAGGTATTTTCTATTGATTTCTTAATAATAATTTTTACATTTTTATTCGTTGATTTATTTGATACGTTAGGTACATTAATAGGTGTGTCATCTAAAGCAGGGTATTTGGACAAAGATGGAAAGTTGCCAAAGATAAAACAAGCATTAATGGCAGATGCTTTAGGAACTACTGTAGGAGCTGTTTTAGGGACTTCAACAACTACTACATATGTGGAAAGTGCTTCAGGAGTTGCTGATGGAGGTAGAACAGGCTTAACTTCGTTTACAACTGGGATGTTATTTTTGCTAGCATTAGTATTTAGTCCAATCATTTTTGTCATTCCTGCCTTTGCTACAGCACCAGCATTAATAATAGTAGGATTATTTATGATAGAACATGTAGTTGATATTGATTTTTCCGATTATACTGAAGCTTTACCTGCATTTTTAACAATATTAATAATGCCATTGGCGTATAGTATATCTGATGGATTAGCATTTGGGGTAATATCATATGTAGTATTAAAATTATTATCTGGTAAATATAAACAAATCCATCCAGCTATGTATGCAATAGCAGGTATGTTTTTGATTTATTTTATTGTTTAATAGGTTTTATATGATATATCTGTTTTAATAATAATAGATAACAAACAAAAAAAGGATAACATACTGTAGTTGTCCTTTTTTATTTATTTAATTATTTCAGATTGTTAAAAAAATTCGAATTATTTCGTTGTTGCCTTTTAGTGAGGTGCTCATGTATGTGCAAAATACACCCCATCCCTTTATTTTAGGTATACCTTAAACTTCTAATTTTCAAAAGTCTGATGCTTACGAAACTTTCAAGAATGACAATTAATTAAGTTAATTGTTATTCTTTTGTAATTCTAATTTCTACATCTCTTGGTAATGCAAGTCCACACTGTACTTCTATTGCTTTTACGATGCCTGCTGGTACTGGACATGCTAAATGTTTACAGTATTTATCTGCTAAGTTATATACCTTTGAGGCAGAAAATTTCATAAAACATTCGTTTGCACCATTTATACCTTTTAGTTCTTCTTCCATTTTTTTTATATGAGAACATTTGGTATCAATACTTACATCTATCGTTCTTCTATCCTTTTGATTTACAGTTATTTTTGTTTCCATACCACATACACCAGGATTGACAATTGCAGTAGACATAAAAAAACCCCCTATTTTAAGATATAATCTATTATAATACCCTTTTTTAATAGTTTCAAACATGCTTTGTAATATTCTTGTTTTTTTAGAATAAGAATTATTAAGGAGGGTGATTTTATGATTCAAAATTTTGTTAATTTGGATACACTTACCGAGTTTACAGTATTAGTGATATTGGTTGGATTGATTACTCAAATTACTAAAGGTTTTTTTGATTGGGTTTTTAAGAAATTATTTTCTATTCATAAGATGCCTACGGAAATAGTTTCATTTATTATCTCTCTAATACTGTTATTATCTGCGAGTTTTGCCAGGGGAGATATGTCTAATAAAACATTAAATGAAGTGTTCGCTATAATATTGGTAGATATTATTAATAGTTTTATTGTTGCTCTTGCTGCAAACAAAGGGTATGAGAGGGTTACTAGTGATCAGAGTTTAATTACTAGAATACAATTTAAAAAATAAATTAGCTAAAAATTTACTAGATATTGTTAATTTTATTTATTGACTGATAAAAAGCTATAGATTATAGACTTTGTATACAATGTAAAGCTTTTAGATATCTCTAAAAGCTTTTATAATGTGTTTTAGATTCATATAGTGCTAAACAAATAAATTTTATACTATTAACTTAATAAAATAGGTATTGTAAGTGCTATAATTCTAATTATCATTATTAGTTTTGTTTTTAATTAAAGAAAATTCATTAGTTCTTTAATACTGTTCACAATATAATTTGATTTGTTTATTTCTTTTTTGGAGCCATAGCCATAACTACACCCTATAGTTAATATACTGTTTTTTATACCCGCTTCTATATCGTGTATGCGATCTCCTATTATTACCATTTCTTTAGGATAATTATGTTTGATATTTTTTAAAATTTCATATTTTGGTATAAAGTTGTAATCTTGTGAACATATTATATTTTGAAAATACTTATCAAGTTTATAGTGGTCAGTTACTAGATTTTTAAAATATGTTCCACAGTTGCTAAGAAATACTAATATATAACCTTTATCATTTAGATATTGCAACACTTCTATTGTACCTGAATATAAAGTGCCAGAGTTATTTCTTATTTGATTTTCCATCTCACTACCAATTATCTTGCTTGCAATTTTCGTTATATTTTCATCTAAATCTGGCATAAAAGCTTTCCACATATCTTTACTATTATAACCTAACCATTTAGCTATTTCATTATTTGTCCATATCTTTTCCTTTGCTAGGTTGTTCTCTACTAAATAATCGTATGCTTTCTGAAAAGCGGGTTTATAAACATAAATACTATCATGTATAGTGCCATCAAAATCAAAGAAAATAGTTTTAACATTAGCAATCATAGAATTCTAAAACTCCTTAAGTAAATTTACCATTTCAATGGCAGTAACCGCAGCTTCATAACCTTTATTACCAGCTTTGGTACCAGCTCTTTCAATTGCTTGCTCTATATTTTCTGTAGTTAGCACTCCAAAAATAATGGGTAAGCCCAAATCTAATGAAACACTAGCGATTCCTTTGGTTACTTCATTAGAAACGTAATCAAAATGTGGAGTAGATCCTCTAATTACAGCTCCTAAGCAAATAATAGCGTCGTATTTATCTGTTTTTGCCATTTTTTTTGCTGTTAGAGGTACTTCAAAAGCACCGGGAACCCAAGCTATCTCTATATCTTCTTCTTTAGCACCGTGTCTTACTAAGCCATCTATTGCTCCTGATAATAATTTACTTCCAATAAATTCATTAAATCTTCCCACAATAATACCATATTTATATGTTTTTGAAATTAATTTTCCTTCATATACTTTCATTTTATTATCCTCCTTAATATTTTGTTATATGTCCCATTTTTTCTTGTTTTGTTTTTAGATAACCTTTGTTTTTTTCATTTAGTTCCATTTGTATAGGTATTCTTTCCACTATTTCCATACCATATTGTGATAAATCCATTATTTTGAGTGGATTATTAGTCATTAGACGAATTTTTTCAATTCCTAAATCCATTAATATTTGTGCTCCAACACGGTAATCACGCATATCTTCTGGAAATCCTAAAGCCAGATTTGCTTGTACTGTATCCATTCCTTGATCTTGAAGGGCGTATGCTTTAATCTTATTTACAAGTCCAATACCGCGTCCTTCTTGATTTAAATATAATAGTACTCCACGTCCTTCTTTTTCAATGTTTTTCAAGGCCTGCTCTAATTGTTCACCGCAATCACATTTTAAGGAATGAAATACATCACCAGTTAAACACTCTGAATGTACTCGAACTAATACAGGGTCGCCATTAGAAATATTTCCTTTAATCAAAGCAACATGTTCAAGGGAAGAATACTTTTCTTTATAACCTATTATTTGAAAATCACCGTAGTTAGTGGGCATTTTAGCTTTAGCAACATTTTCAATTATTATTTCTTTTTTTTTTTATAATCAATTAAGTCTGCAATGGTTATGATTTTTAAATCATGTAATTTAATATATTCCATTAATTCCGGTACTCTAGACATAGTACCGTCATCATTCATAATTTCGCATATGACTCCTGCTGGATATAATCCTGCTAATTCTGCTAAGTCAACAGCTGCTTCTGTGTGACCATTTCTTTTTAACACACCTCCATCAACTGCTTCTAGAGGAAAAATATGTCCAGGACTTGTAAAATCTTTACTGGTTGTTGAAGAGTTAACTAGTTTTTTAATAGTTAATGACCTTTCATGAGCTGATATGCCCGTAGTGGTTTCTACTGCATCTACAGTTACTGTAAAAGCTGTACACTTTGGATCGGTATTTTCACAAACCATTTGTGTAATATTTAGTTCATCTAGTCTTTCTTTTTTCATTGGAGTGCAAATTAGACCACGTGCATTTTTTGCCATAAAATTAATTGCTTCTGGGGTAGCCATTTCTGCAGCTACATAAAGATCTCCTTCATTCTCTCTGTTTTCATCGTCTACAATAACAATTATTCTACCTGCTTTAATGTCTTCTAATGCTTCTTCTATAGTATTGAATTTATAATTCATTGAGTACATTCCTTTCTATTTTTAATAAAATCCGTTTTCTTTTAGAAAATTTATATCTAATGTTTTTCTATCTCTAAAAGCTAATAATTTTTCTACATATTTACCTAATACATCACACTCTAGGTTAACCTCATCACCTATTTTCTTTTTTAATAGTATGGTTTTATCTTTAGTTAAAGGTATGATAGATACTTTAAATATTTTATTATTTATATATGCTACAGTTAAGCTAGTACCATCAATAGCAATGGATCCTTTATCTATAATATACTTGAGAATATCTTGGTTTGGTTCTATGGTAATCCACGTTGCATTATCCTCTTTTGTACACTCTTTAATTATTCCTAAACCATCTATATGTCCTGAGACAATATGACCACCTAATCTATCGCTAACTTTAAGTGCTCGTTCCAAGTTGATCATACTACCTGGAATTAATTTCTTTAAATTAGTTTTTCGCATGGTTTCGGGCATTACATCTACTGTGAATTCTTTTTTTGTTAGATGAGTAATAGTAAGACATACGCCATTGGTGCAAATACTATCTCCTATTTTTGCATCTTCCAAAATATTTCTAGCTAGTATTGTGATTTGTGCAGAATTGACTCCTGTTACAATGTTTTTAACTGATCCTATTTCTTCAATTAATCCTGTAAACATTACTATCACCTCTTAATATAGCTTTCTATTAATATATCTTCATCTAATCGATTGATATGTATGTCTTTTAAATGAAAAGCATCTGTTAATGAGTTTATCCCTAAACCACCTACTGGGGTTTTAGCAGTCTTACCACCAATTATTTTTGGTGCTATAAATGTAATTAATTTATCTACAATTTGATCTTTTATAGCGCTAAAGTTTAACTCTGAACCTCCTTCTAATAAAATGCTATCAATACCCATAGATCCTAATTTTTTCATGAGGTAAATTAGATCTACCCGATTATCTTTAAGTGGTGTTATGATAATTTCTACACCCATTGATTTTAAATTTATTAATTTGTTTTCGCTTGCCTTTTCAGTAGTAGCAAGGATTGTTTTGGATTTTGATTGATTAACAATTACCTTAGAATTTAGTGGAATTCTTCCATAAGTATCCACTATAATTCTTATAGGATCTAAACCTTGTTTATTTGATAGACGTGTGTTAAGGGTAGGATTATCTGATAATATGGTTCCAATTCCTACCATTATACTCGTTACATGATGTCTTATTTCATGTACATATTGTCTTGATTTTTCTCCTGTTATCCATTTTGATTCGCCAGTAGATGTAGAAATTTTTCCATCCATTGTCATCGCACTTTTCATAATACAAAAAGGTGTTTTAGTAAGAATATATTTAATAAATATTTCATTGAGTTTTTGGATTTCCTTTTCGAGGATTCCAGTTACCACTTCAATCCCTGCATCTTTTAAACGTTGAATTCCTTTGCCAGCTACCATTGGATTAGGATCAATCATACCAATTACTACTTTTGAAATTTTATTTTTAATAATAGTTTCAGTACATGGAGGTGTCTTACCATAATGTGAACATGGTTCCAATGTTACATACATAGTAGCCCCAGTAGTATCTTGTGAAGCGTTATTAAGTGCATTGATTTCTGCGTGTGGACCTCCATAAAATTCATGATATCCTTTTCCTATCACATGATTATTTTTAACAATAAGTGCACCTACTAGAGGATTAGGATTAGTATAACCAATACCTTTTTTTGATAAAGCTATGGCATGACGCATATATTCTTGATGCAAATTTTCACCTCCTTTGACTATATAAATTATTGTAAAGATAGAAAAATATAACACGTACAAGCATAATTAATCACAGTGAATTTATATTGTTTATATTTTGTCCAAAATAAGTAATAAAATAAATAAAACTCTGAAGATTAATCTTCAGAGCTTTATATATCTCAACATAAATAATTCACCATGTTTAAACACACTTCTTCCATCCAGACTTTACTGTCGGTCTTGGAATTTCACCAAGTCAACCATATAGGTTCGCGGACTATTACCGCCGGTCGGGAATTTCACCCTGCCCTGAAGTATTTATTTTTTTATAATTTAACATAGAAGTTTAGGTTTTGTCAATAGTAGTTATAATATTTTTAAGATAATTTAATTAAGAGTTATAGAGTATATTTTGTAATGTTATTTTGTAAAAGAGCATTGGTTACTAGGAAATATAGATAAGATTGTTTTAACATATATGAAATTTTAGTTATTCATTAAGTTAACTATTGACATTGTTTCGAAATGTAGGTATAATAAAAAATTGTTAAGCATATTTAAGCCGAAGTGGTGGAATTGGCAGACGCGCTGGACTCAAAATCCAGTTTGGGCAACCAAGTGAGGGTTCGAGTCCCTCCTTCGGCACCAAAAATATTTACAAATAACATATTAAGATAAGTATAAGTCTATTAATGGCTTATTTTTTTTAAGGAGGGTCGAGAACCCTCAAAAGCACGACAAAAAGAATAAAGCAAAAGATATTTAATAATAACACATATGAGAAAAAAGAAGAAAGAATAATGCCAGTCGGGCGCCGACTTCGAGTCCCTCCTTCGGCACCAAAAATATTTACAAATAACATATTAAGATAAGTATAAGTCTATTAATGGCTTATTTTTTTTAAGGAGGGTCGAGAACCCTCAAAAGCACGACAAAAAGAATAAAGCAAAAAATATTTAAATATATAAGATCTAAGGGGTAAGTTTAAAAACTGCCTAAAAGGACTTTTTTTATTGCTAAAAACAAGGAAAAGATTTAGTTGATTTGGATATATATAGTACATATCCAATATTTATAATAATTTCTTTATCTCCTTAACTTTATATCTAAGTACAGTTTTTAATTTTTCTGGTTCAGTTTTTCTTGCATCATTTAGATATATTTCTCGATGAATCATGGATAACCTTTCTAGAGCATTTTCTATGCAATAATCATCCATTTTTATAAAACTGTCTCTTTCATTGTCATAACTACCTTTATGGAGTATTTGGACACATTGTCCATCTTCTATTTCTTTGTATTCAATTTTGTCTAGTAATGCGTGAGGTTTTTTAAGTTTTACTTTTTCAATTATTTCTTTTGCAAAACTTTTATCAACAAAATCAGGTTGCCTGATCATAAGTTCAAATATTAAATTATCTTTATTGATTTGACCTTCCACATAATCTTCTTTATTATCTATATCCCATATTCCTTCCAAAGGATATACAGTATATTCATAATATCCATTGGGAGGATTTATATCTTTATATGACATTCTAACTGCATATGATAGTGAATATAGTACTCCAATATATTGACTAAAAAATTCGTCATTAGGATTGCCTTTTCCTTTAATAGTGAAGTAATTATATGAGGGGACTTCGAGAAATACAGGATTTTTATTTGGTAAATAAATATTTTTTTCATATTTTCTCCATTCATGTTTCATGAGTTTAACCTCCTATTAATAATTCTTATATATGAAGTATAACAGATTAGTTTTTATAGATATATGTCATATCGTCAAAATTCCTTATAAATTATTTTACAACCTTAATTTTGAAAAATATACATAGAAGTATAATAAAATAATTTACTAAATTGTCTTGATATGAAAGTTTTATTTGCATTAGAAAGGACTATATTTCTTTAATTTAATAATAATTTAAATAAAACTTTTTTTATAATCATTTTTAAAAGATTTATACATATCGATTATGCTAGGATTGCTAGTAAAGAATTCATTAAGTATATGAATATTTCGTAGAGTATCAAGACTTATATCATGTTCTATCATCTCAGTATCTTTAAGAAGATTTTCCTTTATTCCTATTTTTTTTAGAAAACTTTCAATAATATTATGTCTTTTTAAAAGAAAATTACCAATTTCTTTTCCTTCCTCTGTAAGCTGAATCATACCATATTTTTCATATTTTACAAGACCAAACTTGTTTAATTTCTGTACTACTTTTGTTGTGGAAGAAGGGCGTACATTTAACTTTTCTGCTAATTTTTTTACACGTATATAATCTTCTTCTAAACAAATTCGATATATCATCTCTAAATAATCTTCCATACTAGAAGTTAGTACGTTTTTCTTTGCATCTAGAATTTGATATCCTCTAACAGTGTAAAATTCATTATTCAATATTTTTTCGTCCCTTCTCATTATTTTAGAAGTAACAAGTACTGCTGATAGTGCATATCTTAATTATTAGTTGTAGCAAACAATGTTTCCTAAGACTAATATATTATACAACTTAATAAATAATTAATGAAAAGGAGAATTTTTTCATGAAAAATAATGTAATTCCATTGCATCAATTACCTCTAGGTGCTTTTGCAAGAGTAAAAAGACTAACTCATAATGGTAGTCTTCGTAGAAGAATGCTTGATTTAGGGCTTATTAAAGACACAACTGTAGTGGCTTTAAGGAAAAGTCCAGCGGGGGATCCCATAGCTTATGAAATAAGGGGAGCGGTTATTGCTTTGCGTTGTGAAGAAGCGTCAAAAGTATTGGTAGAATTAATTTAATAAGTTTTAAGGAGGTATCATAAATGGGTTTAACAAACCAGTCTACGGGGACAGGGGCATTAAAAGAGATGTTTGAAGTGAAACTTGAATCATTAGATGATATTGTCATTTCTTTAGCAGGAAACCCAAATACAGGTAAGAGTACGGTTTTTAATAGCCTTACTGGTCTAAATCAACATACTGGAAACTGGCCTGGTAAAACTGTTGTTAATGCGCAAGGTAAATATATGTATAAAAATAGAAGATATATACTAGTTGATTTACCGGGAACGTACTCGTTATTAGCTAATTCTGTTGAGGAAGAAGTTGCTAGAGATTTTATATGTTTTGGTAATTCTCATGCTACTGTAGTTGTTACTGATGCTACTTGTCTAGAACGAAATCTTAATTTAGTTCTTCAAATTATGGAAATAACTGATAAAGTTGTTGTCTGTGTGAATCTTATGGATGAGGCTAAGAGAAAAAAAATAAATATTGATTTGGATAGGCTTTCTAAACTTTTAGGGATACCTGTGATTGGAACTAATGCAAGAAATGGAGAAGGATTAGATGATTTAAAAGATACTATAGAAAAAATTGTTTGTGGTGTTATTAAAACAAACCCTCAAAAAGTGAGCTATGATGATTTGCTTGAAAAAGCTATGGGTAAAGTAGAAACTAGTATAAAAATTTTGGGAGACATTCGAATTAATAATAGATGGTTATCACTTCGACTCATAGATGGAGATACAAAATTATTGAAATCAATGGAAGAGTATTTGAATTATGATATTTTAGAAGATGAAGTATTAAATAAACAATTAAATGCTGTAAATGAAGAATTAAAAGAACAGGATATAGAATTAGAGGACTTAAGAGATCGTATTGTCTCAAATATTGTTAAAACTGCTGAAGATATTAGTAAAGATGTAATTGTTTCAGATGATAGATCCCATAATACTTTTGATAGGAAGTTAGATAATGTATTAACGTCTAGATCGTTGGGGATTCCAATTATGATTGCACTATTAGGTGTTATATTTTGGCTTACTATAGAAGGGGCTAATGTCCCATCAGCAATACTAGCAAAAGGTTTATTTATGATCGAGGGTCAATTAACAGTATTTTTTAATTGGCTTGGAACACCAACTTGGATTCATGATATTTTAGTTTTAGGTATGTATCGTACATTAGCATGGGTAATATCGGTTATGCTTCCACCGATGGCTATATTTTTTCCTATATTTACTTTATTAGAGGATTTAGGATATCTTCCTAGAGTTGCTTTTAACTTGGATCATTATTTTAAGAAAGCTTGTGCACATGGCAAGCAGGCTTTAACTATGTGTATGGGATTTGGATGTAATGCTGCTGGTGTTATTGCCTGTAGAATTATTGATTCACCGAGAGAACGATTAATTGCAACTATCACAAATAATTTTGTGCCTTGCAATGGACGGTTTCCTACATTAATTGCCTTAGCTACTATTTTTATAGCTAGTAATTCTGGTATGTTTAGTTCTATTACAGCTACTCTGGCTATTTTAGTTACTATAGTATTTGGTATAATGATAACATTATTTATATCAAAGTTATTATCAAAAACTATTTTAAAAGGATTACCATCTTCATTTACTTTGGAATTACCACCTTATAGAAAACCACAAGTAGGTAGAATTATTGTAAGATCAATTTTTGATCGCACTTTGTTCGTGCTTGGGCGTGCTACTGCAGTTGCTGCTCCCGCAGGCATAATAATTTGGATCATGGCAAATATTAACCTTGGAAATGCAAGTTTACTTACTAATTGTGCGCAATTTTTAGATCCATTTGCAAAAATGCTTGGCTTGGATGGATATATTATGATGGCATTTATTTTAGGATTACCAGCAAATGAAATAGTAATACCGATTTTGATCATGAGTTATATGTCGAAAGGTTCCATGTTGGAATTAGACAGTTTACTTGAGATGAAACAATTGTTTATAGAAAATGGTTGGACGTGGATTACTGCAGTTTGTATGATGTTGTTTTCATTAAATCATTGGCCTTGTGGTACTACACTTTGGACTATAAGAAAAGAAACACAAAGCTGGAAATGGACGTGTGTATCATTTATAGTACCTACAATTACTGGCGTTTTAATTTGTTTTATTGTAGCTCAAGGAGCAAGATTAATAGGTCTAGGATAAAAAATAGTAATTTGTATTAATATACTCTTTTAAAATCATACCAAGTATTTAATTCGGATTCTGCTTACTATAAAGTTGAACAATCAAGAAAATTTGAAAGTAAATACTTTAAAACATGGGAAAGATTAAAAGAAGAAGTCCCAGATGTTTTAAAATTAGGAAAATGTAAATTGCAAAGTCTTGAACAAATTATATTCCAATTTATAATGTTCCTATTAGTATAATAAATTATAGACAAAAAAACTTTTATATAATAATAAATATAAGAGTTTTTTTGTCTATAATTATAAATAATGAATAAAATGAATTTTAAATATATAATAAAATAAAAAAACTTATCATGGATTTGAATATTGATTTTTTTAATATTATTGGAACAAATCTTTATTAATTATCGTCTAAACATATAAGAAGGAGATGGCGCAATTGGATAGTAATTTGATAAAAAAATGTAAAAATGGAGATATAAGTTCCTTCGAAATTTTAGTTAATGAGTATTCTAGAAAAGTTTACAATATAGTTTTTAGAATTATAGGTAATGAAGAGGATACAAAAGATATATCTCAAGAAGTTTTCATCAAAATATATAAAAAGATAAAAACATTTAAAGAACAGAGTGAACTATCAACTTGGATATATAGAATTGCTGTAAATTGCGCTAAAGATCATCTAAAAAAAAGAAAGGAAAATATTTTTGTTCATGATTTTAATCAAAGTCAAAATAACATGTTATCAAATGAGGATATACCTGAAGATAACGTTGAATCCAAAGAAAACACAGAAATTCTTATAAATGCTTTAGATCGATTAAAACAAGAACAAAGAGAAATCATTGTATTAAAAGATATACAAGATTTTACATACGAAGAAATAAGTAAAATACTTAAAATAAGTCTAGGTACTGTAAAATCAAGGTTAAGTAGATCTAGGGTTAGACTTAGAAGTATTTTACTGGAAATGGATGATTGTTTTTAGAAAGGAGGACGAAAAGAATGGATTGTAATTTATTTAATGAGCATATATGGGAATATTTGGATGGAAGCATTAGTAATGAAGAAAGAATAGAGTTTGAGCTGCATAAAGATTCCTGTGAGAAATGTAAAGAAAAGTTATTATATACTGAAGATATGATGGATTCTTTAAACAATATTGAAGAAATAATTCCTCCTAAAGGTTTTAATAAAGAAATAATAAATGGTATAAAAAAGGAGAAGATTAAGATGACATTTAAAAAGATAGCCTCATATGCTGCAATTTTTGTTTTGGGTATATTTATTACAACTATGATTACTAAATTACCATTGGGTTATAACATGGCTAGTGAAGAAATGCCTATTATGGATGATTCAAATTTTTCACAAAATGCATTAGGAAGCGAATATGCAACAAATGAAAGTATGGATAGAGATTTAGGTGATGAGGTGCAACAAAAAGAAATAGATGGTACTGAGGGTGATATACAAGGTGATGCAGAAGAAGGTGTTGCGTTTGACGAAGTGTTTGATAAAGAAAAGATTATTTATCAGGGAACAGTTTATCTTGATGTAAATGATTTGAATAGTAGTTTATCTGACATAAAAGAGTTTGTTGAAAGCAGTGGAGGTTTTATTCAAAATTCATATACAAATCTCGATGATACTTCAGAAGATGGCAATGCTTGGGCTTCTATAACTGTTAGAGTGCCAGCAGAAAAATTTAACGATGTAATTGATAAAATGAAAGATTTTGGAGAGGAAACTAGTACTAATGTAACTAGCACAAATATAACTACAGAATATAGGAATCTTCAGAGTGAATTGGAGAGTTTAGATATTCAAGAAGATAGATTGATAAAATATTTGGAAGATGCTAAAGATATGGAAGATTTGCTGACTATTGAAAATGAATTGAGTAGAGTAAGAACAGATATAAATTTATTAAGCACACAATTAAATAATTATAATCAACGTATCACTTATTCAAATGTCAGTATTAATATAGTGGAAAGATTAACATTAACTACTGAAATAAAATCACCTTTTGGAGAAATGATTGATAATATCGGAAAAGGATTTATAAGCTCAATTAATTTAGTCTTGCAATTTATTTCTTTTCTTATAGTTTTATTATTTAAGATTGTTCCATTTTTAGTATTGATAATACCTGCAGTATTTATTATAAAGAAATTTATATTAAAAAAATGAAGTTATTATCTATTAGTTCTCCTCAGTGAGGAAGTGAATTGAGTCTATAGGAAATAATGGAGTGAATAACAGTGGTTGAGGTGTAGTTTAAAACAATCACAAATTCAAATATGCAATATTTATAGAAGGAAAGAAAGGAGAACCTAAGTTATCGGAACTTATGATGATCAAATAGTCGATAATTCTTAACTGTTCTATTTTCATTTTTTTAAATTAAAATAAGCGAATGTTTTATTATAGAATATAAAAATAACTATCTATTTATATTTGTATTTATTTTGATCAATTTGAAAAAGTGGTTGGCTTTTTTCTCTAAATTGCATATAATTTATTGAGAATATTTAGACATGTAAAAATGTATTAAGGAGTATATATTGAAATATAAAACAGGTGATGTGAAAAAAATTCTTGGTATATCTGTTGAGACTTTGCGATATTTTGAAAATATTGGATTAATAGAACCGGAAAGAAATAGTATTAATAATTATCGTTATTATGAGGCACTAGATTTAAATAAAATTGTAGCTTATAAGTTTTATCGTGCTATGGAATTTAGTATGGATAAATCATTGGATATTATTAATAATATGTCTAATGAAGATTTGATTATAAACACTGATAATAAAATGGACACAATTAAAGAGAAGATTGAATATTATAAAAATTTATATTTACGTATGGAAGAACTGAAAATCTCGTTTGAGCGGGTAGAACATATGATGGGAGTATATAGAATAGAATATAGTCCTGAAATAATATATTATTATAATCAAATAAATGATGAGTTTGAAACAGATGAGTTTCAAATGGAAACTACTAAATTATGGTTAGATGAGTTGCCGTTTGTGAATTTGGCTGTGCGTATGCCTGTTAATGAAAAACCAATAGGTAGTAAAGTTAATTATGGATATTCAGTTAAAAAGGTATATGAATCTGTATTTAATAGATTGAAGAAAAGTGCAATCATGACATATGCTTCTAAAAAAAGTATTTATACTATATGTAAAACAATAAATAATCAGATGTTAAGTAATGAGCATTTAATTCCTGTATTGAATTATATAAATGATAATAACGTAGCTATAAATGGTGATGTAATTGGATGGATTTTAAATGAAGAACAAAATAACAAAGGGAAAATACGCTATTTTGAATTATGGATACCAATACAAGATGGAAATTGAGAGGTAACATTTCTTTTATTGTTATTTAGAGAAGAGTGTAACAAAAGCTTACTTATTAAAAGGTTTTGGAATATAGAGTTTAGATTTTAAATTAAATATGAGATGTTACTTTTATAATATAAAGGATCTGAATCTTCAGATCCTTTATATATTTTTTATATATTGACTTGGTAGTAACTACTAAGTTTATGATTAAAGTAGATAAAATATTAACGAAAGGAGACTAAATATTTATTTAATTCTTATAAATTATAAAGATTATTAGGGGGATAAAAATGAATAATAAAAATTTAAGAAAAGTTTTAGTTATTTCACTATTTATGTTATTTGTAATGGTTACAATGCTAAGTGGTTGTACACAAAAATCTTCAGTATCTTTTAATGCAGGATCATATACTGCTCAAGTTCAAGGGAATAATGGACTTATTGAAGTAGAAGTAACATTTAGTGAAACAGCGATAACAGATATTAATATTGTGAGTCATTCAGAGACAGAGGGGCTTGGTGATGTCGCTTTAGAAAGTATTAAAAAGGCGGTAATAGAAGGACAAACACTAGCCGTAGATGCTGTATCAGGTGCTACTAATGCTAGTAATGCAATGCTTGCAGCTGTTGAAGAATGTGTAAATCTAGCAGGTGGTGATGTAGAAGCATTAAAAGTAGCTAGTGAAAAAGCAGGAGAAGGTAAAATAGAAAAATTAGAAACTGATGTAGTTGTTATTGGTGCTGGAGCCGCTGGTAGTTCTGCAGCTGTTACAGCTGTAGAAAATGGAGCAGAAGTTATTTTGCTAGAAAAAAATGCAAATCCAGGTGGTACTACTTCAATGGGTGGTGGCTTGTTTGGAGCATACAGTTCCTTGATGGAAGAACATGATGAGGAAGCTGTTGATACACAAGCGTTACTTAAAGATTGGATGAAAGAAATGGTTTGGAAAGCAGATGCAAATCTTGTAAGAAAATATCTTGCTTTATCTTCAACTACAATTGATTGGTTGATAGGTTATGGATTTGAATTACATAAAGTAGACGCAGTACAACAAACCCATGATACATATCATGGATATCATAAATACAATGACTTTACAAAAACTACAGAAAAGTTTATCAATTTTATTCAAACAGGTGTAGTGGATAAAGGGAGTCAAGTGTTTTATGAAACACCTGCAAAAAGTTTAATTAAAGACGATGATGGCAACATATTAGGTGTTATAGCTACTATGAAAGATGGAACTACTTTAGAAATTACTGCAAAATCTGTAGTTATTGCCACTGGCGGATTTGTAGGCGATGAAGAGTGGGTTGCTGAAACTTTAGATGGTGTTCACGTAGCTACTGCAGGATTAGGAAGTAATGTAGGCGATGGTATAAAAATGGCATGGGATGCTGGAGCTGCCAAAAGAGGACAAAATGTACATCTAGCTCATGTAACAAAAGTACCAGGGGATTTGAGTGCATTTCCTGATACAGCTATATTTGCGAATACATCCCTTGCATATTTACCAACAGTACCATGGGTTAATATGACTGGAGCCCGTTTTGCAGATGAAGATATTATTTACGATAGAGCATGGACTACAAATGCAATTATTGCTCAAGGTAATTTTGTTTATACAATTATCTCCCAATCAATGTTAGATACACTAGAAACAAGTGGTGCAGCTGCAATTGGAATGGAAGAAGCTGTTACAATGGGACCAATGCCAGAGGTAGGCCCTATGAAAATTGGTTGGACTAATTTAAATGCAATGGTAGATGAACTTGTTAATCAAGAAGAAGCTTTTATAGGTGCTACTTATGAAGAATTAGCAAAAGCAGCAGGTATGGACGTAGACAAGTTTGTTGAAAATATGACGCTATATAATAATGACGCAAAAGCTGGAGTAGATAGTGTGTTTGGCAAAAGAGAAGGACACATGTTTCCTTTAGGTGATGGCCCATATTATGCAATTAAAGTAATACCTACTAATTTATGTACTCTAGGAGGTATTCGTGTAAATGAGAATTTACAAGTAGTTAAAGCAGATCCAGAAAATTATGATCCTATTACTAACTTATATGCTGCCGGAGCAGATGTTGGAGGATTGTACAGTGACCACTATGTATTGTTAGAAGGTGGAGCTCAAGGTTGGGCATATAATTCAGGACGTTTAGCTGGTGCTGAGGCGGCTAGTAATGCTTTGGGAAAAGAAATTGATTTATTGAAAGAATAAATGATTGAATTGTGGTATTTAGAATAAAGTTTGGTGCTAGAAACAATTTTTTTGTTTCTGGTGCCATTTTTTATTGACGGTTAAGTTTATTGATATTATTAAAAACATAAAATAGTAAAAAGTGGAAATAAATAATAATGAATTTAAATTTCATCATGTAATGTTTCAATATTTTAATTTGTGTTGGGGTTTTATTATTGTATACATAGTACATAATATATTATGTAAAACTATTTATTTTAAACAAAGAGATGGTTTAGCAAAACATTACAAAATAATTATAGTGATTTATAAATCCTATAATATGAGATTTATGTTTATTATAGAAAAGGTAACACTGAAAAGCTAGCTTTAAACAACTATTCATGCGATTGCCGTGGTGAAAGGATTATTATAGGTTGTTCCTATTGATGTATTATTATATAATAAAATACTAGATAATTAATGAAAGGAAGTAGTAAATGAAAATAGGAATTGTAGGTCTTCCCAATGTTGGCAAAAGTACATTATTTAATGCAATTACAAAAGCAGGAGCGGAATCTGCTAACTATCCCTTTTGCACTATTGAACCAAATATCGGAGTGGTTAGTGTTCCAGACGAAAGATTAGATAATCTTTGTAAATTGTATAACTCTGAAAAAATTATACCAACTACAATAGAATTTTTAGATATTGCTGGATTAGTTAAAGGTGCTAGCAAGGGTGAAGGTTTAGGAAATAAATTCTTATCCCATATTAGGGAAGTTGATGCTATTGCCCATGTTGTTAGATGCTTTGAAGATGATAATATAGTTCATGTAGATGGAAGTATTGGTCCGTTAAGAGATATTGAAACTATTAATTACGAATTAATTTTTTCTGATATTGAAGTATTAGATAGAAGGATATTAAAAACTCAGAAAAATGCAAGATCGGGTAGTAAGAATGATCAAAATGAACTGGTAATTTTAAATAAAACAAAAAAAATGTTAGAAGAGGGAAAACTAATATCTAGTAAACATTTTAATAAAGAAGAGTGGTTATTTGTAAAAAGTTTACAGTTACTTACTTCAAAACCAGTTTTGTTTATAGCGAACGTATCAGATGATGAACTTAGTGAAAATGATAATTCTCTTGTTAAAGAATTAAAAAAATATGCTATGGAAGAAGGCTGTCAGGTAATAAAAATCTGTGCAAAAATCGAGGAAGAAATTTCTCAATTAGATTGTGAAGAAAAAGAAGAATTTTTGCATGAATTAGGATTATCTGAATCTGGTTTAGACAAAGTGATAAAAAGCAGTTATAAACTATTAGGATTGATAACTTTTCTTACCGCGGGACCTAAAGAAGTTAGAGCTTGGACTATAAAAGAAGGAACAAAAGCTCCACAAGCTGCAGGAAAAATTCACACTGATTTTGAAAAAGGTTTTATTCGAGCGGAAGTTACTGCATATGAAAAACTAATAAAGGCTGGATCTGATACAAAATCAAAAGAGTTAGGTTGGACAAGGCTAGAAGGGAAAGAGTACCTAGTTAAAGATGGTGATGTTATATTATTTAGGTTCAATGTATGAGGTGTTAGTATGATGAATATTAAAGAATTACTTATGGATTCGCCTATTATTCCAGCATGTAGGAGCGAAGAACAATTTGCAGATTCATTATCGAGTAATGCTAAAGTGATTTTTGTTTTAGAATCAAATATCAATAATTTTAAGGAACGAGTAAATGCAATCAAAAGTAGTAATAAGTATGCTTTTGTGCACTTTGATTTAATTAGTGGATTCTCTCAAGATAATGAAGCATTAAAGTATGTTGTTGATATTTGTCAACCTCATGGGATAATAACTACTAGAAAAAATTTAATAAATTGTGGAAAAAAGCTAGGATTATATACTATACAAAGAATGTTTCTTATTGATACAACTTCGATTTCATCTGCTATAAATATGGCTAGACAAACTAAACCTGATGCAATAGAAATACTTCCTGGAATAGCGCCAAAAGTTATTATGGCTATGAAGAATAAAATTGATATACCAATTATAACTGGGGGGTTAATTACAAATAAAAAAGAAATTAACAATGCTCTTAAAGCAGGAGCTGTAGGAGTATCGGTTTCAAAGAAAGCTATGTGGGAATTATAATATTGTTTAATTAAAAAGGAATATATTTGTGAAATGCACAAAAGATATCTTGAAGTTATTAGCAAACTTATGGACCTAAGACATTTGAAAAATCGAAGTTTAACAAGCAACTAAAATCAGGGAGTAGAATATTATATATATATGAGAACCTGAGTGAAAGTAATACTTTTGTAAATTTAGAGTTTTTCAAATGTCTATAAGAAGTAGATTTGTCGTATTAAAATGTACTTATACTATTTCGAATTTATATAAACAAATAATGTAATGCTTGGGAAGAGTATTTTATAAGTATAAGATGAATTGTAAATCAATATTCATGATAAATTCCATTAATTACAACATTTGTCTCAGTCATTAAATCTAATTCTGTAAAACTGATTTTATTATCTTGTTTATTAACTAAATTTACAATAGGTCTTAACACGTATTCTGAATTTAATTTCTTTATAACCGCTATTTTTCCATTGCTCAGATTTACTAAAGTTCCAACTGGATAGGGGACAATCCTGTTTATAAAAGCTTTAACAATATCTAAATCAAAATCTTCACCACACGAACCCATAATTAATTCTAAAGCTTCATTTGGTGACATAGCTTTTCTGTAAGTTCTATCTGAAGTTAACGCATCGTAGACATCACATACTGCAGCCATCCGTGCATAGACAGATATTTTGTTTTTATATAGTTGATTTGGATAACCTTTTCCATTAACTTTTTCATGATGTTCTAAGATTATAGATAATGCTATAGAATTTAAGCAAGAATGGTTTTTTAAATAATCATAACCTAATGAGGAATGATTTTTTATTAGCTCCATTTCATTTTCAGTTAATCGCCCTGGTTTATGTAAAATATTCTTTGGAATAAATACTTTTCCAAAATCATGCAATAAAGCACCTATTGCTATAGACTCTAATTGAGTTTTTTTGCAACCCATTTCAACACCTAAAACTATTGCTAGAACAGCTGCATTTACGCAGTGTTGATATGTGTAATCATCCATAGTTTTTATATCAACAAGATTAATAATTATTTCTTTATTAGCAAGTATATTATCAACAAAGTGTCTGGCGATTTTAGCAATGTTATTTATTGCGTTTGGATTTGTATTATTATATCTATTTTTTTGTATATATCTTGATCCTCTATATAAATCATCATAACTATTTTTTATTGTATGAATTGCTTTTTGTCGTAGCTCTGGACTTATAATATCGGATATTATCTCATTGCTATATTCATCATGTATATATAAGGAATAAACTCCGTTTGAAATAGCTCTTTCAATAAGTTTGTTATTGAGTGGGTGTCCTTCTCTTAGAAGTGCAATGCCATTAGCATTATAAATAGTTCTTGCTAATATACTTTCCTCCTTAACAGAATTAATAGGGACAAGCCTCATTTGTTCACAACCTTTCAATGAATAAAATGAAAATATGTCTTTAGAAATATATATTAAATTGTACACTAAAGAAGTGATATCATCAAATATTATTAGACAATATAGTTAATAAAATTATAAAATATAAAAAAATAGTATTATTTAAGAGAAATAAAGAGAAATAAATATTAATAATTTAGCTAATATATACGATATATAAACTATAATAAGTCATAGGAGGATAGGTTATGAGACAGGTAATTATATTTATCAATAATAATCAAAGTTTTGCTCTTGATATATCAAGCATTGAGAGGATAATTGAATTCCAAAGACCTAAAAGGATTCCTGAAGCATCTCAATATTTACTCGGAGTTATTAAGTATAATGAAAAAATATTACCTATTATTGATCTGAACATGAGATTTTTTAATATTAACTATATTGATAATGATGAATCTAAAATAATTGTTGTAATATGGAAGGATAAAAAAATAGGAATATTAGTGAATGAAATTGTAGGGATAAAGAGTATTGCTGACGATGAATTTGAAGAGTCTAATTTACAGGATTCATCTATAGCTAAAGAATATGTTTTAGGATTTATTAAAACTACTGATGATATAACTATGATGTTAGACATTAATTCTATTTTTAATTTTGATGAAGAAATAGAATTATTAACCATGCAAGGTGAAACTGGTGAATTATAGATGTCGAATGAAATTAAAGTAGGTATATCTGATTATAAAATTACTCAGTATCCAGATAAGTTAATTACTCTAGGATTAGGTTCTTGTGTAGGAATTGCAATATATGATAAGGCGAATAAGATAGGAGGGTTAAGTCATATAATGCTGCCAGATAGTTCCTTTTTTAAAGAAAGATTAAAAGCAGAAAAGTTTGCAGATTTAGCTATCCCTAAAATGGTAGATGAAATTAAAAGGCGGTACAATTCTAGAAATTTAGTAGCAAAAATAGCTGGTGGAGCAAGTATGTTTAATTTTCCTGAAAAAAAAATGATTAGTGATATTGGTAGTAGAAACGTATTGGCTGTAGAACAGAAATTAAAAGAACTTAATATTCCCATTTTATCTAGTCTTACTGGGGGGAATATGGGGAGAACAATGATTGTGGATTTAGATACATTTCAAATTATTATAAGAACTGCGCATAGAGATATAATAAAATTATAAACAATTTAATAATGAAACGGTGTTGAATGTAAACCGGATGTAAACTTAAATAATTTATTACTTTATGAAGATTTGCGTAATAAATTATAGTAGGGGAATAATTTTAATAAAAATAATTATATATAAATCTATGGAGGATATATGGCAATTAAATTATTGGTAGTTGATGATTCGGCCTTTATGCGAAAAGTAATAGGGGATTTGATTAGTGAAATTGAAGGAATAAAGATTGTAGGAATTGCAAGAAATGGATTAGAGGCATTAGAAAATATTCCGCGTTTAAAACCTGATGTAATAACTATGGATATCGAAATGCCAAAGCTTAATGGCATTGATACTTTGAAGAGGGTGAAAGACAAATATAAGATACCAGTGATTATGTTAAGCTCGCATAGTGGTACAGATGTTACTATGGAAGCCTTAGAAATTGGAGCGGTAGATTTTATTGAAAAACCTGCTAACTTGAATGCAGATTTAGTTGGTCTAAAGAATGAACTTGAAATAAAAATAAAAACGGCATTTCAGATTTCAATGCCAAGTGAAAAGACTAGTAATAAGATAAAATATGATAACAATAGAGTATTATTAAATTCTATACAAGCGGTAGCGATAGGTGCTTCAACTGGAGGACCAAAAGCTTTGTTTTACTTAATAAGTAAGATTCCAGAAAAAATTAAAGTGCCTATTTTTATAGTACAACATATGCCAAAGGGATTTACAAAATCACTCGCATGTAGATTAGATAATGAATGTAATATGAAGGTAGTTGAAGCTGAAAATGATATGAATATAAATAGAAATACGATATACGTTGCGCCTGGAGATTGGCATATGACAATAAATGAAAATAAAATCAAATTAAATAGTAGAGAAAAGCTATTTGGGGTTAGGCCTGCTGTGGATTATTTATTTGAATCAGCTTCTGAAGTATACAGTGATAAATTGCTTGGAATTATTCTAACAGGAATGGGGAGAGACGGAACTAATGGAATGGTAAGTATCAAAGAAAATGGGGGATATAATCTTGCGCAGAGTGAAGAATCATGTGTAGTTTATGGAATGCCCCGCAGTGCTGTTTCTAAAGGAGTAGTAGATGATATAATGAATTTAGAGACTATATCAATGAATTTAAATAAATTAGTAAAGGTGAAATAATGAGAGATGATTTTAATTATTTTAATAAATGGGCAAAGTCTACATTAAACATAGATTTAGAATCTTATAAAGAAAAACAATTGCAACGAAGAATATTATCGGTGATGAATAGTTCTGGTGCACAGAACTTGAAAGAATATGCTAAATTAATAGAAAATGATAATGAAATAAAAAAAGTATTCTTAGATTATATTACAATTAATGTTACTGAGTTTTATAGAAATAAAGAAATATTTTATGAATTTGAACAAGTAATATTGAATAGATTGGTTCCAAAATACAAATCAATCAAAATATGGAGTGCTGCATGTTCAATTGGAGCTGAACCATATTCAATTGCAATTATTTTTGAAAGGAATAAATTGATACAACGAGAAAAGATAATTGCCACCGATATAGACGATAATATTCTTATAAGAGCTCAAACCGGTGCTTTCAGCGAACATGAAGTGAAAAATGTAAAACAAGATGAATTAAATAAATATTTTACGAAGAAAGATAAGAATTATTATATAAATTCTAATATTAAAAACAAGGTAACTTTTAAGAAACACGATTTACTTCTTGATAAATATGAGAGCGATTTTCATGCTATAGTATGTAGGAATGTGACTATATATTTTAAAAATGAAGCAAAAGATATTATATATAAAAAGATAAGTGAAGCACTTGTAAGTGGGGGGATATTTTTTACGGGAGCTACTGAAAGCATATATAATCCTGAAAGATTTGGCTTTAATAAAGTGTCTACTTTTTTATATGAAAAAATATAATTATAAATACTAAATGGAGGTGCATAAAAATGGATGATACTAATAAATACAGGGATTTATTCTTTGAAGAAACTGATGAGTATTTGCAAAGATTAAATGATTGTTTATTATTATTGGAAAAGGATACAGAAAATAAAAGTCTTATAGATGAAATATTTAGAGCGGCACATACATTAAAAGGAATGGCTGCAACTATGGGATATAAGACAATGACTGAACTAACTCATCGAATGGAAAATGTGCTTGAACTTTTTAGGAATGGAGAAATTTTAATCACCTCTGATGTAGTAAGTGTGATATTTAGTTGTTTTGACAAACTTTCTGAAATCGTTGAAGACTTAAGAGAGGAAAAATACATAGAGTATGATATCCAAGATTTATTAATGAAATTAGATAATATAGCAAATGGGCAAGTTGAAATAATAAAAGATGAAAAGAAAATTGGTTTTGATGTCTCAGAGGATGAAATAAGTGATACAGATTCAAAGGTTATTAAAAGTGCTCATGAAAAGAACTATAATGCCTATAATATTGCTGTTAAGTTAACAAAAGAGTGTTTGTTAAAGGGCGCAAGAGCTTATTTGGTTATTAATAGGTTAGAGCAACAAGGGGATATTATTCATACTGATCCGTGTGTTGAGATGTTAGAAGAAGGTGATTTTGAGAATGTGTTTAAGTTGATTTATTTAACAAGAATCAACTTAAATGAAGTTAAAAATATTATCAATAATATTGCAGAAGTAGAAGAAGTAGTAGTTAAAGAAATAGAAGATAATGAATTAGCAATTACAACGGAAGCAATAAATGAAGTGGTGGAAGAAAAAGTTATAAAGGAAAAACAGACTCAAAAAGAAAATAAGCAAGAAGGCAAAAATACGGTTCATAATATAAACCAATCTATAAGAGTTGATTTAAGTCGTTTAGATAGTTTCATGAATTTAGTGTCTGAACTTGTAATATATAGAACTAGACTAGAAGATTTGAGTTCTCAATATAAAACTACTGAAATAAACGAACCATTAGAACATGTAGGAAGAATAACTTCAGACCTTCAAGATTTGGTATTGAAAATTAGGATGCAACCAGTTAATGTAGTTTTTAATAGGTTTCCTAGAATGATAAGAGATTTATCACGTGAGCTTAATAAAGAGATAAATTTGATAATTGAAGGAGAGGAAACTGAGTTAGATAGGACTGTGGTATCAGAGTTAGGAGAACCTTTAGTACATTTAATGAGAAATGCTGCGGATCATGGAATAGAGTCTGTGAGTGAAAGAGATGCAAAAGGAAAATCTAAAGAAGGTACAATTAAACTTACTGCATACCAAGAGGGTAATAAAGTTGTAATTACAATTAGTGATGATGGTAAAGGGCTAGACCCTGAATTATTAAAAGAAAGTGCAAATAAAAAAGGAATTAATACTAACGGGATGGATAAAAACGACTTGATTCAATTAATTTTCAATCAAGGTTTCTCAACTACAGAAAAAATTACCAATGTTTCTGGAAGAGGGGTTGGTATGGATGTTGTTAGACAAAAAATAATAAGTCTCGGTGGTAGTATAGATGTAATAAGCGAAGTTAATAAAGGAACAAATTTTATTATAAAATTGCCATTAACTCTTTCAATAATTCAAGCGTTGATGGTAAAGATAGGCGGGGAAACTTTTGCACTGCCACTTGGTATTATTGAAAAAGTAGTTCGTATCAATGCTGGGGAAATAGTTAAATCACATAATCAAGAAGTATATATATATAGGGATAGAGCAATACCTATTATTAAAGTTAATGAAAAATTAAGATTAGAATCTACAGAGGATCATAAACATATAATCTTAGTTTTATTAGGCGCACAATATTATGGATTAGTAGTAGATGATCTTATAGGGCAACAAGAAATTGTAATTAAAAAACTAAGTGGAACATTAAAGAAAATGAATGAATATTTAGGAGCAACTATTTTAGGTAATGGTGATATTACTCTAATACTCGACGTTGGGAATTTATGTAATGAAAGAAAGGGGGAGAAGATTGGATAATAATGATTATACAGCTTTACAGCTAGATACGATTAAGGAATTTGCTAATGTTGGTGGTGGTAATGCTGCAACTTCAATTTCACAAATGATTGATAAACCTGTGAATATGAGCGTTCCTACCATTGAAATAATGAATTATGTCCAGGTATTTGAACAAATAATGCCAGAAGACGAAAAAGTAATTGCTGTAAGCATGAGAATGTTTGGAGAAGCAAAAGGGAATTTTTTATTTGTTTGTTCTGAAGAGAAGTCTATGGATTTAATTAAAATGATGGTATCAAAAAGTATTGAAATTAATGAAGAAATCGGTTATTCTGCAATAAAAGAGTTGACGAATATCCTAGTTACATCATACTTAAATGCGATATCTAGAATGATTAATGTAAATCTTATTTCTTCTATACCAGCATTGGCAAAAGATATGTTTGGAGCAATATTAAGTAGTGCTTATATAGAAACAGATCAATATGATGAAAATATTATGATCATTAAAAATGAATTTATTCAAGATGGAGATAAAATAGAATCATCTTTGTATTTTATTCCAAAGCCCGGTGTATTAAGTAGTTTATTTAAAATTATAGGAATTTGAAAGGAGCAAAAAAGATGTCGAAAAGAATTTTAATTGTAGATGATGCAATATTTATGAGAATGAAACTTAAAGATATATTAGAAAAAAATGGATATGAAGTAATTGGTGAAGCACAAAATGGTGTAGAAGCAATAGAGAAATATAAGACAGAAAAACCTGATTTAGTTACTATGGATATTACCATGCCAGAAATGGATGGAATAGCTGCTTTAAAAGGCATTAAAGAGATAGATTCGCAAGCAAAAGTGGTTATGTGTAGTGCTATGGGGCAACAGTCTATGGTTATGGATGCTATACAAGCTGGAGCAGTTGATTTTATTGTAAAGCCATTTGAAAGTGATAGAGTTATAGAATCGCTTAACAAAGCTATAAAATAATGGGGTGAAATTTATGCAGATAATAGTATTCACATTAGGAGATAAACATTATGCAATAAATACTGGAAAAGTTGATGAAATAAGTAAAACAATGCCTTTTACCCAAGTACCTAATTCTTTAGATTGGGTAGAAGGGCTGATAAATTTAAGAGGTAATGTTGTAACTTTGATTAATTTATGTAAGCTTTTGCATCAAGATGATGATAAATGTTATAATAACATTATTATCATTAATACGAATGATGAAAAAATAGGAGTATTAGTAAAAGATATAAAAGAAGTGGTTGAAATTCAGGAAAAGGATATTCAAAAAATAACGGATGAAGAATCCGAAGGAATTCTAGGAATCGCTCGAATTGATGGTGAAATTATAAATGTTATTGAATTACAAAAATTAATATAGAAAGTTGCAAATGAGGGGATAGATTGAAACAGGTATTGTCACAACAAGAGATAGACTCGCTTCTAAATGCTTTAAATACAGGTGAAATTGATCCTGATTCTATAAAAGAAGAAGAGGAAAAGAATAAGGTTAGATCTTATGATTTTAGAAGACCGATAAAACTTTCTAAAGAGTATATTAATACCTTACATATGATATTTGAAAATTTTGCAAAAATATCATCAAACCTTTTATCAACTCAAATCCATACAAATGTTAATATGCAAGTAGGTGCAGTAGAACAAATTAGTTTTGATGAGTTTACACATTCTATACCAAACCCGTCATTAATGGTGGTTTTTCATTCAAAACCATTAATTGGAAATCAAATAATAGAAATAAATCCTCAATTTTGTTTGCAAGTTATCGAATTAATGTGCGGTGGGGCTGAGAGTAAATATGATGAAAAAATGGGAAAAAGAGAAATGTTTACAGATATAGAGTTAAGCATACTTGAAGAGATTGTTGCAAGTTTACTCAAATCTTTCCAATCAGCTTGGAGTGAAATAATAGAATTAGAAACAGATATTGATACATTAGAAGTAAATCCGCAGTTAGTACAAACTTCATCTCCAAATGAACCTGTTATATTGATAAGTTTTTCTATAGAAATTTTTCAAAATAATAGTTTTATCAATATGTGTATTCCTTATGTTTCTTTTGAAAATATTACCGACAAATTAAGTATCAAAAGTTGGTTTGATACAGAAAAAGAAGAAACTGATACGTATAAAGAAATAATAGCCGATCGACTTAATACGTCTAATGTATCTTTAGAAGTAGAATTAGGGCATACAATAATTACAGTAGATGATTTTCTGCAATTAGAAATTGGAGATATTGTAGAGCTTGATTTAAAAGCTAATGCTCCACTTAAAATGTACGTAGAAGATCAATTTCATTATTATGTAAGCCCGGGAGAATACAATGGTAAGTTAGCAGTTCAAGTAATGCAATATGTAGAAGAGGATGTTGACCAATGAAAGAAAACTTTTTATCTCAAGATGAAGTTGATGCTCTATTAAAGAAAAGAGAAGCTATAGAAGATGAATTTGTCTTAGGAGACACGGAAAAAGATATTATTGGTGAAATTGGCAATATTTCTATGTCGACTGCTGCTACTACTCTCTCTTCTATCATTAATAGAAAAGTTATGATAACTACTCCTAGAGTAACAGTGATAGAATTTAAAAAAATTATTGATGAGTGTAAAATACCTAAAGTAGTAGCAAATATTGAGTTTAAACAGGGTTTTAAAGGCTCAAATATATTAATGATGGATGTTTCAGATGCTGTAATTATATCTGATTTAATGATGGGTGGAAATGGTACTAATGTAAAAACTGAACTCACAGAATTAGAGTTGAGTGCTGTTGCTGAAGCTATGAATCAGATGATTGGTTCGGCATCAACATCAATGGCAACAATGACAAATGAAGCCATAGATATATATCCGCCAGATGTGAGTCTTTGGGATAAAGATGATGATATCGATTATAAAAAGATAACTACAGAAAAGAATGTATGTAAAATTGCATTTGATTTAACAGTAGAAGGTTTAATTGAAAGTGAAATTATGCAAGTTTATACTATGGAAACTGTGAAAGACATAGTAAGTAAGGCAATGGGTGGACAGAGTGAAAAAGAAGAAGTTGAAGAAATTAAAGAACCTTTAAGTGAATTAATAGAAGAAGATATTCAAGTAGAATATGACGAAAAAGAACTTCAAGTAGAATATGAAGAAGAAGAACTTGAAAAAAAAGTTAAAGTACAAAAACCTTCATTTCCTCCGTTGACTGAAACTAAAGTTAAAGATAAAAATCCGCGAAATCTTAATTTGATAATGGATGTTCCACTTGAGTTTAGCGTAGTTTTAGGAAAGACTAAAAAAACAATAAAAGAGATATTAACATTTACCAATGGATCGGTTATAGAATTGAATAAATTAGCTGATGAAGCGTTGGAAATATATGTAAATGGCAAACTAATTGCTTTAGGTGAAGTAGTAGTAATTAATGAAAATTTTGGAATTAGAATCACAAGTATTTTAAGTATGGAACAACGGGTGCAAGGTTTTAAATAATAAAAAAGATAAAGTTAAATCTATAATTGTACATAAAATACTATTAAATAAAGTTGAAAACTTCCGATACATTTTACAAAGGTAACATAGGGGGATGTAGCATGAAAATAGAAAAATTTAATAATAATAAGTATATCAACAAAAGTGCTTATAATAAAAAAGAAAATGAGAAGAAAAAAACTATAGAAGTAAAACAGGATGAAAAAGTGGAAATATCAAGCTCTGCAAAGGAATTGGTTAAGAAAATAAGTAATAATGAAGATACTTTATATAGTGAAAAAGTTGAAAAGATAAGAAAATCTATACAAGAAGGAGCATATAAAGTTTCTCCTGAAAAAATAGCTGATAGAATAATGCAAGTTATTGAAAAACAGAATAATAATGGAGAGATTATATGATTTCTCATAATAGTTTAACTATATATCTAAAATCTTTATTACTTGTGTTGAAAGATGAAAAAGAGAGTTTGATTAATAATAATGTTGAAAAGATTATTCGATTGATTGATACAAAAAATGAGTATATTGATAAGATATCAAAATTTGAAGAGACAGATTTTGAAAATAATGTTGAAATTAGAGAACTGATAAAGCAAATCAATTTACTTCAAGAAACTAACATGTTATTAACGAAACAAGCTTTGAGTTTTCAAAGTTCTTTACTACAAGTTATATCAAAAAATATTCAAAATAATTCGAATACTTATACTTCGAAAGGAAAAAAATATCAAAATCAAAAAGAATTAAGTTTTATTAATGAATCTGTATAGAAGGTGAAAAGATGTCAGGGATATTTAGTACATTTAATACTGCCACTAAAGGTATGATAGCTCAACAAACTGCACTTCATACCACTAGTCATAACATTTCCAATGCTAATACGGATGGGTTTTCACGACAAAGAGTAGAATTGAAAGCAGATTTAGCTTACAATTACGCTGGAGTTGGTCAAGTAGGGACAGGGGTTAAAATGGAATCTGTTGTTAGACTAGTTGATGAGTATGTAAATTATCAAATACAAAAAGAGAATTCAACTTTAGAAAGATATACTGCTAAATCAGAATGCATGGAACAATTGGAAATAATATTTAATGAACCCTCTGATACAGGGCTTAATTTTAATTTAGGTGAAATGTTTGATGCATGGCAAGAGTTGAGTAAAAACCCAGAGAATTTAACTTCAAAAACAATGGTGGTTGAAAAGGGTAAAACACTGCTAGAAACCATGAATCACATGTCAATACAGGTTAGTTCACTTAAGGAAGATACTGTGAATCAAGTAGAAAAAAATATTTTTGACTTTAATTCAATATTAGATAAGATAGACACGTTAAATAGTCAAATTTTTAATATTTCTGTGAAGGGACAAGTGCCAAATGATTTACTAGATGAAAGGGATTTGGTGTTAAAAAATTTATCATCTCTATCAAATTTTAGTACAGAATTTGATTCTTATGGAAAAGTGAGTATTTCCCTGGGAGATGAAGAAATATTAGGTGATAATGCTCAATACGAGATGAGTATGGTAAGTTCAGTAGAGGACTTAGGTGGAAGTTATCAAGTAAGCATATCTAAAAAAGGAGATAGCTTAGATACTCCTATAACATTTACAACTACTGATGTGTATACAGTGGGGCAAGTTATTTTGAATAAAACTGATGATGCCCTGGGTGGAGCATCATTCGATTCGAATACTGATATAATAACAAATATAGCTGTGAATTCAGGACAAATAAAAGGAAATACAGAAGCTCTTTCTGAAATTAATGATAGAGAAAGCAATCTAGATGACTTGGCGTGGGTAATGGCAAGTGCAGTTAATACAATACATAAATATGATGGAACAAATGATACAGGAATTGATTTTTTTACTTTTCAGGATTTAGATGGAGATGGAACTCTTGATAAGACTGCACAGTCAATTCAAGTGAATTCTGCAATCATTGATGATGAAAGTAAGGTTAATGCTTCATATAGCAGTGTATCTTCTGAAGGAGATGGGTCTAGAGCTTTGGCAATCGCTAGTCTAAGAAATACAAATTTGATTTTTAATGATCCATCCTATGATCCGGAGTCATATTATGATAGTACCGATATGACAATTACAAGTCAAACGGAGGGGATTACCATAGAAGGAGCGTATAGCGATATTATAATTAAGGTTGGAGTAGCTAAGGAACATTCTGATAATATGGTGGAAAATCAAGGAGCGTTATTAGATCAGTTAGAATTAAGAAGAGAATCAGTTTCGGGAGTTTCTATAGACGAAGAAGTTACAAATTTGATTAAATATCAAAAGGCTTTTGAAGCAAATGCTAGAGTTATATCTACTCTAACGGATATGCTCGATACTCTCATTAATAGAACAGGTGTATAGGAGGTAAGAATATGAGAATAACCAACGGTACCCTAACAAATAATTTTCTTAGAAACTTATCAAAAAATTTAAAACAAATGGAAAAATATCAAAGTCAACTTTCGTCAGGAAAGGAAGTTTCTAGATCATCAGACAATCCTATGCTAGTAGCTAGGATTATGTCTTTAGATAATACTATTATGCAAAATGAACAATACAATTCTAATATACAAGATACAATAAGTTGGGTGGAAACCGAAGATAGTGCATTGAGTGGGATTTCTTCAACAATGCTTAGAGTGAGAGAGTTGATTGTATATGGTTCAAATGGGACACTATCTGATACTGACAGATCAGCGATTGTGGATGAGATGAATATGCTTGTAGAAGAGCTGGGAGAAAACTTGAATACAAACTTTGATGGGAGACATATATTTGGGGGGCAAAAAACAAATAATCCTCCTTTTCAAATAACACAAAATTCAGCTGGCACCAATATATTAAGTTATAACGGAGATAATAATAATATCACTAGAGAAATTGCTAAAAATGTATCAGTAGATATAATAAGCGATGGAAGCAAATTAGTCACAGCAAATAGTACTAGCAATCCTGCAAACTCAGATTTAGGAACTTTAATGGGCAAAATAATAAATGCGCTTAGTGATAATGATTTGGAGGCACTTTCAGGAGAATTATTAGGTGATATAGATGAACATGTAGATAATGTTATTAGGATTCGTTCCAAAGTTGGAGCAATTTACAATAGACTAGAAGCAGCGAAGGAAAGAAATGAAACAGAAAATTTAAATATGACTGAACTTTTATCCGAAAGAGAAGATATAGATATTGCGGAGAAAGTAATGGAATATAATGTAATGGTATCTGTTTATCAATCCTCACTATCAGCTGGAGCAAAGGTGTTGCAACCTAGCTTGTTGGATTATATTTAGTTGGAAAACTGGGCGGGAAAAGGTAAAAGGCATATTCTGTTTATTTTTTTAGAATTATAGATATTAACTATAGAAAATGAAGGATGTATTGATATGGAAATACAAACGAAATATTTAGGTGAGATTGAAGTTGCATTAGAAAAAGTTTTGATGTTCTCAAGTGGATTAATGGGGTTTGAAGAGAGTAAAGAGTTTGTTTTGTTAGATATACCGGACAATGACAATTTCAAATTTTTACAAGATATAAAGAATAGCTACATTGCTTTTTTAGTTGTGAATCCTTGGAACTTTTTTTGTGAATATCAAATGGATATTCCTGATGAAGAATTGATTAAAATGCAGATAAAGTCTAAAGAAGATATAGCAATTTATAATATTGTTACTATTTGTGATGTGTTCAAAAATAGTACAGCTAATTTGTTAGCGCCAATAATTTTAAATGTAAAATCAAACATTGGTAAACAATATATCTTACAAGAAGAAAATTATACTACCAAACATCCATTGTATACGGAAGAAATTACAGGTGAGAAAAATGTTAGTATTAAATAGAAAAACTAGTGAAAGTATTATCATAGATGAAAATATAGAAATAAAAATTCTAGATATAGTAGATGGTAAGATAAAAATAGGTATTGAGGCACCTAAAGATATATCTATACTGAGAAAAGAAGTTTATGAAAATGTAAAAGCTGAGAATATTGCTTCATTGGAAACAAAGGTAAATATTATGGATGTTATTAATAATATATAAAATTAGTTTTATTATCTAATTAGAATTTTAAATCCTTTATAATCTCTACAGTTACAACATTCATTTCGCTATCTTTAATAATGCTTCAACAATAGCCCAAATGTCATTCAGAGCGGAGCCAAGAATCTTTCCCAAGCAACTGCTTTTCACAGTTCATATTTCCATAGCTAATTTATGTCGCAAAAGACTAATAAAGTATTCCACTAGGGTTATAGATCCTCCGTCGCAAGCTCCTCTGGATGACGTAGGAGATTATTTTTAATAAATAGTTTATTTTTTTTATTAATGCTATTAAACAATATAAAGTGGTGCCGATAAAACTATTAAGAGGAAAATATCGGCCGATATTTCTTTAAGGCAAGGATGCCAATAATTAAAATTCAAGGAGGAATTACAATGAGAATTAATCATAATATCTCGGCTATGAATACTTATTCAAGAATGTCAAGTGCGTCAAGTGCACAAGCAAAATCTTTAGAAAAATTATCTTCTGGTTTAAGAATTAATAAAGCTGGAGATGACGCTGCAGGACTAGCAATTTCAGAAAAGATGAGAGGGCAAATAGGCGGACTTGATCAAGCTGTAAGAAATGCTCAAGATGGTATCTCTATGATACAAACTGCTGAAGGTGCTTTAAGCGAAAGTCATTCAATATTAAATAGAATGAGAGAGCTCGCTGTTCAAGCTTCAAATGATACTAATACTGATGATGATAGAGCTGAAATCCAAAAAGAAATGAATCAATTAACTTCTGAAATTAGTAGAATTGGTAATAATACAGAATTTAATACTAAAAAACTTATAAATGGTCAAATGAGTGGTGCAGGTAGTGGTGCAACTCATGAAGCTAATACTATTGCATTTGATGCAGGATTTACTGCTAATACTGCACACGCTGATGTTACCCTAAGTCTTGGTGGAACTACGTATACTATTGCCTTTGCTGAAGGTACTGATAGCGGTACCGGTAATGTATCTATTGATGCTTCAACTAACACTATTACTGTTGGTATACAAGATGCAGTAAATGTTATCGGAACAGATGTAGCAAATGGATTGAATCAATTAATTGGTGCTGAAAGCGGTGAAACATTAAATGAATTTACAGTAACATCTGGTGGTGCAGATGAAATAACAATTACTGCAAAAGCTACAGGAATATACGCAGGTGCAGCGGGTGCTGAATCAATCAAATTAACTTCTGGGTTAGATGCAGGAAAAATAACACAAGATACTAATGGTACAAATGGTACAGATGGTAACGCTAGTCTTCAAGTTGGAGCCAATCAAGATCAGCAATTTACTGTAAATATCGGAGATATGAGAGCATTAGCTAATTTAAAAATTTCTGGTACAACAGCAGGAGCAGCTCACTCTGTAACTACTGATGCTTATTTTACAACTGGAGCAGATAATCAATTAACTGATATCAGTGCAAGTGGTACACCGGAGTATGCGCTTGATATTACTTCTGCTGATAAAGCGACTAATGCTATTACTGTTCTTGATGCAGCAATTCAAACTGTATCTGCTGAAAGATCAAAATTAGGTGCTTATCAAAATAGATTAGATCATACTATTAACAATTTAACTACAACTTCTGAAAATTTGACAGCTGCAGAATCTCGTATTAGAGACGTAGATATGGCTAAAGAAATGATGGATTTCACTAAGAATAATATATTAAGTCAAGCTGCTACAAGCATGCTTGCACAAGCAAATCAAATGCCTCAAGCTGTATTACAATTATTAAGATAATAAATTCTTACAAATGCCGGTTATTAACGGCCGGCATTTATTTATAAATATGTAGGTGATGTATATGATCCAAATCATACGGCCTGTTTACGAAGTGAATAAGCCTATCCCAAAAGCCGAAGGAAAAGAATTAGATAATAATACTAAAGAGAATAAAAATTATAATGTGATTAATACTTATGAGTTTCAGGGAGAAGAATATAAATACACAGGAGATGATTTGAAAAAAGCTGTAAATGAGACCAATAAAATGATATTTGGTGGAAACAGTCATTTTGAATTTCAGGTACATGAAAAAACTGGAGCTATGATGGTAAAACTAATTGATAATAATACCAATGAAGTAATAAAAGAAATACCTCCTGAAAAGATATTGGATTTAGTTGCTAATATTTGGGAGTTGGTTGGTATTATTGTAGATGAGAAGGGTTGATTTAGATGACTAGTTCTATTAATTTTTTAGGTTCTTATTCAGGAATTGATCAAACAACAATAGATTCTCTTATGGAAGCTGAAAAACTACCTTTAATTCAATTATCCAACAAGAAGGTAACATTAGAAGAGAAAAATGATGCTTGGAGAGATATTAATACTAGATTAAACTCTCTATATGAAAAAATAGAAGTATTACAAGACAATGATACCTTACAAGCTAAGACTTCTACTTCTACTGATTCAAATCATGTAACAGTTACTGCTAATAAAAACTCAGCGGTAGGGACTTATGAGATTTACGTAGAGCAACTTGCTACAAGCACATCAGTTATTTCTGGGGAAATTACATTGGCAGATGGAGATAATTCTAAAGCGTTAGGTATTACAGGGGAATTTACGATAACCAATGATGATAGTACTGCAGTTATAATAAACATAGAAGATACTGATAATCTTAAAAACATAGTAAGTAAAATAAATAATGAGACTGATAATTCTGGGATAAGTGCTACCATTGTTAATAGTAGAATTATTCTAAATGATGAGAATACGGGCGAAAGAAATATAACATTAACAGATGATGCAAATAGTACTCTCGCTAAATTAGGATTAGATTCAAGCTCGCGCACTGATAGTAACGGTACAAATTCTCTTTTTACTATTAATGGAGTAGACGTTGAACGCACTACTAATTCTGTAAGTGATGTTGTCGAATACCTTACAATTAATCTTAAAAGTGAACATAGTTCAGGAGATAGTGAAATAGTAACTGTAAGAAACGATACTAGTAAGATTACTACGGCTGTACAGGACTTTGTTGATCAGTATAATTCTACAATGACATTTATTGAAGATAAACTATCAACTGGAGATCCTGATATAGATGATGATGCAGGAACATTAGCAGGTGATAGTACATTGATGAGATTACATTCATCGCTTCGTTCTTTAGTAACAAAAACTATAGATAATGAAAATTCGAGTATAGATGATATATCTGAACTTGGAGTTACTACTATTGATAAGTATGGACAATTACAATTTGATTCTAGTAAGTTAACGGAAGCTATGCAAAACAATTCAGAAAACGTAATTAATTTCTTTAGTAGTGAAGATGGTGATGGCAATGAAATAGGATATGTTAATAATATAAATACATATATTGATTCTTTTATTGCTAGTGATGGAATAATAGATAATAAAAATGATAGTTATGATAAAAGTTTAGCAGATCTCAGTGACTATATTGATAAATTTAATGAACGGATGGAAAGAAAAGAAGAATACTATATACAAATGTTTACAAATTTAGACGTAGCATTAATGGAAGCAGAACAGCAAATGTCGTGGCTTGAAAATCAATTGGCTTCAATGACTGGAACAAGTGAATAATATTGATGGAGGTATTAATGGTGTATCAAAATCATGCGTATGCTAATAACCAATATATAAATAATCAAATAATGACAGCATCAAAGAAAAAATTATTAATTATGTTATACGAAGGTGCAATAAAAAATTTAAAATTAACTGAAAAATCGATGGAAAGCAAAGATATTGAAAAAATAAATTATTATCTAACAAAAACTCAAAGCATTATACTAGAACTAATGTCAACTTTAAATTTTGAATTAGGCGGAGATATAGCAAAAAATTTGTATAATTTATATGACTATATGTATGTAAAATTAATTCAAGGGAATATTGATAAAGATTTAGATAGTGTTATAGAAGTGAGAAATTATATGGAGGAATTAAAGAATACATGGATTCAGATATAAATCTTAAATATAAAGAACTATTAGAAAATAGAGATGAAATACTGGATAATATTCTTAAAAATTTTACATTACACGATGAAACTGAGATTTATAAAATAGTAGATTTAAATACAAGTGAACTGCAAAAATTAAGATTAGTAGAAAATGAAATGCGAAATATTGCTAAAGTAGAACACTTTGATAATGAGGAAACAATAAAAAAATATAATATTATTGTAAAAAAGCAATTTCACTTGATTAAGGCTCTAAAACTGAAAAAGAAAGATAATATCAAAAATATAACTCAGTTGCAGAAAAAAAACGATGTAATGAATAATTATGTTACAAAAAAAACGAAATCTATTTTTGTAGATAAAGATTTTAATTAAATGAGGAAATATTATGGGTCAATTAAAAGAAATAAATTATAAAAAAGAAAAAAATATTTTGAAGATATCTATTGTTAATGATGGGATTCAAAAATTAGTTGATCATGAGCATAAAATTGAAAAAAAAGAATATGATTTTCACAAAATAGGCTGTAGTAAAAGAGCGAGCACACCTTTTAAGAATAGAGATGATTTTTATAAAAGAGGAAAAAGTTCTAGTAATTCTATAAAATATCAGTGCAAGGAATGCAAAAAAATAACAAATGTATTACCTGAAAATATCGACTTTATATATTATTATCAGCAACAAAATGATTATTTATATGAAATGTTGCAAATGATTATTAATAACAAAACAATTAATGAGATATGTAAAGAATTAAATATTACGAATAAAACGTATTATCATAAATTGCAATTGTTATCAAATAAATTTTCTAATTTTCAAAATAGATTTGAAGATAGTTATTTTATGAATAAATCATTTGATAATATTTATATAAATTCAAATATATATACATGTGATAAAAATAAATGGAAAATGATAATGACTTGTGACTTTTTATCAGGATATATTTTTAGATGTGATATCGAGACGAATATTAAATATTTTGAAAATTTTTATACAAGGGTTGCGGTACCTCACTTTTACTTAATAATTAGGAATAAAAAAATTAATTATTTAAATCTTGTGACTTCAAACATAAGGTTATATGATGAAATAATAGGACATTTAGATAGAAAAATAATACCAATCATTGATGATGATGAGAACCAGTCAATAAAGTATGTTGAATATTTAAAAGATAATGTAAAACGTTTGAATTCTCCATACATACATTTTTATCAGAATATTTTTAAAGTTATATATAATTTTACTTATCCATCCTGTGTTAATGCAGATAAATTAGTAACTCCTGCGCAATCATTAAATTTAACAGATAAAAAATATTCAATTAAAAATATAATATTGAATGAATTTTAATATGAGTATACGAAAATTTCTGGTAAAACACCAGGAATTTTTTTAATTGGTTGAATTTTCAAAGTGTTTACTTGATATTTCTAGTATATTTTCCTTAATATTCTTTATAAAAAAGGTATGAGCAAATGCTCAACATAACAATATTTGCACCTTAAAAGTAAAAAAATTCTTTTTTTGTATTGATTTTTTATACAAATACAATTAAAATTATAATAAATTCGACTATATTTATTTGTAATCGACATAATTTATTTAAATAGAAATATTCTAAAATATTATTTATTTTCTAATGGAGGGGTGTAATTGGGTGATTTAAGCTATGATTTAATAAAAAAGGGTTTGGATGTTTCATCCATGCGTCAAAAGACAATATCTAGTAATATTGCAAATGTTAATACTCCTAATTATAAAGTCAATAGAGTTGAATTTGAAGAATTACTTTTACAATATATAGACGACAATGGGATAGATATGACTAAAACAGATGATAAGCATTTTGGTTACGATAGTATTGAAGATATAGAAGCTGTTGTTCAAAAGAGGGAGAATACTTTCTTGAATGATAATGGAAATAACGTAGACATTGATTTGGAAATGACTAATTTAGCCGCAAATGAGATTTATTATAATGCTTTGATTGAACAAATGAATAGAAAACTAGGGAATTTAAATTATGTTATTAATAAATAGGGGGATTTAATATGTCTGTATTTGATACCATGCAAATAAATGCTAGTGGACTTACTCTTGAAAGATTAAAGATCGATATTATTTCTACAAATATTGCAAATGTAAACACAACTAGAACAGAAGAGGGTGGACCTTACAAAAAAAAAGGAGTGTTATTCCAAGAAAGCCTAAAGAGTGAAATTGATAAAATTACAGGTGAGTATGAAAAAGTAAGTTCTGGGGTAAAAGTTACAGGTATTTACGAAGATACAGAGAATTTTAAGAGGGTATATAATCCATCTCATCCAGATGCTGATGAGGATGGTTATGTTCTTATGCCGAATGTAAATATTGTTGATGAAATGGTTGATCTGATAAGTACACAAAGAGCTTATGAGGCAAATGTAACTGCACTTAATGCAAGCAAAGGCATATTAATGAAAGCTTTGCAAATATCAAAAGATTAATCTACATATGTGCTATTGTTTTACTCTTTTTATTATTATTTTTAGATATATACATTATACTTATGCAAATAATTTATTAGAAAGTGGTGTTTAGCATGAATAGCATAAATTCTTTATATAATAGCTTTACTAGTAATAACAATAGAATCTCCAATGAAACTTTGTCAAACTTGTATAAATCTACTGAAGAAGACAGCAATTTTGAGACAAACATGGTTGAGAATACTTCAAGTGAATTTAGTTCTACATTTAAAGATTTGATTTCTGAACAAATAGATATGGTAAATGAAAAGCAAATCCAGTCTGACGAGGCTATTCAGGATTTTATTAGTGGTGAATCAGATGATATTCATACTGTAATGATAGTTGCTGAAGAAGCAAGATTATCATTAGAATTAGCTGTTCAAGTTAGAAACAAATGCATTGAAGCTTATAAAGAGATTAATAATATGCAATTATAATATTAATTTGACTAATTTAAAAGGAGAATAATTAATTAATGGAAAGACTTAATGCTTTGTTTAGTGGTGTAAAAGGTGGATGGAACAGCATGAACAAGAAAAAAAAGATTAGTATGATTACTATTATTGTTTGTGTTTTTTTATTAATTATTCTCTTAACAATTTATAATAATAACACTAATTATTCAATTCTATTTAGTAATCTTGAATTAAAAGATGCAGGTGAAATAGTTAGTGATTTAGAATCTAAAAAAATATCTTACAAATTAGAAAATGATGGAAAAGACATTTTAATTGACTCGGAAAATGTGGATGAATATAGATTGCAATTAGCTATGGATGGTATGATGCCTGAAAACTCTACCGGGTTTGAACTTTTTGATGATGTTGGTATGATGCTTACAGATGAAGACAGGAAGATATTATATCAAAGAGCTCTTTCAGGAGAACTTCAAAGATCGATTATGTCTTTAGAATCGGTTAACTCAGCAAAGGTTTTATTAGTATTAGCTGAGGAAAGTATTTTTGATACAGAGTTAAAAGAGTCTTCAGCCTCAGTAGTTTTAGATATGAATTCAACATCTGAAGTAACAGATGATATGATTAGAGGAATAGTAGCTTTAGTTTCAGGGGCTGTTAATAACTTGCCTGAGGAAAATATACAAGTAATTGATTCAAAAGGGAATTTGTTAAGTAACGATATTTTTCAAGAAGGTGGAGTAAATGCAATAGATGTTATTAATAATTATCAGCAAATAAGAGAAAGTTTTCAGAGTAAGATGGAAAATAGTCTAAATGAACTACTAGGAACTGCCTATGGCAAAGACAAAATTAAGATATCCGTTTATGCAGATTTAGATTTTGATTCTGAGGAGAGCACCGTAATAAGCTATGAAAACCCTGTCATAGTAAGTGAGCAAACAACTGCAAGTGGAGGGAATCTTGATATTCAACAGGTAACAGAAGGTACAGTGGATGATAATGCAAGTAATGTTGTAGAGACAAATGGTAATGGTGATACATCTACGTATTCAAAAACTATAAATAATGAATTAACTGAGGAAACAACTGTTTCAATAAAAGCGCCAGGGAAAGTGCTTAAACTAACGACTTCTGTAATATATGACGGTGATTTAACTGAAGAAGAAATAACAAAAATTAGAAATATTGTTGCCACAGCAACAGGATATGACGTTAATAGAGGGGATCTTATTAGTGTTGAAGGTGTGCCATTTGATAAAACATATGAAGAACAACTTCAAAATGAATTAGATGCTATCAAAGCGGAAGAAGAAGCTAATAAAACTTTTTACGAAAAATATAAAGATTATTTTTTCTTTGGATTAATAAGTTTGCTTGGTTTAATTATTCTAATTTCTTTTATTAGATTTTTATTTGGAGCAAGAAAGAAAAAAGAAAGTAAGGTAGTGGAAGAACAATTAGCATTTGAAAGTCCAGTTGAAGGCAATGTAAATATAGTTGACGAAAAGATAGAAAAATTAGATGTCGCCTCAAATGCTGATGAGAAAAAAATAAAAGATTATGCTAATGAAAATCCAGAAATTGCAGCTGATTTGATAAAAGCTTGGATTAAGGAATAGTAGGTGATGAAATGCAAGTAAAACCTATAAATGGAGTAAAAAAAGCAGCTATTTTATTAATAGCTTTAGGACCTGATACTTCTTCGCAGATTTTAAAGTTATTACCTGAGAATATGATACAGAAGGTAACTTATGAAATAGCTAATATAGATTATGTTGAACCCTATGATAGAGAAAAGGTGATAGAAGATTTTTTCAATATGGCATCTGCTAGGAAGTACATATTGGATGGTGGGATTGATTATGCTAAGAATTTGCTAACAAAGGCTCTAGGAGGCTCTAGAGCAAAGGAAGTGTTGGATGTGCTTTCTCAAATTCAGCAAAGAGAAAAGCCCTTTGCAATTGCAAGAAAAGCTGATCCACATCAACTAACAAATCTGATGTTAAATGAGCATCCTCAAACTATAGCACTTATAATGTGTTATATGCAAGCAGATAAAGCTGCTACTGTTCTATCTCAATTTCCAGCAGAATTACAAACAGAGATAGCAGAAAGGATAGGAACAATAAATAGAACCTCTCCTTCAGTAATAAAAAGAATTGAAAAAGTAATGGAGAATAAATTTTCTACATTAATTGATAATGATGCTGAAAGTGTTGGTGGAGTCAAAACATTAGTTGAAATACTTAATTCAGTTGATAGGAGCACTGAAAGAACTATAATAGGTGATTTGGAGCAGTCTCAACCTGATTTGGCAGAAATAATTAAGGCAAATCTATTTGTATTTGAAGATGTTGTTAGTTTGGATAAGAGTTCTATACAAAGAATTCTTAGAGAAGTGAGTAATGAAGATTTAGTTTTAGCTTTAAAGGGAGCTTCAGAAGAAGTAGCTTCAATTATATTTAGTAATGTTTCAAAAAGAGCTGCTGATACTTTGAAAGAAGATATTGAATTTATGGGACCTGTGCGACTTTCAACCGTCGAAGAAGCACAACATAGAATTGTGGGAATTATTCGACGATTAGAAGAATCGGGAGAAATTGTTATTGGAAGAGGTGAGCAAGATTCCATTATCGTATAAGATCATAAAAAAACAAAATATAGAATGTGATGGAAATAGTCATTCAATAATAAAAACTAGATGTGAAGTAGTAAAAAATGAAATTCCTGTAAATTTTATGTCAAATAATGATAAATACATACAAGAAACGCAATTCGATACTGAAGTTATCCGTGTACAAGTTAGAAAAGAACTTTTGCAAGAGATGGAAAAGGAAAAGCAACATATAAAAAAAGCTATCGAAGAAGAAGGACAAAAGATAAAACAGCTTGCTAAGCAAGAAGGATATAAAATAGGTTTCGATGATGGGTACAACAAAGGATATGCTCAAGGATTAAATGATGCCAATATTGAGGCTGTTAAGATTAAAAATCAAGCATTAAAAATAGTAGAGCAAGCGTATAGGGAAGTTGAAGAGCACTATATTAATAATAGGAAAAATATTATTCACTTAGCTGTAGAAATGGCTGAAAGAATTACTAATACAACTATTAATAGTTCTTCAGAAAATATTATGCTTTTAATCAAGCCTTTATTGCAAGAATATGGGAATAAAGAAAATTTAATTATTAGATGTCATCCTAATAATAGTGATTTTATTAGAGGGAGTATTAATGATATAGAAAATTTATGTCCTAAAGCTAATACTATAATATTAGAAGATAAAGATTTAGAAATAAACGGTTGTATTGTAGAAAATGAACACCAGATTGTAGATTTGCAAATAAAAAAACAACTAGAACAAATAAAAAATGAACTGGAAAAATTGGAGTAAGATAATGAAAGCCATTCCTTTTGATGAATATAAGAAGATAATTCAGAAAAAAAAGTATTATTTAAAAATGGGAAAAGTAAAGCAAGTAATAGGCTTAATTATTCAAGTTGAAGGTTTAGATGTATTTATTGGGGAAGTTTGTAAAGTTATCATTAAATCTGTTGACAAGGTTGTTTTTACTGAAGTAGTAGGATTTAAAGATAACTGTGTATTATTAATGCCTCTTGGTGAAATACAAGGGATAGGTCCTGGATGCTTGGTAATACCAACTGGTAATTCGTTAAAAGTTGGTATAAGTGAGGAACTATTAGGGACAACAATAGATGGTTTAGGGAATCCCATTGGTAATGTAGATTTAAAATATGATTATTACCAGGATATTAATGGAGCTCCACCTAATCCTTTTCAGAGAAGAAAAATTAATAAAGTTATGAGTAGTGGCATAAAAGCGATTGATGGTTTACTTACATGTGGAGAAGGTCAAAGAATTGGTATTTTTGCAGGAAGTGGAGTAGGTAAAAGTACTCTGTTAGGAATGATAAGTAGATATAGTGACGCTGATATTAATGTAATAGCTTTAATAGGTGAAAGAGGTAGAGAAGTTTTAGAGTTTATAGAAAATGATTTAGGTCCTGAGGGATATAAAAAATCAGTTGTAGTTTGTGCCACATCAGACCAACCTCCTTTGGTAAGATTGAAAGGGGCATTTGTAGCTACTGCCATTGCTGAGTATTTTAGGGATCAAGGGAAAAAAGTAATGCTTATGATGGATTCAGTTACTAGATTTGCAATGGCTCAAAGGGAAATAGGGTTGGCCATAGGAGAGCCGCCTACTACAAAGGGATATACACCTTCTGTATTTACACTTTTGCCAAAACTATTAGAAAGAAGTGGTATGTCTGAAAAAGGTTCAATAACTGCTTTCTATACTGTATTAGTAGAAGGTGATGATTTTAATGAACCTATCGCAGATTCTGTAAGAGGTATCTTAGATGGACACATAATATTATCTAGGAAATTAGCAGGCAAGAATCATTTTCCATCTATTGATATTCAAAATAGCATAAGTCGAATTATGAAAGATATTGTTTCGAAAGAGCATTTTCAATTAGCGGGTACATTAAAAGAAAATTTAGCAGTTTATATGGATGCAGAAGATTTGATAAACGTTGGGGCATATGTAAAGGGGAGTAATGTGCTAATAGATAAATCTGTAGAATTATATAATCCTATTAACAAGTTTTTAAAACAAGAAATAGATGAAAAATACGAATTCAATAGTGTTTTAGGGGAGTTAGATAAGTCTTTGCAGCTAAAATAGTGAAGAATAATATAATCTCATGTGAGGTGTTGTAAATCAAAGCTTATAACTTTAGAATGGAAAAAGTATTGGAATTTAGAGAAAATAATGAACAAGCTATTTTAGAAAAGTATTCTTTAGTTCAAAATGATTTAAACTGTCATGTTGCAAGAGTAGAATATTTGATGAATATGTATGAAGATGCTAATAGAAAAAGTACCCAATATAAGGATATTGAAAATATAAGACAACTATATATGTATAAGCAAAAGATTGAACAAGACATGACGCAGGAAAATAACACAATAAATAAAATTAATGAAAAACTCGAAATCATCAGATTAGAGTTAGTAGAAGCACAAAAAGATAGAAGAGTAATGGAAATAATTAAGGAAAAGGATCAAATTAAATATTTAAATACCATAAAGCAAATAGAGCAAAAAGAATTAGATGAAATTGCTATATTAAGATACAATCCTATGGTTAATGATTGATTTTTATCAATTATAATAAATAATATTTAATATTGAAGGGAGGTGAAGAAATGATTGAAAGTGTACAGTTTGCAACACAAAATTCAATAAAATCAAACAATACTAAAGAAATCCCAAACGATTTTGAGTTTTCTCAATTATTTAAGAATACTTTGTATGATGAACAAAAAAATAATACATCTAAATGTGATGAAAATGATACATCGCTGATTAAGAAAAATTTTCTTTATGAAGAGGTTGAAAAACAGGGTGATTTAATGAATACTAGTGAAGGGGTTCAACAAGATAATAATACTTTATTATCTCATTCGGTAGTTGCTTTAGATTTAGTTAATATTGCAAACTATTTTACAGAGAATACTATTAATGAGAATGCAACTGATTTGACGGGTGTTCAATCTAGTAATATTATTGATAAAAATCCAAGCAGTAGTTTATCTAGTGTAGCTAAATTGAATATATTACCTGAAGATATTCACAATGCAAATTTGACTATAGATTCTAAAGATATTATTGAACCTACATTAATATCAAAAGGACAGGTGGTGTATCAATACCAGAAATATGCTACTGAATCTCAAAATATTAATCTAGATGGGAACGCTGCAAAAATGTCAGAGGATAACTTAATAAGTGAACTAGTAAGTAGTCAAGATAATCAAATTATACATACATTGATAAAAGAAGATAATATTCAAAAACAAGTTGTTCAAATTACAAACAAAGATTCTGGTCAAATAGATAACCAAGATGCAAATCAAGAAATGATTTCAAAGTTAGATATTAATTTAACTAATTTTGAGAATAATACATTTAAAAATGTACAAGATAATACATCTGTAAATCCAGTAGATTTTTTAGCAAAAGAAAATATCGATAATGTAACTAATACTATCATCAATAATTTAGAAACTGTTTCTCAGGGTGAGAGTACTCTAATGAAAGTAAAATTATATCCTGAAGAATTAGGTGCTGTTGACGTTATGCTAAAAATGGAGGAAGGTGAATTGATAGCTAAAATTTTAGTAGAAAATAATAATGTGAAACAATTATTTTCTGATAAAATTAATGAAATTAATAACAATTTAAAAGGACAGAACATTAATATTATAAGCATAGATGTTGATGTAAGTTCTCGTGAAGGAGAAGGTTCTAATCAAAACAATTCTGATAATCAGCAGGCTGTATTTAAACAAACCATAATTGATTCACAAGAGAATATTATAATTAATGAAAAAATAAAAGGCTATGAAATTAATAGTGCTATTAGTGTTTTAGCTTAAAGGAGGAAAGTAGAATGGAAGTTTCGAATACTCAGTCTTATTATAGCACTGCTAATAATAATTCTGACTCAACAAGCAGTTTGTCTGTTCAAGATTTTTTAAAAATTATGTCTGCAGAACTTCAAAATCAAGATCCTATGAGTGCAAGTGGTGGGGGCAGTAATACAGATTACATATCTCAATTAGCACAGTTTTCTATGCTTGAAGAAATGGAGGCAATTTCGGAAGGATTAGATGTAATAAATTATATGTCGCAACAACAGTATTCTTTCAGTCTTATTGGTAAAGAAGTTACTCTTCAGAATGAGGAAGAAATTGTAACAGGAGAAGTTGAAAAAGTAAGATTTGATAATGGTTATGCCGTATTAGTAGTAAATGATAAAGAGTATGATATGAGTATGCTAATAGAAGTAGGAAAAAATGATAGTTTAAGTGAAAGCGTAGAGTAAGATGAGTTTTAGAATTGAAAATGGTCAAATAATACCAATATTAAATAATAAAGTTAAAAACTCAGACATAAGTAATACAAATGAATTTGAGCAAGTGTTGCAACAAAGTATAAAAAATGAAGTTCCAGTTAAAATATCTTCTCATGCTTTATTAAGAATGAATGAAAGAAATATTGAACTAAAAGAATCAGATATTTCTGTGATAAATCAAGCAATGAATGATCTTGAAAAAAAGGGAGCAAGAGAAAGTTTGATGATTTATAAGGACATGACATTTATAGCAAGTGTAAATAATAGAACGATAATTACTGCATTAAAGGAGAGTGAAACGAATATTGTAACAAATATTGATAGTGCAGTATTAATAAAATAAAGTGGCTGGACCTTTTGAGGAAGCCATATATCCGCGGATTGACTGAAGCGGAAAATTCACAGGAGGGATAAGAATGTTAAGATCTTTATATGCCGGAGTAAGCGGAATGAGAAATTTCCAAACAAAGATGGATGTAGTTGCAAATAATATTTCTAATGTAAATACTACTGCTTTTAAATCTGGGAGAGTAAGATTTCAGGATATGTTAAGCCAAACTGTAGCAAATGCTCAAGCTCCATCTGCTACAGGACTTGGAGGTGTAAACACTCAACAAATTGGGTTGGGGGTTAAAGTTGGAGCAATAGATACAATTATGACTGGTGGAGCGCTACAGCCTACAAATAGAGATTTAGACTTTGCAATTGAAGGAGAAGGTTTTTTTGTTCTTTCTCAGGATACATCTGCTAATATAAAGAGCTATACGAGAGATGGAGCATGTTATACAGACTATGAAGGAAATCTTGTTAACGCTGCAGGACTAAGAGTTTTAGGATATATTCCAAATACATATGATAGCCCCGAGGTATATGATATTAATGTACCTATAGCAACAGATACAGAGCAAGAAAAATTAGATAAATTACACTGTTTAACTATACCAGATTCGATAAATGTATCCGGTGTTGATTTAGATTTAGAGAGCTATACGATTGATGGTACAGGACAAATAATTGGAGTTTTTAGTGATGGGAATCCTTATTTATTAGGTCAAGTTGGAGTTGTAAGTTTTAGTAATAGCGAAGGACTTGAGAAAAATGGGAGCAATAATTATGTTAATACAAATAACTCTGGTTATCCTCAAGCTGGAATAGCTGGTTCTACAGGATATGGAACTATAAGGCAAGGGTTCGTAGAAATGTCTAATGTAGATTTGGCTAATGAATTTACTGAAATGATAATTACAAGTAGAGCATATCAAGCAAACTCCAGAACTATAAGTACTTCAGATGAAATGTTGCAAGAATTGATTAATCTGAAAAGATAGATTTATGATAAGGTGGTTAGGAGATTGAGCTGATCACCTAGTCATTTATTGCAAATAAAACTACGAATGAGGTATAAATATGATAATACTTACTTCGCTTAAAGGAAAAGAATTTTATCTAAATAGTGAGTTAATTTATAAAATTGACAAAGAATCAGATACTATTATTACATTGCAAGATGGAATGAAAATAAGAGTATCCGATAATCCACAAGAAATAATAGATAAAATTATTGAGTACAAAAGAAGAATTTATCTTGGAGTATCGGAGGTAGATTAATGAAAAGAAATATAGTGCCTGTAATATCGATGTTGGCGGGATTTGTTTTAATAATAGGTTCCATTATGATGGATGGAGATATACAAAGTTTTATAAGTGTGTCATCTCTAATTACAACTATAATAGGGTCATTTTGTGCTTTATTAATAAGTTTTCCATTAAAAACCTTATTAAAAATCCCGAGTATCCTTAAGATAGTAATTTCATCACCTAATGACAATAGAAAAGGATTAATCGATATTTTTTCAGATTTAGCTAGAAAAGCAAGGAAAGATGGATTGCTTGCTTTAGAAGATGACATTAACTTAATAGAAGATGAGTTTTTAGTATCAGGATTGCAGATGGTAGTTGACGGAATAGAGCCTGATACAATAAGAGATATATTAATGTTAAAAGTAGAAACATCAGAGCGTAGACATAGGATGGGAGAAGAAATTTTTGTTAAGTGGGGTGAATTGGCTCCAGCTTTTGGTATGATTGGCACATTAATAGGATTAATAATTATGTTAAGTAATTTAGATGATGCTAGTGCAATAGGAGTTGGAATGGCAACTGCTTTGATTACTACTTTTTATGGAGCACTATCAGCCAATTTAATATTTTTACCTATTGCCTCCAATTTAAGTACACAAACTGATGAAGAAGTATTTACTAGGGAAATGGTGGTTGAAGGGATAATTGAAATTCAAGCAGGAACAAATCCAAGAATACTTGAAGAAAAATTATTAACATATTTATCTCCCGAAGAACAGTTGAAAATTAAAGAAGAAAAAAGTAATGGTAAAAAAGAGGCTGATTCTTATGAGTAAAAGAAGGAGCTCGAATAAAAAAGAAAAGGAAAGTAGTGGAGGAGGTTGGATTACGACTTTTTCTGACCTAATGTCCTTACTTTTAACTTTTTTTATTTTGTTATATTCAATGTCTACTATCGATGTTGTTAAATTTAGAAATATTAGTTATTCTTTACAAGCAGTACTAATGGGAGAAGGACAACCTACTATAAATGAAGGAGCAAAAAATGATGATCCTATTCCTATAGATGATAATAAAGAAGTAAGTGAAATTGATGAAACTACTATTAAAGAAGAGATACTTGTTATGTACGAAAAAGTACGAGAGTATATTGATGAAGAGGGATTAAAAGCTGAAGTATCTGTAAGTGCTAATAAAAGAGGAGTATATGTAGATATCAAAGAAGCTATTCTATTTGAATCGGGCAGTGCTGAGATTAAGAGCAGTGGTAAAAGAGTACTAAGCCAATTAGAGAAACTATTCAATGATTTCTCAAACGAGATAGTTGTTGAAGGTCATACAGACAATGTGCCAATTAGTCGTATCATATATCCAAGTAACTGGGAGTTATCTTCAGCTCGTGCAATATCAGTAGTACGATATTTAAGTGAAAAAAAAGGTATTGAGCCAAGTAGACTATCAGCTATCGGTTATGGAGAATATCGACCCATAGTTAATAATAATAGTGATAAGAATAGAGCTCTTAATAGAAGGGTTAATATATTGATAATAATTAATGATGAAAGTGGGGAAATAGATGTCACCGGAGGAAACTAAACAGAAAAAAAGTAAATTTAAATTGATAGTTATTATTCTAATTGTATTAGTTTTACTATTATCTACTGTTATAGGATATTTTGCAATAACTGGAAAAAGCATAGCAACTGTTTTAAGCAGCTTTGAGAAACATGAAGAGTTTTATATAGTTTTAGATGATTTTGTGGTCAACATTAATGGAATAAATGATAAAAGTAATTATTTAAAGACACAGGTATCATTAAGTTACACAAATAAAAAATATGAAGATATAATTTCTTCAAACACCAGTAAAATAAGAGATGTAATAATTACTAGTTTAAGAGAAAAAAGCACTGTCGAACTATTAAATTGCGATAATATTGAACAAATCAAGCAGGAAATAGTTCAAAATGTAAATGAAATACTAAATCAAGAAGTGGTTGAAAACCTATATTTTACTGATTTTTTAATTCAATAAAGGAGTGTATAGATGGATTTTGGTGTACTCATATCATTGGTACAAATTATTGTTGCATTACTTATAGTGATTGCTTTAGCTTATATCTCTCTTAGAGTAAGTAATAAATTTATTAACAAAAATAGTAATATGATAAAAATCGTTGAAAGAGTAGGTGTATCTAATAATTCATCTTTGTGTATTGTAAATGTATGTGACTCTTATTATCTTATGAGTCTATGTAATAGTGAAAATAAAATATTGAAAGAACTCAATAAAGAAGACGTAACTCGCATGATAAAAGAAATACAGATACAAAAAAGAGAATCTGTTAATTTTAGCAATTTATTTGGAATGAGGAAATAATTTGAATAAAAAAATAGTACTACTGTCTTTAATTGTGATTATGATGATACTTTTTATACCTAAACCAGTTTTTGCTTTAGATAATATTGAAAATATAGGGGTAATATTTGATTCTGAAAACGAAGAACCGCAAGCAACGGTAGACACGGTAAAATTGTTAATATTAATGACGGTATTAACGCTTGCTCCTTCTTTTTTAATTTTAACTACGTCATTTACAAGGATAGTAGTAGTTTTATCATTTTTAAGAAATGCCATGGGCACACAACAATCACCACCTACTCAACTTTTGATTGGACTTGCATTATTTTTAACTTTCTTTATAATGCAACCAGTATATACTCAAGTAATGGATCAAGCGGTAACACCGTTTGTAAATGAAGAAATAAGTCAGGGAGAAGCAATGGAAATAGCGGCAGTTCCTATAAAGGAATTTATGTTAGAACAAACAAGAGAAAAGGATTTAGCTCTGTTTTTAAGAGCTTCGAATGGCGATAATGTTGATGATCCAATTGATTTGCCTTTAACTGTAGTTGTACCTGCATTTGCTATTAGTGAACTTAAAACTGCTTTTAGTATAGGATTTATTATATATATACCATTTCTAGTAATTGATATGATTGTGGCAAGTATATTAATGTCTATGGGGATGTTTATGTTACCACCTGTTATGATTTCATTGCCATTTAAGTTACTATTATTTATTTTGTTAGACGGTTGGTACTTAGTAGTAGAGTCACTACTAAAAAGTTTTACGTAGAGGTGAAAAATAATGACACAAGTTATGGTAACAGATATATTAAGAAATATGTTTATTACAATAATTATTACTTCGGGACCTATACTACTAACAGCTTTAGTAATAGGTTTAATAATCAGTATATTACAGGCAACTACTCAAATTCAGGAACAGACCTTGAGTTTTGTTCCGAAAATTGTTGCAGTTATGTTTGCGTTAATAATTTTTGGTAATTTTATTATAAATACACTGATTACCTTTACTACGAACTTATATGAATTAATTCCTACGCTGATTTAGGAGAAAAAGCATATGGTAATTTTATTGCAAAAGTTTATATTAATACTAGTTAGGATTACTGCTTTTATTGTTTTATGTCCTGCCTTTTCATTTAAAGGTTTATCAAACATATTTAAGGTTGCATTTTCAATATGCGTGACTTTTGTAGTATATATGTATACTCCTGATATGGAAATTATAGGAGAAAGTTTGGTTTTTACATTATTAGTGATAAAAGAGACGTTATTAGGATTGACACTAGGTTATGTAACAAAACTATTATTTTCAATTATGGAAATAGCTGGACAATTAATTGATTTTCAAATCGGATATTCAATGGCATCAGTGTATGATCCAAGCATAGGTAATACAGCTTCAAATTATGGTAAATTGTATTATTGGATGTCTATATGTATATTTTTTATTTTAGATTTACATCATCAAGTAATATTAACTATAATAGAGTCATTTGATTTTATCCCCCTTACTCTAGGCACTTTAAGTGGGATTAATATAGAAAGTATAGTATATATATTTGGAATTACCTTTAGTACGGCTTTTAACATAGCGGCGCCCATGATTATAGTCATACTTATAACAGATATAGTAATGGGGATTATAGCTAGAACAGTTCCTCAAATAAATGTGTTAATGTTGGGAATGCCCATGAAATCAATAGTAGGCTTTTTTGTAATGATGATTATGTTATCTTCCTTAGTACAAACTACTGGAAATACATTATTGTTAATACCTGAATATTTAGAAAAGATATTAACTTTTTTTAAATAAATCTGGAGGGAAATATGCAAGATAAGCAGAGTAGAACTGAAGAGGCAACCCCGAAGAAGATTAGAGACGCAAAGAAAAAAGGACAAGTAGCTAAAAGTGGAGACTTAAATGCCGCAGTATCATTGTTTGTTTTTACAATTTTGATGTATTTTTTAGGACGATACCTATTAACAAATACAATGATATTTTTAGAAAACTCTTTAAGTATTGATTTTTCAACCGTTATTACTGCAGGCAGTGCTGGTAAAATACTTTTAAATGCATTAATGTACTTTGCAATATTGTTATTTCCTTTTGCAGCGATAGCAATAATAACTGGTATTATAATAAACCTGATACAAACTAGATTTATTTTTACCGTGGAACCATTAAAACCTGATTTTAAGAAATTAAATCCAATAGAAGGTTTTAAAAACTTAGTATCAGCAAAATCAATTTTTGATTTAGCCAAAAATCTTCTAAAGTTAATTATCGTTCTATTTATCACATATAGAATCGTATCTGTTGAATTAATGAAGGTTTTGAATGCAAGTCAAATAGGTAGTGAAAAATTATTTTTCTTGATGATTGATTTAGTTAGAGTATTATGTATTAATATCTCTATAGTAATTTTAGCTCTTGCAATAATTGATTATGTATTTCAAATTAGAGAATTTAAAAAAAAGTTGAGAATGACAAAACAAGAAGTAAAAGATGAGCATAAAGAAATGGAAGGTAATCCGCAAATAAAGTCTGCGCGACAGCAAAAACAAAGAGAACTAGCTATGAGTAGAATGATGTCTGCAATAAAAGAATCTGATGTGGTAATAACTAATCCAACTCATATTGCTGTAGTTTTGAGATACAATTCAAAAAAAGATAAAGCACCTATTGTGACTGCGAAAGGTTTAGATTATTTAGCAGAGAGAATTAAGAAAAATGCTCGAGAGAATAAAATACCTATTATAGAAAATAAACCAGTTGCTCAAGCAATGTATAAGAAAGTTGAAATAGGAGAGCATGTTCCAATTGAATTATATAAAGTAATAGCTGAAATATTAGCTGTTGTTTATCAAATGAAGAACAGAAATAAGGGGAAAATTTAATAAACATCTAAGAGGAGCTTACGTATGCCACAATTCTTTAAAAATATAATTGAATCTGTAAATAAATATATAGAAATAGTAGTTGCTTTTGGAGTTATTGGAATTATTGCAATAATTATATTACCTATGCCTAGTCAATTGCTTGATATTCTGTTGATTATTAATTTAACTTTTGGGATAGTAATTTTATTATCCACACTTTTTGCTAAAAACGTTTTGGAGTTTTCTGTTTTTCCTACATTGTTATTGATAGTAACTATGTTTAGATTGGGATTAAATGTATCATCCACACGATTAATACTAAGTGCTGGAGAGGCAGGTAAAGTAATTAATGCATTTGCTAATTTTGTAACTGGGAACAATTATATTGTAGGAGCCGTTATCTTTATTATCATAGTTATAGTGCAATTAGTTGTAGTAACTAATGGAGCGAGCAGAGTTTCAGAGGTAGCAGCAAGATTTACTCTAGATGCTATGCCAGGAAAACAAATGGCAATAGATGCTGATTTAAACTCAGGATTGATTGATGAAAAAACTGCTAGAAAAAGAAGAATAGAGTTGCAAAGGCAAGCAGATTTTTATGGTGCAATGGATGGAGCAAGTAAGTTTGTAAAAGGAGATGCAATTGCGGGTATTATTATAACTATAATTAATCTTCTTGGAGGAATATTAATATTTTCCATACAAAACAATTTAGGTGCATTAGAGGCTTTGGATAAATTCGGAAAATTAACTATTGGTGACGGACTTGTTAGTCAAATTCCTGCATTACTTATTTCAGTGGCATCGGGAATTTTAGTTACAAGATCTGGAAATGATCAAAGTTTTGGTACCTCATTGTCAGGAGAATTATTTTCTACTTCAAAAGTTATGATCGTTACATCTATAATATTATTTAGTATTGGGTTAGTACCGGCTTTTCCTACTTTTCCTTTCTTAATTATTTCTTTGATAATTGGAGGAATTGGATATTTGCTTTATGAAAATGAAAAAGCACTATCAGAAGTAGCAACTACAGAAACAGAAGTGAAATCTGAAAAAAATGAACGAGAAGAATCTGTAACTACTTTTCAAGTAGAACCGATATCATTAGAAATAGGATATGGATTGATTACATTAGTAGATGAAAGCAATGATGGGAATTTAATAAATCATATTACATCTATTAGGAGACAATGTGCTACTGAATTAGGAATAGTAGTAAATCCTATCAGAATAAGAGATAATCTTCAGTTAAATCCAAACCAATATTCTATAAAGATTAAAGGAAATGAAGTTTCCAAAGGTGAAATATATATAAATAAGTATTTAGTAATCGATCCTGGTACAAATGATTTTGATATTGATGGGATAAATACTAAAGAGCCTGCTTTTGGTCTTGATGCCATCTGGATAGAAGAAAAGGATAAAGAAAAAGCTGATTTGAATGGATACACAATAGTAGAACCTGTTAATGTACTTGTAACCCATCTTAAAGAGATAATAAAAAATCATAGTTATGATTTAATAGGTCGTCAAGAAGTTAAACAGTTATTAGAAGGAATTAAAGACAAGTATAATGTAGTGGTAGATGAGCTTATACCTGATATAATGTCATTAGGGGAAGTGCAAAAAGTATTGCAAAATTTACTAAAGGAAAATGTTCCTATATTCGATCTAGTAACAATACTTGAGATTTTAGCAGATAATGGTCCCAAAACGAAGGATATCGAGGTTTTAACTGAGCATGTAAGACATTCTCTTAAGAGAACAATTGTAAAGGAATATTTAAATGACAGTGGTGGTTTGATAGTTGTAACTATTCATCCAAATTTAGAAGGAATAATATCTAAAAATATTCAGAAATCTATATCAGGATCTATACCTGTGTTAGAACCCAATATTATTACGAAAATTTTTGATAGTATAAAGAATAATAATAACATATTAATGATGAAAGGAATGCAAATGGTTATTTTAGCATCACCTAATATAAGAACTGCATTTAGAAACTTAATATCCATTACTTTTCCTACTATACCTGTTTTATCTTTAAATGAAATACCAAATGATATTGAAATTGAAGCAATGGGGCAGGTGGAAGTTAAATGATTATTAAAAAATATGTTGTCAGTGATATGAGAGAAGCGATTATAAGAGCTAAGTACGAATTAGGTAGGGAAGCTGTTATTATTAGTCAACGCAAAGTTAAAGATGGAAAATGGTTTATACCTTTCAAGAAAAACAAATTGGAAGTAACTGTAGCTATTGAAGAAGATATAGCAAAAGAAAATCCACTAAAAAATAATAAAAACTATATTTCATCAAAGAATGAAAATAAAAATACTAGTGGTATATTTACAAATCTCAGTGATAATAGCAGACAAAAACTATCTAATTATTGCAAACTACATAAGAAAAATCAAGATGATTTAATACAAGAAAATTTAAGAGAATTTATTTTAGAAAATTTTAAGAATAATTGTTTTGAAAAGAAAATTGAATTTAGTAAAATCAATGCTTTTATTGGTCCTACTGGAGTAGGAAAAACTACAACTATTGCAAAAATTGCTTCAAATGAATATTTAGTAAATAAAAAAAAAGTTGGACTCATTACGATGGATACATATAGAATAGGTGCTGTTGAACAATTGAAAACTTATGCTAATATATTAGGAATTCCATGTGAAACGGTAGAGAGACCTCAAGAAATGGAGAAAAAAATTGATAAACTAAGTTATTGCGATATTATTTTAATTGATACTGTGGGAACAAGCCAAAAGAATACGGATAAAATGGATGATATATATAAATATTTAAATGCCATTAGTGAAGATATGAATAAATACCTTGTGTTGAGTATTTCAACAGAAAAAGAAACGACATTATCAATTTTAGATAAATACAAAAAATTGAATTATAATGCCATTATATTAACAAAATTTGATGAAGTAAATACTTTTCATAATTTCTGGAATTTATTAGAAAATAATAAGATGCCAGTTCAGTTTTTTTGTTTTGGACAGGATGTACCCGAGGATATAAAAAAAGCATCAATAGACAATGTAATATCTTTCTTATGGGGTGAGCTAGTATGATGATAGATCAAGCAAATGAATTGCGTAAAATGGTTATTAATAAGAATAAAATTGAAAAAGAGATAAATAATCACTATATAAAAATTTACTCTGTAGTGAGTGGTAAGGGCGGTGTAGGTAAAACTAATTTTACTGTAAACCTTGCAATAAAGTTGCAACAGGCGGGAAAAAGAGTCTTAATATTAGATGCCGATATTGGTATGTCAAATGTTGATATTATTCTTGGAATAGAATCAAAAAAAGACTTGTTCGATTTTATAAAAGGAGATTCTACTTTACAAGATATTATAGTACATGGACCTTTAGGAATAGATATGATCTCTGGTGGATCTGGATTATTTAGTATGGAAAATTTAAACTATACTAAGCAACAGCAATTTATCGAAGGGTTAAGTGAACTAGGGGAATATGATATTCTAATAATTGATAATGGGGCAGGCATCAGTAAAGAATCGTTAACTTTTATTACGTTTTCACATGAAGTAATCATAATAACAACACCTGAACCTACAGCTATTACAGATGCATATAGAGTATTAAAAGCAATTTCTACATATAAATTGAAAGATAAAGTGAAAGTAGTAATCAATCAAGTGCGAAAAAAATCTTTTGGTGAAGAAACATATAATAAACTATTGAAAACATCGGAACAATTTTTAGATATAGAATTAGAAAAAATTGGTTACATTTTTGATGACATTAGGGTAAATAAAGCTATTATGGAACAAAACCCTATGGTAATAAAATATCCTAATGCTCTAGCTAGTAGGAATATAAAAGAAATATGTAATTATATATTAGGAGATATAAATTATAATAATAGTGTATCAAGTATAAAACAATTGAGTAATAGGTTTATAAAAATATTTGGTTAATGGAGAAGTAAATATGGATATATTTAAAATTAATAGCAAAATTGAATTAGTTACTGAGGATGAAGATACTATTGTAGGTTTAATTCAAGATATAAACGAAAATAAAATATATGTATCTATACCACCCGATGATAGGAATTTTAAATTCTTAAGAATAGGACAAATATTAAAAGGTGTGATTTACAAAAATGAAAAAGTTATAGGATTTAATACAACATTATCTGATAGAATTCGAGGAGAATTACCTACTTATGAATTATCAGATATTAGTAATTTTTATACTATTCAAAGAAGACAAAATGTTAGAATACCATGTACAACTGCTATTAAATACTCTGGGAATAAGTACTTATTGAATATATGTGATTCAAATAATGAAGGTATTGAAATACAAGATAAAATTATAAAATATTTGAATGAAGGAATTATGTCTGATTTAAGTGCCGGTGGACTAAGATTTGCTTGTAGTGATAATTTTTATCCTAATCAAATGTTATTGCTTTTATTTAATATTGGTACTGAGAATATAATTGCTAAAGGTAGAATAATATACAAAAATATTACAAATCTACATAATAAATCAATGTATTTTTATGGAATGAAATTTGAGGATTTGATAGAAGAAAAACAAGAAAAAATAATAAATCATATATTTATTTTAATGAGGAAAAATATCTTGAAATAGGAAAGGTAATTTCATATGAGTTATTCTTATAAAGAAGAAAATGAGATGATAATTAAATATCTGCCATTAGTTAAGAGAGTAGTAGGGAGAATAGAAGTAAACTCTTGGGAATATGAACTAGATGACCTTATAAGCATAGGTGTCATAGGTTTAATGGATGCCATAAAAAGGTATGATTATTCTAAATCCGTTCCATTTGAAGCATATGCTACATTACGTATTAAAGGAACTGTGATAGACCAATTGAGAAAATCTGGGAAAGTATCACGAGATAGAATAGCAAAATTAAATAAGTATTACTATGCAAAAGAAAAGTTAGAACAAAAACTTATGAGAAAACCTAAGGAATACGAAATTTGTGAAGAACTTGTTATAGGAGAAAAAGAACTTAATAAATTACATGAAACTGTTCATTATCTTTCAAAAATTTCATTTGAATCAGCTGTTTTTAATCATAATGGGAACGATATTCATTTGATTGATATAGTGAAAGATGATAAAACTACCTTGCCTGAAGAAGATTATATCAAAAAAGAGGAACGGCATATATTATTAGAAAGTATTAAAAAATTAAATGATAGAGAAAAGACAATTTTGAATTTATATTATGTTGAAGAATTAACATTGAAAGAGATTGCTTATATAATGGAAATATCAATTCCAAGGGTATCGCAAATACATGGTAAAATATTAATGAAATTAAAGGAAATTATAGAACCTATGATTCGAGGTAAAGTGTAAAATGTTTATTTCAATTATGATAATGGGAATGATATTAATAGGTATTGGATTATTTAAAAATAAAAAAAACAAAAGTGTAAACTTGGAAACTGATAATAATGAATTATTGCAATTAAAAAGAAGAATAGATAATATTGAACAAGTTTATTTTGAAAACAGTTTAAAAGAAAAGACTGTAGAAATCAATAGTAGTACAAATATGTTACATGATTATAATACATTTGCTTCTACTAATCTTTTAGAGAAATTTGAAATGATATGCGAATATGAAAGCAAAGACTATAGTATTAATGAAATTAGTAAGTTGCTTAATATGAATAAAGGGGAGGTATTATTATTAAAAAATTTATACAAAAATTATCAAAAATAAATGGGGAAGTAATTATTGCATTTGGAATAGGTTTAATAATATCTGCTTTATTAATGAATATAAACTACTACTATAGGATAAATACTAATGTTGAAAAAAATGCTAGGGAACTAGGAATGGTGTATCCAAATGAGGTGAAAATATTTGAAAATAATTATAACCAAGGAGAGTGAAGTAAATGATTAGAAGTTTATATACAACTCGAAGATATATGAATGTATTACAAAAAAAACAGGAAAATACATCTTCAAATATTGCTAATGTAAATACATATGGTTACAAATTTCAAAATGTTATTCATAGTACCTTGGAATCGCAAGATTTGATTAATTATTCAGGCGGTAATAATATTAATGAAAAACAACATTTAGGGGAATACACTTTTGGCAATCAAATTGATGAGGTATATAGTAATTATGTACAAGGTAATTTAATTGAAACGCATCAAGATAAGGATTTTGCAATAAATGGAGAAGGTTTTTTTGCTGTTCAGCTAGAAGATGGAAAAATAGGATTTACGAGGAACGGAAATTTTAAATTAAATGAGAATAACCAATTAACCACTATGGAAGGCTATAATGTACTTGGTGTGGATAATAATGATGAAATAAGTTATATAACATTAGATGAATCTGAAGTAGATATTAAAAATACAGGGGATATTACTGGTACAAATTTAAAATTAATAGTAGTGGGATTTGAAGATGAAAATTCTCTGAAAAAGTACGGTGATACTATATATACTACAGATGAAAATCAAATAAATATTATTCAGGGTAATATTCAACAAGGTTTTTTGGAGGCATCTAATGTAAGTCTAGTAAGTGAAATGGTTAAAATGATTGAGATATCTAGAGAATTTGAATCAAATCAAAAAGTATTACAAAGTAGTAATGAGACACTAAGTAAAGCAGTCAATGAAGTTGGAAAGGTGTAGGTGAGTAGAATGTATAATATTTTGAGTGTTGGTAAAAGTGGATTAAATGCAGTACAAAACAAGATGGATGCAATTTCAGATGATATAGCAAATACTAGTACTGTAGCATATAAGACCAAAAGAATGACCTTTCAAGAATTGTTAGTAAATAAAATAGAGGATACAGAAGTAATACTTTCAAAAAATACTGATAATCCTTCAATCAGTGCTGGATCAAAAAGTGTAGTAAGTAGCATAAATTTTAATCAAGGGATGCTGAGACCTTCGTCAGGAGAATTCCATTTAGCAATAGAAGGTGAAGGGTTCTTTGGCATAAGAGATGAAAATGATAATCTTATGTTGACAAGAAATGGAGCGTTTCATATAAACGAAAATAGTACTATTACAAATGATAGTGGATTACCTGTTGATATTAATCAGGAAATACCCTTAGATGAATGGCCAAATGCAGATGTTTCTATATCGTCAGAAGGAGAAATTACTTATCAATTAGATGGGACTACTGTAAAACTTGGAGAAGTAATTTTATATACTCATGAGAATATTGATTCATTAAAATCTCTTGGAGAAGGACAATATGCACCTTCTTTAGATGTCCAATTATATAATTCGAATGATAATCCTGAGATGATGGGAAAAGTCTATCAATACACTTTAGAAGCATCAAATGTAGATACAGTTCAAAGTATGGTAGAAATGATAGTAATGCAAAATGCATATAGTGCAAATGCAAAAGCAATTCAAACAACAGATGATATAATGTCTATGATAAATAATATCAAATAGTAATATATTAGGCTCGATAGATTAATATTTACAAATTCAATTATGTTCTGTTCATGTCATGATTTACTGTTATGTTTACGTTAACAGTAAGTTAAATGCACATAACAACTATTAAATACATAAAATCAACCTCCGATTAAGTAGATAAATAACTTAATCGGAGGTTTTTATGTTACAAAATAATAAAAATACATTTAAAGATACATGTCATGATAGTCTTAAAAAACTTCAAAGAATATTTAATCTAAAAAAGAAAAAAAACAATATTTTAGTAAATAAAAAAGGAATAGGTGAAATTAAAACGAGTATAAAATTTCAAATACTAATTATTTTTTTAGTATCTATCGGAATAGCATGTTTATTAATTAGTATTATTACTTATCGCCATTCTTCAAATGCTCTATTAAATAAGGTTCAACAAAACTTGAGTACAATAGCATATCAATCAGCAACAAATATTTCGTATAAAATTGAAAATGAAAAGAAAAAAACAGAACTCTTAGCAGGTAATTATATTATTAATGATAATACAATAGATAATAATGAAAAACTGAAATTTCTTAAGTTACAGTCTGATAAGAATGATAGTATTGCGTTATGTGTTTTTGATAATGGACTTGAATATATTTCTTCAAATCTACAGAAATATAACATTAGTGATAAAGATTTTTTCATCGATGCATTATCAGGTGAAACTCAAATGAGTAATGTCCTAGTAGAAAAAGATAATTCGTTTTTAAAAATGAATATTTACTATTCTACACCTATCTACGACAAGGAAGAAAACATAAAGGGGGTACTTGTAAATATAAAAGATGCAAAAGAAATTAGTATTTATTTAAAAAGGATAAATATTTCAGAAGGTAGTAATTGCTATATTATAGACGGGGATGGAAATATTATTGCAGATAAAAAAATACAAAGAGTTATAGATGAAGTGAATCTATATGAAGAAAATGTTGAAGATGAAGGTATTAATCTTTTACTTAATGATTTAACAAAAGAAAACGTTGGATATGGATATTATACATTAGAAGAGATACCTACTCTAGTTGGTTATTCTTCTATTGAAGGAACTGATTATACATTAATTGTACAATCTCCTGCTACAGAAGTATTAGGGGATATTGAAGATCTTAAAAGAATAACAATAGCAATACTATTGATATCTTTAATAATAATATCAACAATTATCTTAATAATTCTAAATAAAGAATTAAACCCAATTCAGATAATAGCTAAAAATGCACAACAAATTAGTGAAGGCTATTTATATAAAGAGAATAAAAAGCTAGAAATGAAAAATAATGAAATTGGAATCTTATCTAAAGCTTTTAATATAATGTTAAACAAACTAAGAGAAATTATGGAAAATTTAAAAGATACCTCCGAAAATATGGATTTAATTTGTGTGGAATTAGACAAGACTTCTAAATTAAATATGGAAAGAAATAAAGATATAAATGAAATAATGAATTCTGTAATTCAAGTAAATGAGGATCAAGTAGAAGAAATAAATAAGGGAGTAGAATTATTAAACTTTCTTTCTAGTAATTTAGATAAAATCCAATTCAATATTGCAGAACTGAGTAATCAATCTAATGAAATTGAGTCATATGTAGATAGTAGCATAGGTATATGTAATAATTTGAATGATGATTCAAAGGATTCTATTTCAGCTAGTAATAATATGAGAATATCTTTAAATAAAACATCAGTTAGTGCCAAAAACATAGAATCTAAATTAATAGAGATAATAAAAATAACACAACAGATAAATCTTGTATCTATAAATGCTCAGATAGAAGCTGCAAGAATTAAAAATGGCAATACTGGTTTTGACGTAGTAGCAAATGAAATAAAAAGCTTATCTGAACAAACTTCAGAATTTACTAAAGAGATTAGTAAAATGGTAAAATATTTAAATATAGATGTAATGATATTAATGAAAAATTTAGATATTATTGATACAATTAATATTAAGAATAATAAAGGAACAACAATAAATTTAAATAATTTTATAAATATTCAAAAGGGAATCTTACATGTTAATAATAAATTGAATCAAGTTAAAGGTAGTAGTGTGAAAATCAGTAATGAGAAAGATGAAATAATATGCAATTTCAATAGTATATTTAATATGACAAATAAAAATAAAGAAAAAATAGATAGTATGAAAAGTATTATGGCTGAAAGTAGAAAAATTACTTACATACTAGATGAAAAGTCAATAAAAATAACAGAAGAATCTAAAAAACTGAATGAATATAGTAACTTTTTTATCATTAAATAACATTCAGTTTAAAATCTATTTACATAAAATATATAATATAGTACACTATAAAAGTTGAAATAATCCTTTACATAAGTATTGAGAGACAGTTAAGGTTTTTATATGATATGTGTGACTTATAATCTTATGCTTTTTATCATTGATAAGAGGCATTTTTTTAAGAAATTAAATTTTATACTAAATTTTTTGACAGACTTTATTTGTCATTATTTTTAGCATCACATCATGTTGTTGATTTCAAAATATCATATAAATTACAATTATGATGGGGGTGTTTATCATAGGAAAGATCATAGAGTTGATGGATGAAAAGTCTATTAAAAGGGCTATAACTAGAATATCCCATGAGATAATTGAAAAGAACAAAGGTGTGAAGGATATAGTATTGTTGGGTATTAAAACCAGAGGTGTTCCTTTGGCACAAAGGATATCAGAGAATATATTCAAATTTGAAGAGAAAAATCTAAAAGTTAATCTTTTGGATATTACATACTATAGGGATGACTATATACATACAGGACGAATACAGTTAAATAATATTATTACTGTAGATGTAAAAGATAAAACTGTTGTACTAATAGACGATGTAATTTACACAGGAAGAACTTGTCGTGCAGCAATGAATGCTGTTATGGATAGTGGTAGACCCAGAAAAGTACAATTAGCTGTTATGGTAGATAGAGGACACAGGGAATTGCCTATAAGACCTGATTTTATAGGTAAAAATATACCTACTTCTAAAGATGAAATAGTACATGTAATGTTAAATGAAGTAGACGGTAAAAACAAAGTAATACTGATAAAGAATGAAAAACTAGATAAATGAATTGTCGCCAATAAAAAAGACATCTAATTTTTCTAGCTATTATAGATATTTTATTAATCAAAGATATCTCAGTTCCTATTTGGTACAGAGGGAATGTCATACAATTTGGAATATTAGGCAGTATGGAGTAAGTTCAATAAAGTATTACCTAAAAAATAAAAAAAGGTGCTAGATAATAATATCTAGCATCTGAATTTTTCATGATATAATTTCTAGAACATATTAAGTATACAAAAAACTTATTTGTTTAAGAAAAAAATGAAATAATATTTAAGCTACAGCAGCATTTAATTCTTTCATTAGTTGTTCAACATCTATACCATGTGCCATAGCACCCTCTTCAATACTTTCAAATCTAGCTGCCATGCAACCAAAACAGTGCATGCCAAATCTTTGAAATACATCAACAGTCTCTGGAAAATTATTAACGGCACTCATAATGTCCATTTCTTTTGTAATTTTCATCCATTTCACCTCCATAAGTTTATATTATTATATCACAAGATTAATATAATATAAATATTGAAACTTTTTAAAAGAAAATCTTTCATTAAATAATTATAATCTGTATAATAGTAACAAAGGAAAATTGCAGAGGTGATGTAATGGTTTGCAAAAAAGTGATAATAAAAAATAAATCGGGGTTACATGCTAGGCCTGCTTCTGTTTTAGTAAGAATTGCTAATGAGTTTAAGAGTGATATTTATATAAAAAAAGATAGTGCAACTGTTAGTGCTAAAAGCATAATGGGTGTATTAGTACTTGGTGTTAGTAAAGGTGATGAAATAATAATACAGGCAGATGGATCCGATGAAGTTGAAGCGTTAGAAGCAATCGTAAAAATGATTAAATTAAAATTTAATGAAGAAGATTAAATAAGCAAATGTTATTTTATGTTCAATATATGTATTAAAATACAATGATTTAGTTAAATTATTCTAAATGATTCATAAAAATATTATATACAATAATTTTTAATAGATATAAATCAGAGATAATGTATTCTGGTTTTTATTTATTTTTTTCTTCTTATTAGTTTATAATATATTTATATAGTGTAAAATGTATTAGAAATAGAGTAACAACGTAGTTAGATATAATATGAATTTTAAATATATTACCATGGATATATATGGTATGGTTTATAGGAGGAATAAATGATAGATAAAGAAAAATTAGATAGAATAAATTATTTAGCAAAAAAGAAGAAGGGATTAGGACTAACTGAAATAGAACTTGAAGAGCAAAAAAAACTAAGAGAAGAGTATTTAAAAAATTTTAGGAAAAGTTTTAGGAAACAATTAGATAATATAGAAATTGTTGATTAAAACTAAATAAGTTTAAATATTGTATAAAAAAATATTTCAAGCTAGTTTAAAATTCCAAAAACCGGATGCTTTTAAAAAATTAGAAGTTAACTAATGACATTTAATATATTATTTCGACTTAACAATATTACAAATGAAAGGGAGAAAGTAAATGTCAAGCAATAAAGAATTGGAGAAACTTTTGGTAAAAAGATACGATAATGCATGGACACGAATAGATAATTTGGAAAAGAAATATGTAATGGAATTTTGTGAGAGATATAAGAAATATTTAGATAAATGTAAAACAGAGCGGGAATGTTCTTTATTTATGGTTGAGATGGCAAAAAAAAACGGGTTTAAGTCTATTAAGGATTATATAAAAAATAAAGAGAAAATCAAGGTCGGAGATAAAATTTATGGCATATTTAAAGATAAAACCGTTGTTTTGTTTAAAATTGGGAAAGATGATTTAGAGAATGGAATGAATATTATTGGTTCTCATATTGATTGTCCAAGATTAGATTTAAAACAAGCGCCATTATATCAAGATACCGAATTAGCTTTTTTTAAAACTCACTATTATGGTGGAATTAAAAAATATCAATGGACTACTATTCCTTTGGCTTTGCATGGAATAATTGTGAAAGAAGATGGGACAAAAATAGATATATCTGTTGGTGAAAATGAGGATGAACCGGTATTTTTTATAACAGATTTATTACCTCATCTATCTAGAGACCAAATGAGTAAAAAAATGAACGAAATATTTTCAGGAGAAGATTTAAATATATTAATAGGAAGTATACCAATTGAAGATGAAGATGAAAAAGAAAGTAATAATGTAAAACTAAGTATCCTTAAAATATTAAATGATAAATACAATATTAATGAAGAAGATTTTGCATCAGCCGAATTAGAAATAGTCCCAGCTGGGAAATCTAGGGATGTTGGTTTTGATAAAGGATTAATTGGTGGATATGGACATGATGATAGAGTTTGTGCTTTTGCATCCATAGAAGCACTTTTTAATATAGAATCTACTAGCAGAACTTGTGTTGCTATTATGGCTGATAAAGAAGAGATAGGAAGTGTTGGGAATACTGGAATGAGTTCAAAGTATTTTGAAAACACTCTTAATGAAATTATATACTTATTAGGCTATAAAGAAAGAGATATTGTACTAAGAAGAACTTTAATGAATTCGAAATTTTTATCTGCAGATGTTAATGCTGCATTAGATCCAAATTTTCCAAATACTCATGATAAATATAATGCTGCATATATTGGCAAAGGACTTTTAGTAACTAAATATACTGGACATAAAGGTAAATACAGTAGTAATGACGCAAATGCTGAATATATAGCTGAGATAAGAAAATTATTAAATGATAATAATATATGCTGGCAAATGGGTGAAATGGGAAAAGTGGATTTAGGAGGGGGAGGAACAATAGCGTATATACCTGCGCAATATGGTATGGATGTAATAGATGTTGGTATTGCGCTAATGAGTATGCATGCCCCTTATGAGATAGCAAGCAAAGTAGATATATATATGGCAAATAGAGGGTTTGAAGCTTTTTATAATACCAGTTTTAAATAATTTTGAACAATTTTTTATTCGATGATAGTATAATAATTAAAAGTAAAATAATAAGAAATTCTACTTTTAATTATTATGGAGGATGTACAATGAAAATATTTGGATTAACAGGCGGAATTGCTTCGGGAAAAAGTACTGTTTCAACCATATTAAGTGATGAGTTAAATATTAAAGTTATAGACGCAGATATATTGGCAAGAAAAGTAGTTGAGGTAAATTCTATTGCTTTAAAAAAAATTGTAATTGAATTTGGGATAGAAGTATTAAAAGATAATGAAAGTTTAGATAGGAAAAAACTGAGAGATATTGTATTTAAGGACAAGAATAAAATAAAGTTATTAAATGACATTGTTCATCCTGAAGTAGATAAATTGTATAAAGGACTAATAAATAAATATAAAGAAGAATGCCAAGAATACGTAATCTATGATTGTCCCTTATTAATTGAAGAAAATTTAATTAATAGAGTAGATAAAATTATTTTAGTAGTTGCAGATGAAAGTCTACAGATGCAAAGATTAATTTCGCGAGATAATTTAAGTAAAGAGCAGGCAAAAAAAATAATTGATATACAAATGAAGTCATATCAAAAATTAAAGGTTTCACATTATATCATTTTTAATGATGGTAATTATGAAGATTTAAAATCAGGAGTTAATAGTTTGTGGGATACTATATTAGAACAACATAGCAATTGCACAAAAAAATAGTGTCAAGCATTTAAATTTTCGGAACTCACTAAGCTCAAACAGCTGATAAATTTTTTACGGTTCTCATCTCCTTCTTTTGAAATAAGCGAAGCTAATGTTTTACTATTGTATTGATAATATGCTTATATTCTCTGGGTAGTATTTTGCTTTGAATAACTGTTCATGCGATTACAGCGAAAGAAATGAGTAAGTAGACAACATAGCAATTATACAAAAAAATAGTTGTGTTTTTCTGTATAACAGTTTATAATTAGCAAGACACTTTACTTATTTTTAGAGTTTTAACTGCGAGGGTGGTGGAACTGGAATACACGCAAGTTTGAGGGACTTGTGTCAGAAATGACTTGAGGGTTCGAATCCCTTCTCTCGCACCAAATAAAATCTAATTAAAATAAATATTATATAAATTGTGAGTTTGCTTTTAGTTATCTAAAGGCTTTTTTTTATTGAATTTGAAAGTCACCATATCATTTTGAACGAAATACAGTGAAGTTATAGGATTTGATTTTTGAATACGGGATGTTGTTATCTTTATTATTGTTATAATAAAAATAATCTGATATTAATAGTGTTGAGCTTTGAATAATCGTCACTGTGAAAGTATATTAAAATAATAATATATAACTGATATAGAAAAATACGAATACATGAAAATATCAAGATATATGAAAAACTTTACACTAAGGTTTTATTTAAGTATAATAATTAAAAAACAATAAAAGGTGACTCAATGAAGGTAAACGTAATTAATTTAGGTGTTATGAAATATAATCAAACCTTAAAAATACAAGAAAAACTTCGGAAGATGAGAATTGATAAAGTTATAGAAGATACTTTATTAATAGTGGAGCATGAGCCTGTAATAACTTTAGGTTGTAGAGGAAATAAGGAAAACATTAAAATTTCAAAAGAAAATTTATCTTTTAAGGGAATAAATATTTATCAGACAAATAGAGGGGGCGATGTTACATATCATGGTCCTGGGCAGATTGTAGGGTATCCTATATTAGATCTTTACAATCATGATCGTAGTGTGAAAAAACTTGTATGGAAGTTAAAAGAAATTTTTATTAGACTTTTAAAAGATATATACAATATTGAAGCGATAGGATTAGATAAAGAATATACGGGTGTATGGATAAATGACAGTAAAATAACTGCTATAGGTATAGCCATAAGTCGTATGGTAACTATGCATGGATTTGCATTTAATGTAAATACAGATCTTGAATATTTTAAGTGGATTACTCCTTGTGGATTAGAAGGTAAGGGAGTAACATCTTTAAAAGAGTTAACAGGAGATGTATTAGACATTGAAAAAGTCAAAAGACAAGTAATAGATTATTTTCTAGAAGTGTTTAATGTGAAGGAAAATCATTTGTCATTTAAAGAAATTGATAATCTTATGGAGGAGTATGAGTAATGAAAAAACCCGAATGGTTAAAAGTAACTATAAATGCTGGAAAGACTAAAGAAGTGACTGAAAAATTGAGAAATTTTAATTTAAATACTGTATGTGAGGAAGCAAATTGTCCAAATAGAATGGAGTGTTTTGGAAAGAGAACTGCTACATTTATGATCTTAGGTAAAAACTGTACTAGAAATTGTAGTTTTTGTAATGTGGATAAAGATACTCCTAGTGAAGTAGATAAGGATGAACCAATGAAAGTTGCAAAAGTAATAAAAGGAATGGATATGAAACATATTGTTATAACGTCTGTGACTAGGGATGATTTGAAAGATGGGGGAGCAGAGCATTTTGTTAGAGTTTTAGAAGAGATTAGAAACTATAATAAAGGAATAACTGTGGAAGTTCTTATACCAGATTTTCAAGGTAATGAGAACGCTTTACAGAAAGTTGTAAATGCAAAACCAGAGATAATAAATCATAATATTGAAACAGTTCCTAGATTGTATTCAAATGTTAGACCAATGGCAATATATAAAAGATCCCTAGAATTGCTTAAAAATGTTAAAATTATGGACAATAGAATTATTACAAAATCAGGAATAATGGTAGGCTTGGGAGAAAAATATGATGAAATTTTAGATTCGTTTAAAGATTTGAGACAAGTTAATTGCGATTTAATCACAATAGGACAATATCTTGCACCTTCTAAAAAACATCATCCAGTTATAGAATATATTCATCCAGAAATTTTTGAAAAGTATAAAGAGGAAGCTTTAAGTTTAGGGTTTAAATATGCTGCGTCCGCACCTTTTGTTAGGAGCTCATATAATGCATATGAAGCTATAAATTCAATTAAGAAAATATAAGAAATTTTATACATCTATCTATCATATATTTAATTAGGATTGAAAAAATCGCCCAATTATTATACTATTATAATATATTGGTTTTTTTGTGTTGGAGGGATACTATGAAACTTGGTACTATTAAAGAAATACTAAAAGCGGAAATAGTATGTGGAAATGATTTGATTGATAACGAAGTTTATTTTGCTTGTGGTTGTGATTTAATGAGCGATGTGCTTCGATTTGCAAAAGATGAAATAGTGTTATTAACGGGACTCGTAAACATGCATGTATTAAGAACTGCTGAAATGGCTAATATACAAAATTTAATATTTGTAAGAAACAAAAAACCTACTAATGACATCATTAAAGAAGCTATAGAACTAGGAATGGTAATAATGTGTACAAGACTACCACTTTTTGAAGCTTGTGGCAAATTATACAAAGAAGGTTTAGGAGATGAAGGTAATGAATGAAAAAACTTATAATGTAGCATATAAAATTGCATGTAGAGATTTTGCTAGTGCTGGTGATGCTTCGAGAAATATTAAAAGAACCCTTCAACAAATAGGAATAGATAATAAAATTATTAGAAGAGTATCCATTGCTACCTATGAAGCTGAAATGAATATCTCAATACATTCTTTAGGAGGAGAAATTATTTTTTCAGTAGATAATAAAAATATTTATATTGAAAGTGTTGATCGGGGACCAGGTATCAAAGATATCAAATTGGCTATGACTGAAGGATATTCTACTGCAAGTAATGAAATACGAGAAATGGGTTTTGGCGCAGGAATGGGATTGCCAAATATGAAAGCATGTTCTGATGAATTTTCAATATCTTCAAAAGTTAATGAAGGCACAAAGATAAAAATGACATTTATGATTCGAAGGTGAATAATATGAATGAGTATTATCATTCAGTAGTTTTAGATAAATCAAAATGTAAAGGCTGTACTACTTGTCTAAGGTATTGTCCAACACAAGCTATAAGAATAAGAAACGGTAAAGCTGTGATTATTCAAGAAAAATGTATAGATTGTGGAGAATGTATTAGAGTTTGTCCTCATCATGCTAAAAATGCAATTACTGATAATATAGATAGGGTAAAGGATTATAGATACACTGTTGCTATACCTGCTCCTACTGTAATTGGGCAATTTAAACCTACAATAAGTATAAATAAAATACTTACTGCTATAAAGAGTTTAGGTTTTAATGAAGTGGTGGAAGCAGCTTATGGAGCTGAATTTGTGGGAGATGCTCTTAAGATGGAATTAGAAAAAAATAGTTATCATAGTCCAATTATTTCTTCAGCATGTCCTGCTGTAGTAAGACTTATCCAGGTTCGGTTTCCAGAATTAATTCCTCATATTATTAGATTAGAATCACCTATGGAGGTAACTGCTCGTATTACACTGTCACGATTAATTAAAGAATATGGGTTTGAGGAGCATGAAGTAGGAATTTTTTTTATTACCCCATGTGCGGCTAAAGCCACAACTATAAATAATTATACTCCGTGGGATAGAGTAAAATCTTGTGTAAGTGGATCAATTTCTATTAAAGATGTATATCCTGAAATACTTGAACGAGTTAAAACTATCAAAGAAGAAAATCTCCAAATAGCATCGGGTAAAGGTCTTATATGGGCGGATTCCGGTGGTGAGGCAAATTATCTGACTGAAGAAAACGTTATTAATGTTGATGGTATACATAATGTTATTAGTGTTCTAGAGGAAATTGAAAGGGATAAATTGGATGATATTGATTATTTTGAAGGCTTGGCATGCATTGGTGGATGTGTTGGAGGATGTCTTACTGTTGAGAATTCATTTATTTCCAAAAAAAGAATTGCAAATAGATTTAATGATAAAAATATGCCTAGTCATGTGGAAATAGAGAAAGTAAAGGAATATTATAATAAGGGAATATTAAGTAAAAATGATGAAATTCTCCCAAGACCTATGCCACCATTAGATACTGATTTATCTAAATCAATTGAAAAAATGACTAAAATTGATCAAATAGAAAAAACATTGCCGGGATTAGATTGTGGATCATGTGGGGCACCAGGATGTAGAGCGCTGGCTGAAGATATTGTCAGAAATCATGCAAGTGAGGTAGATTGTATATTTGTTTTAAGGGAAGCGATAAATGAGTTGTCGAAAATTATGTATGACTTATCTGAAAAAGTTGTTCCAGTAATGAAGAAGGAAGAAGGAGAAGAAACCAATGAAGATTAAAGATTTAATTCAGACTAGAAAATTTACCTTGTTAAATGAAGTGACAAGTCTTGATAAAGAAATAGAAAGTATTTATATTTGTGATTTACTTAGTTGGGTAATGTCTCATGCTGGGAATAAATGTGCTTGGATTACTGTACAAACACATGCTAATATTGTAGCTGTTGCTTTGCTTTTAGAAATGGCATGTATAATTATACCAGAAGGAATTAAACTTGAAGAAACTACTATAGTTAAAGCCATAGAAGAAGATATACCTATTATTTCAACCAAGTTGAACTCTTATGAAATAGCATCTATGTTTTCTAAAGAATATTAAGATGAAGTATGCAATAGATTTGCACATACACTCCTTGTTATCGCCTTGTGCAGATAATAATATGACGCCAAATAATATTGTTAATATGAGTAAAATAAAAGGATTAGATATAATATCTGTTACTGATCATAATTGCGCTCTTAATTTGCCAGCAATTAATACTTTGTGTAAAAGTGTGGGAATATCACTTTTGCCAGGAATGGAAGTAAATACAAAAGAAGAAATACATTTATTGTGTTACTTTGAAAGTGTTGATATAGCACTGGAATTTGGAGAATTTGTTTATAAATATTTACCGAATATAAAAAATGATAAAAAGATATTTGGAGAGCAATTAGTGTTAGATGAAAATGATAATATTATTAATGAAGTACCAAAATTATTGATATCTGCAATAGACATAAGTGTTGAAAAAATAGTTGATACTGTAAAAAGTTTAAGAGGTAAAGTAGTACCAGCACATATAGATAGAAAAAGTTATAGTCTTTTATATAATCTTGGTTTTATTCCATGTCACATGGATTTTAAAACATTAGAAATTTCTAATAGAAAAAATATAAATCTTATATCATCTCTAATCAATAAAAATAATTATAAAATAATTACATCTTCTGATGCTCATTTTCTTGAGCAAATTTTAGAAAGAAAGCAATTTATGGAACTAAGTCAAAGGAAAATAATGAAAATACTGTCTAATTTATAAAAAAAACAGAAATTGAATACGATAACAGTTAGAAAATAGTTTAAAAATGTAGACACATATGATAAAATAGGGAACATATTGTTATAATTATAACAAAAAATAAAGTTATTATAATAACAAAGTTAATTATTTTGAGGAGGGTTTGCATTTGTTAGAACAAGTTATTATTGAAAATCTTGACGAATTAAAGAGAATAATTGACAAACACAAAGGTACACCAGGATGTTTGATGCAAATTTTACAAGATGCTCAAACTCTATATGGTTATTTGCCTATAGAAGTGCAGGAGATGATAGCGGAAGAATTGGATGTCCCGTTAACAGAAGTTTTTGGAGTATCTACTTTTTATTCACAATTTACACTTACACCCAAGGGAAAATATACTATTGGTGTTTGTTTAGGAACAGCATGTTATGTAAAAGGATCTCAAGAGATAATCGATAAAATATGTGAAGAATTAAATGTAGAGGTAGGAGAAACTACAGAAGACGGAAAATTTACATTAGAGGCTACAAGATGTGTTGGGGCATGTGGATTAGCTCCTGTTTTGATGGTAAACGACGATGTTTATGGTAGGTTAACATCTAAAGACGTAAAAGGAATTCTAGAAAAGTATTGATTGCCAATGAGAGAATTATCGCTTCATATAATTGATATTGTTGAGAATTCTATTCAAGCAGATGCAACATTAATTAAAATTACTATAAAAGAAGATAAAAATAATGATTTACTACTTATAAAAATTATTGATAATGGGAGAGGTATATCCAAAGAAAAAATTAATGATGTTAGAGATCCGTTTGAAACATCGAGAAGAACAAGAAGGGTAGGATTGGGTTTATCTTTACTTGAAGCGGCTACTAGTAGATGCGGAGGACAATTAACAATAAAGTCAAGGGAAAAAATATGTACGATTATTACTGCTACTTTTAAGTATTCTCATATTGATAGAGCTCCTATTGGTAATGTGGCTGAAAGTATAATGTCTATTATTATGAGTCTTAAAGAAGAATCGCATATTGTATATAAACATTATTATAATTTCAAAAAATTTTGTTTAGATACGAGAGAGATTAAAAAAATTCTTGGAGAAGAGATATCTCTAAATCAACTTGAAGTTGTAAATTGGATTGGACAATATGTGGAAGAAGGATTGTTGAATATAATGGAGGTATAACAATGAAAAAAACATTACAAGAACTTGAAGCAATACGAAATAAAACTTTAGAAAAGATAAATATGAGAAGGGGTAAAGAGGGTTATAGAGTTGTAGTAGGAATGGCTACTTGTGGAATTGCAGCAGGAGCTAGACCAGTTATGGTAAAAATAATGAAAGAGATAGAAAAAAGAGGATTAACCAATGTAATAGTTGCTCAAACAGGATGTATTGGTGCATGTAGATTAGAACCTATAGTTGAAATTTATTCTCCAGAGGGAGATAAAGTTACGTACGTTAAAATAGATGAACAAAAAGCATCAAAAATTGTACAAGAACATTTAATTAAGGGGGATATTGTTAAAGAATATACAATAACTACAATAGATGGTAAAGTAATTGATCCGAAAATAGAACAATAGTTGAAAAGGAGGAATAAATATGACTTTTAAGCGTTCACAGATACTAATTTGCGGTGGAACGGGATGTCATTCATCTGGGTCTAGTAATCTTATTCAAGAATTCAAAAAAGAATTTAAAAAATACGGAATTAGTGAAGAAATAGAAGTAGTGAAAACTGGCTGTTTTGGCCTTTGTGAGTTAGGACCGGTAGTAATAGTATACCCTGAAGGTGTTTTTTATAGTAAAGTTCAAGTTTCAGACATTGGTGAATTAGTAGAAGAACATTTTGTTAAAGGTAGAGTATTAACTAGATTAGTATATGATAAAAGCATAGAGGAAAACAAAACTATTTCTCTTAATGAAGTAGAATTTTTTAAAAAACAAAAAAGGATAGTTTTAAAAAATTGTGGAGTGATTGATCCTGAAAACATAGATGAGTATTTGGCCTTTGAAGGATATAAAGCTTTACAAAAAGTACTCCTAAATATGGAGTCTCAACAAGTAATTGATGAAATAAAGAATTCAGGATTGAGAGGTAGAGGTGGAGCTGGTTTTCCAACAGGTTTAAAATGGCAATTTACATGTAATGCTATAGGAGATATAAAGTATGTTGTATGTAATGCAGATGAAGGAGATCCAGGAGCATTTATGGATAGGTCAGTTTTAGAAGGAGATCCACATGCATTAATAGAAGCAATGGCTATAGCAGCATATGCAGTTGGTTCAAATCAAGGTTATGTATATGTGAGGGCAGAGTATCCAATTGCTGTGAAGAGACTATCAATTGCTATAAATCAAGCAAAAAATTATGGAATGCTTGGTACTGATATTTTTGGTAGCGGATTTAACTTTGAATTAGATATAAGATTAGGTTCTGGGGCTTTCGTTTGCGGAGAAGAAACTGCCTTGTTAAATTCTATTGAAGGAAAAAGAGGAGAACCTAGACCAAGACCACCATTTCCAGCTAATAAAGGTTTGTTTGGAAAACCTACATTATTAAACAATGTAGAAACATATGCCAATATACCTAGTATTATACTTAATGGTGCGCAATGGTTTTCTGAAATTGGAACTGAAAAATCTAAAGGAACAAAAGTTTTTGCTTTAGGAGGAAAAATTAATAACACTGGGTTGCTAGAAATACCTATGGGTACTACTTTAAGAGAAATAGTGTATGAAATTGGAGGAGGTATCCCAGAAGGGAAGAAATTTAAAGCAGCTCAAACTGGAGGTCCTTCAGGAGGATGTATACCTGCGCAGCATTTAGATACTCCAATAGATTATGATTCATTAATAGAAATAGGTTCTATGATGGGTTCAGGTGGATTAATAGTTATGGACGAGGAGAACTGTATGGTAGATATTGCTCGATTCTTTTTAGATTTTACGTGTGATGAATCATGCGGTAAATGTCCGCCTTGTAGAATAGGTACAAAAAGAATGCTTGAAATACTAGAAGATATTTGTAATGGAAAAGGTGAAAAGGGAGATATTGAAAAATTAGAAGAACTTGCCTTAGGGATAAAATCAGCAGCTCTTTGTGGTTTAGGTCAAACAGCTCCAAATCCTGTACTATCTACCATAAAATATTTTAGAAACGAATATGAAGCGCATATTAATGATAAAAAATGTCCTGCAGGAGTTTGTAGAGAGTTGCTTGATTTTACAATTGACAAAGATTCATGTAAAACATGTGGTATTTGTGCAAAGAAATGTCCTGCTAATGCAATTATTGGGAGAGCCAAAGAAGAATATGAGATTAATCAAAAAAAATGCATATCTTGTGGAGCCTGTTTAGAGGCATGTCCCTTTGGGGCAATAATAAAACAATAAGATTGGAGGTATGAATGTGAAAGAAGTTACTTTAACTATAGATGGAAAAAAAGTCACTGTTGAAGAAGGTACTACAATTTTAGAAGCAGCAAAAATGTGTAATGTAGATATACCTACTTTGTGTTACTTAAAAGGAATTAATGAAATTGGCGCCTGTAGAATGTGTCTTGTTGAGATTGAAGGAGTTAAGGCATTACAAGCCTCATGTGTTTATCCATGTACCGAAGGTTTAAAAGTAATTACGAATTCTACTAAGATTAGGAAAGCAAGAAAAGTAAATTTAGAATTAATATTATCTAATCATAATAGAGAATGTACTACATGTGTAAGAAGTGAAAATTGTGAATTACAGTCATTGGCATATGAGTTATGCATAACTGATATACCTTTTAAAGGTGTACAATCTTCAGACAAGATAGATGATATGTCAACATCAATAGTAAGAGATGATAGTAAATGTATTTTATGTAAAAGATGTGTTTCAGTATGTCATAAAGTTCAGAATGTAGGTGTGCTAGGAACTACATATCGTGGATTTAACTCCAAAGTAGAACCCGTTTTCAATAAATCTTTAGCTGAAGTTACATGTATAAATTGCGGTCAGTGTATAATTAATTGTCCCGTTGGTGCTTTAAAAGAAAAAGATAATACTGATTTAGTATGGGAAGCGTTAGCAGATGAAAGCAAATATGTTGTAG
>JBMNCR010000067.1:0-13064 GCA_049366695.1 Eubacteriaceae bacterium
ATAGTGCAGAAGTAGTAATAAAAAAATTTAAAAGAGCTGTAACTGATTCACAACAAGAAATAATATATGATCAGCAAAGTAAAAAAGGTATATCAAATCTAATTGAAATTTATAGTTGTGCTACAGGTAAAGGCATCAAAGAAGTAGAAAAAGAATTTCAGGGGAAAGGCTACGGGTATTTTAAATTAGCTGTAGGTGAAACTGTTGCCGATATTTTAAAGCCTATCCAAAAGACATATAATGAACTCGTAGAAGACAAGACATATATAAAAGAAATAATTAAATTCAATACAGAAACAGCTTCGAAAGTATCATATAAAACTCTAGAAAAAGTAAAAAGAAAAATTGGTTTTATATCATTCAAATAATACTTTTCAACAATAAATGAAAGAAATAATTTTTTTCTTTCATTTATTGTTGAAAAGTATACTGATTTATGATATTATTATTAGTGCCTAAAATGTATGAAGTGCAAAAAATGTCGTAAAAATCCTACTTATTTCTCGTAATTTCTTGTAATTTTTATCATTTATTTGCATAACATTTAACTAAAAATAACATTTAAATTTTACTATAATGAATAAATATTAATAAATCTTGCAAAAAGGAGGCATAATGATGAAAAACACATCGTCAAGTCGTGAAAATAATACAAAAAATGATTTTAAACCTATAGATGTAATACAACCTAATTTATATGAAGAGTGTTTTCCGTATAGCGAAGTACCATCGATAAAATTCAATAATGTTACACAACCGATAAATTTACCTGATGAAATTTGGATAACGGATACAACTTTTAGAGATGGACAACAGTCTATGTCATCATTTACAGTACAACAAATTTTAAGTATATTTGACTACTTACATTTAATTGATAATAATACAGGAACCATAAGGCAATCGGAATTTTTCTTATATACTGAGAAGGATAGAGAAGCTGTTTATAAATGCCTTGAAAGAGGATATGAGTTTCCAGAAATAACATCGTGGATAAGAGCTAATGAAAAGGATTTTGATTTAGTTAAAGGAATAGGAATAAAAGAAACTGGAATGTTAATGTCATGTTCAGATTATCACATATTTAAAAAACTAAATTTGACTCGTAAGCAAGCTATGGATAAATATTTAAGCATTGCTGAAAAAGCTCTAGAGAATAATATAATACCAAGATGTCATCTTGAAGATATAACAAGAGCAGACTTTTTTGGATTTGTAGTACCTTTGGTTAAAAATTTGAATGAACTAGGTAAAAAGGCAGGTATACAAGTTAAAATAAGAGCATGTGATACTTTAGGTCTGGGGCTACCTTACCCTGGCGTAGAAATGCCAAGAAGCGTTCCAGCAATAATTCATGGATTGCAATATCATTGTGGATTGCCATCTGAGGCTATAGAGTGGCATGGACATAATGATTATCATAACGTAGTAACAAACTCAACATCAGCTTGGTTATATGGTGCATCATCAATAAATACTACTTTGTTAGGTATAGGAGAAAGAACAGGAAATTGTCCGCTAGAAGCAATGTTGATAGAGTATTGTCAATTAAAAGGTCATAATGATATCAACTTAAAGTTACTAAGTAAGGTTAGTGAATATTTTGCAAAAGAGTTTAATTATGTGATTGATGCAAAACGACCTTTTGTTGGAAGTGATTTTAATATGACAAAGGCTGGAGTACATGCTGATGGGATACTAAAGTATGAAGCTATTTATAATTCGTTTAATACAAAGTTAATATTAGATAAACCGGTAGTAATAAAAGTTAATCAGAGTTCCGGGTTGGCAGGAATAGCAGCATGGCTAAATAGTTATTACAATATAAAAGAAGAAAATAAAATAAAAAAGAGAGATCAACGAGTAAAAATGATCAAAATGTGGGTAGATGATCAATATAACAAAGGAAGAACTACTGATATAAGTAATGACGAACTGAAACAGTTAGTAAATAAGTATTTTACAACACAGTTAATTGATAGTGAAATAGACGAAATAGACGAAGTAAACTAAAGGAAAAGGTGAATCGCATGGGATTATCAGTTACAGAAAAAATAATAAAAGAGCATATAGTAGTTGGAGAAATGATTAGAGGCTCTGAAATTGGAATAAAGATAGATCAAACATTAACGCAAGATTCTACTGGTACAATGGCTTATTTACAATATGAAGCAATGGATATTCCTAGAGTAAAAACCAAAAGATCTGTAGCATATATAGATCATAACATGCTACAGACAGGTCCTGAAAACATGGATGACCATATATATATTCAGACAGTGGCAAAAAAATATGGTATTTACTTTTCAAAACCTGGAAACGGAATATGTCATCAGGTTAATATTGAAAGATTTGGAGTACCTGGAGAAACCTTGCTAGGCTCTGATAGTCATACTCCTACAGGTGGCGGCATAGGTATGTTAGCCATTGGAGCAGGAGGGTTAGATGTAGCTGTTGCTATGGCAGGTGGTGAGTATTATATAACTATGCCAGAGATTGTGAAAGTACAGTTGCAAGGACAATTACAACCAGGAGTAACCTCGAAAGATATTATATTAGAAGTATTAAAAAGATGTACTGTAAAAGGTGGAATAAATAGAGTATTTGAGTATTGTGGTGAGGGAATAAAATTATTATCAGTTCCTGAAAGAGCAACAATCACAAATATGGGAGCAGAACTTGGTGCTACAACATCAGTATTTCCATCTGATGAAGTTACATTAGAATTTTTGAAAGCTCAAAAAAGAGAGAAGGACTATAAAGAATTAATTGCAGATGAAGATAGTGTTTACGATATTGAAATAATCATTGACTTAAATGAATTACAACCTATGGCTGCTTGCCCTCATAGTCCTGATGATGTAAAAGAGATTGAAGAGTTAGTTGGTAAAAAAATAAATCAAGTAGCTATTGGGAGTTGCACAAATGCTTCGTTTTATGATTTAATGAAGGTTTCAAATATTTTAGAAGGAAAAACAGTTGCAGAAGATGTATCATTAGTGATAGCTCCTGGATCAAAACAAGTTCTTAATATGTTGGCAGAAAATGGTGCTTTAGCAAAAATGATTAATGCTGGGGCTAGAATCCTTGAATGTGGTTGTGGACCATGCATAGGCATGGGACAATCTCCTAATACAGAGGGTGTATCTTTGAGAACATTTAATCGAAACTTCAAAGGAAGATCAGGAACTGTTGATGCAGATGTATACCTTGTTAGCCCTGAAACTGCAGCAGTTTCAGCTATAACTGGAGTGATAACAAACCCTATAGATATTGTAGATAATAAGATAATAGATATTAAGATGCCTAAAGAATTCTATGTAAATGATAATATGGTAATACATCCTTCTAATGATGGAAAAGAAGTGAATATAATAAAAGGACCGAATATTAAGCCTTTTCCAAAAACTGAGAAACTTAAAGACAATATTGATAAGAAAGTATTAATAAAGGTGGAGGATAATATTACTACAGATCACATTATGCCTTCAAATGCTAAATTATTACCATACCGTTCAAACATTCCATATTTATCAGATTATTGTTTGACACCATGCGATCCTCAGTTTCCATCAAATGCAAAAAAAGAAAATGGTGGAATAATTATTGCTGGACATAATTACGGACAAGGATCTAGTAGAGAGCATGCCGCATTAGCTCCGTTGTATCTAGGTATTAAGGCTGTTATTGCGAAGTCATTTGCAAGGATTCATAAAAATAATTTAATTAACAATGGAATATTGCCATTAGTATTTATGAATGAGCAAGATTATGAATTGATAAATGTAAATGATGAATTAATTCTGAGAAACGTTGTTGAGGGAGTTAATAATAAAGAATTGATTGTTCTTAATAGCAGTAATAAAAAAGAAATAAAAGTTACTTTAGATGTAACTGATAGACAGAAAAAAATGATTTTAGCAGGTGGACTTATTAATTATATGAAAGAACAGAAGTAATTATAAGTTGTCGTGATAAATAATGAGTAATTAAATCCAGGGTTTGCCTGGATTTAATTTAATATTAGATATTATTCTTATGATAAAAGTATGATCTTATCATGCACTTTAATGTAGAAGTCTTATCATAATGATTAGAAAAATGATTTATATATTTGAGAAAAATCTATTAGTATTATGAAAGACTAATTAAAGTTTCTACGAAATCTTTATCGTAATATGTTAATTCACATGAATTATTACAATCTAATCCCGTTTCATAGCTTATATCATTATATATGCTGTTAATATTTTCAGGTTTTATTATACCTTCCATTAAGCTATATAGTTTTAAGATTTTATTAGTAGCATCATTTACGGCATTTTCAAATAATTCTATAAAAGATAAATTTGAAATTATTTCATTATTACATGGATGTCGCCAAAGACTATTGTTAAGGTTTAATACTAAATCGATATCAGTTTCTTTAGGATAAATAGCAGTAGTAATGTATCCTTTGTTTAAAAATAATTTTTCAAATAAAGTAAGAAGTTTTGTTTTTATACTTTTTGGGTTACTTAATAAGTTTAGTATTATTCGTTCACTATTAATGCTTCGAAGCAAAACATTAGGATTTGCCTCTAAATTATAGGTGTTCTTTAGTGCAAAGTCATAAAGATTTTGTATAATTTCTATATTGTTTTTTTTCAATGTAAATATGTCGTTGAATTTGAATTTTACAGCATCTATATCGTATTTGTACTTTAAAAGAGCTACATCTAGAAGGACTTCATATTTTTTATGCATGTACTGGAATACAGAAGTTTCTTTATTAGATTTATCATAAATACCAGACCTATATATAATGAATGGATGAGTTATGTAATCTAAAGAATGATGACACGTAAAACCAAATATATAGGATAGAATTTTATTTTTAATAATGGTATTATCTTGTTCTGATAGAAACTTAAAAAAATTATAAAAAAATAAATTAATCCTTTTATGATGAATAATATTACCAAAAGGTACAGGATTATTCCAATATAAGATATTATAATAGAAAAACATATCACTTCCTTGAGTTCCAAGGAAAAAAAGGTTTTTGTCTACTATTGCCTTAATTTCAGGATTTAAATTATTTATTACTTCTGTACCACAGAAATAATGATTTAGCGCATCTGACATTTATTGTCACCTACTTTCATTTTAATAATATCACAAGTAACATATATTTAACTTAAAAAAATAGAGAATAACTGTTAAAATATTATTAACATGTATTTATGAGGAGGTAAAAAGATTGAAATTTAGCAAAGAAGAGTTAAGTTGGATATTATATGATTGTGGTAATTCAGCCTATTCAATCATAATTACCACTGCAATATTTCCAATATATTTTACTAATATGGCAAGTATATCAAGCGTACATAGTGCCAACATAACTGCGTTTTGGAATTATGGGAATTCCATCGCTACTTTATTAATAGTTTTGTTAAGTCCTTTATTAGGAACCATAGCAGATTATAAAAACTACAAGAAAAGATTTTTTCTATTTTTTTCGTTGTTAGGCATATTGTTTACCGTTTTTTTAGCATTTATTCCTACTTCTCAATGGATAATAATGTTGGTTTTTTACGTTGTAACCCTAGTTGGCTTTTCTGGAGCAAATATTTTTTATGATTCTTTTTTAGTTGATGTAACAGATGATGATAATCTTGATAAAGTATCAGCTAATGGATTTGCTTTTGGATATATTTCAAGCGTAATTCCGTTTATAATTTGCATTATATTAATTAATTATTCAAAAATGGATACATTAATAATGACTCAACTATCATTTATTATTACAGGTTTATGGTGGGGGTTATTAACTCTTCCAATGATAAGAAATGTAAAACAAAAGCATTATATAGAACCAGAAAAGAAACCAATAATTAATAGCTTGAAAAGGCTTTTTCATACTATAAAGAATATTAGTAAGTATAAAACAATTGCTTTGTTTTTATTAGGATATTTCTTTTATATTGATGGAGTGGATACTATAATAAAAAATGCTGCTGTTTTTGGAAATCAAATAGGTTTGGATACCACAGGACTTATGATTGCACTATTATTGACCCAAATAGTAGCTTTTCCTTTTGCAATTTTATATGGTATATTAGCGAAGAAATTTTCAACCCGAAAAATGATAATATTTGGAATACTAACTTATTTCATCGTTTGTATAATGGCATATTTTATGAATAGCCTTATGGATTTTATTATTCTAGGTTTAATGATAGCATCAGCTCAAGGAGGTATTCAAGCATTAAGTAGGTCATATTTCGCTAAGATAATACCGAAAAAAAACTCAAATGAATTTTTTGGATTCTATAATATATTTGGAAAATTTGCTGCTATTATAGGTCCGTTATTAATTGGGAGTATTACTTTATTAACCGGAGATATAAGGAAAGCTGTATTAAGTTTAGTATTGCTTTTTGCCGTAGGTCTTGTAGTTATGATTAAATTACCTGAAACATCGGAAAGAGCAAATCATTAATAATAAAAGGTGAGTATAAATGGTCTCAATAATATGTCAAGTAGAAATACTAATCTATGAATCGAAATCATTAAAAGAAAAAAGAAGCGTAATTAAAAGCATTATAAATAAAACTAAAAGTAAGTTTTGTATTTCCATAATAGAAAGTGATTATCATGATTATTGGCAAAAGACAAAGCTTGGTTTTTCATTGTGTTCTATTGACAGTAGTCACGCACTAAAAAAATATCAAGAGATTATAAAATATATAGAGTCAAGCCCATATATTGAAATCTATAATATTGAAAAAGAAGAGATCGTTTTATAATGCATATGACAGTGAAATCACTGCCTAGCCAAGGTAATGGCATAAAGAAATAACCCGATACTCTGTGGGGTTCAATAATATTAATAAGAAAGTGGAAAATTGGAGAAATGGAATAGTAGAAAGTGGAGAACAATTACAAAGATATAGGTTTCTTAAGTAATATTGTATATTTATAACTATTTTAATCATAGATTATGGGAACTCACTATGTTCAAACAGCTGATCCTTCTTTTGAATTGAGTGAAGGTAATGACCTGTGTGCAACATAATCTATGATTAAACAAGGGTTTATAAATAGTTCGGAATAGTATAGCGATTGCTCAATCCCAAAGCAATACCAATACCCTAACAGACTAACAAACCGCTTCTGATGCTTCTAGCGTTTCAGCATATTAGTTTATGTGCTGGATTTGCTATTGTATTAATAATGTGGCAATATACTATAAAGTATATTGCTTTAATCAAGGTTTTGTTTGTATAAAAATTTACAATCTGTTTTTAATATTAAGAAAAAATATGTTGAAATTAATTGTGATGTTTATCCTATTTAAAACTATTTAAGACTAATTTTACAGAATTAATTTTTAATTTTCACATACAAAATTAATTGTCCTTTGTCTAAATTTTCTTCTATTTTGTACTCAGTATATTCTACGAAACTAAAATTTATTGTAGTTGATTGCCCATCGTAAGTAGGTTGTATACTGATATTGTTTATTAAGTCACTGTTTTTAGTATTAGGTTTACTTGTTTTTATTTTTACTTCATTACGGAAGGACAGTTTTGCTTTATTATCGTCGAAGTTAAAGTCATAAATAGGAACACCGTTAGCTTTAACTCCATCACTATCAGGAGAATAACTAAAAAAGTTTAAAACGATTTTCTCTTCATTTAGAATTTTTTGTACTTTAATTTCTCTAATTTCAAAACCTCCTTCTAAGTTTCCGCCAGAAAACAGGTGGTTGGAATAATAGTTGTTGTTTTGATTGGAATTACTGAATTTTGTATTATCTGTATTATTGCATCCGCATAATAATAATAGTATCATTAAGTGTAAAATAAATATTTTTTTCATCATATGAGATCCTCCTTAATTATTTACAAATATTCTACCCAGTAATTACAAATTTAATTAAGGTTTTTAATATTACTAATAATAAAAAAATAACTAAATTAGTGAGTATTTGATTTATAAAATATATTTATCTTTCTTAGAAATTAAACAGTATAAAAATGCAGTTGAGCTAAGAGGCTTACCCAATTATAAATGATTCGCATAAAACTGTGGCAATATACTCCTTTGAATAGTCAAAGTTATAGGTTAAAATAAAAAGTCCATAGTATTATAGCTAATTATATTAAAGTGAAAAAGAAAGGAGAGTATTGATGTGTTTGTTACTAAATACATCATACAAGTATTATAATGATTTATTTTATAACTTCATACTTTCAATTATGTAAGAAACTAAGAAGTGTTTTTAGTTTAAAAAATATAAATAATAAAAATATCCAATTGTATTACAATAAAGAAAAAAATATGATATTACAGTATATAGAAGAAGAGGAATTTGATTATATAAGCAAGTTTTCATACGCTTTAGGCAAGTATTTGGAGGAAAATATATTCCTAATAAATATTGATCGTTGCTATACAAATGGAACAATAAACAAAGGAGAATTATATTTAATAAATGAAATCATCGATATGAAAACAAATTATAAGTATTATCCAGATATACTATATGATTTGTCATTAAATGAAAAATCAATATACTTTAAAGATAATAATTTTGGAATTTATGATAATACCTCACTTTTATTTTATAAAACAACAAATTTATATATTAGTCAAAACAGGGTTTGTATTATAAGAGGATACGAGAATTATTTATGTTGCAAACAATCGATAAATAAAATTATAGATGTATATGAAAGTATTAACAAAATAAAAAATGATAAATCAACATTTTTTGATATTAAAGAAAAAAAAATAATAAAACAAGTGGAAGAGTACTTAAGATTAACAGAAAGTCAGAAGAAAATACTGATGAATAATATAATTTCATATAAATTAAAAATGGGAAATTTAGATCCTTTACTAAAGTTTCATATTCCTACGATTAGTACAGCTAAGGAAAGGAAGAATGCTTTTGAGCAGTTCATATATAAATTATTATAAAAAATTTTCACATATATATATAGAAAAAGAAATAATAGATCATCCTAACGCAAAAAATATTCTTCTCAACTTCAATAAAAGTAAAATAATAATAATTGATAAGTATACGGATATATTTCATAGAAAAAATCAAGATTTTTGCGAACAAAAAAAATCACAAAAATTAATACTGGCTAAAAAGAAATATGACTTTTTTTATAAAGGTTCATCTTTATGTGAGAATTATGGTATAGAAAAATTTTATTATTCTAATTTAATTATGAATTGTTTATATAATTGTTCTTATTGCTACTTACAAGGAATGTATAATTCTTCTAATGTAATAATATTTGTTAACATAGAAGATTATTTTAATACTTTAGATAGTATCTATAGTCAAAATCAAGGAAAAATGCTTATAGCACTTTCTTATGAATCGGATTTATTGGCTTTTGATAATATAACAAAATATGTAGGGATGTGTTTCGAGTATATTGCTAATAAAAAAGACATATTAATTGAAATAAAAACAAAATATAATGAATTTTTATACAATGATGAAATGATACCTGAAAATGTTATATTTGCATGGAGCCTTCTGCCACAGAAATTAATTGATAAATATGAAACATATACTCCAAGTTTGAAAAAGCGTATAAAGGCAATAAATACTGCAATAGAAAATAATGCAAAAGTTAGACTTTCTATAGAACCAGTTATAAGTGTAGATGATTATAAGTATATATATACCGAATTTCTAGATTATTTACGAGATAATATCAATATAGAAAAAATATATGATATAAATATAGGTGCTTTTAGGATGTCTAAAATCCATTATAATAGAATAAAAAAAAGGGATCCTTATAATTATATATTCTCATTAAAAGTATTACAAAAGTCAAGTATGATAGAAGATCAAAACTCAAATAAGATTATTGAGTTTATTAAAGAGTACCTAAAAGAATATTATGATGAAGATAAGATCTATATATATGAATAAGAACGGTTTTGAAATAACTATTAAAGAACAAAAAAAAGTTAAAGTAAAACATAAATATAAACTCAAGATGATTTCTATTTACAAGTTAAGTAAGTTATGAAAACACCTTGAATTTAAAGTGATAAAAAGTGAATATATTTAATACATTGTAGATTTGTGATGTATCTGGAGTTTATATATTATAAGCAGGTAATTTCTAAAGAATTTTCCCAAAGACCATGAATATTACAGTAGCTTAATGCATAAATTACTCCAGAGTCTTGAATCTTTGCTTGTATACTAGCATAATAATCTGTAAATAATTGTGACTCTCCATGGGAATTGAAATTTATATTGGCTATTTCTATTGGGAATTTATTATTTTCTGGTTTGAAAAATATTTTTATCCATTTTATATGATGTTCTAGTGTGTTTGGGTGGGATATTTCTTTGCCGATATTTACAGTTATTTCAAAAGCTTGATCTTTTTTTACTTCGTTTGGAGATTGAATTGAAGGAACGTGTTTTTCATTTTTCCAATCACCGCTTTGTATAATTCCTGATAATGAACTCATTTAAGTATCACTCCTATAATATTTTTATATATACTGTATTGTTATACCCTTTTTTAATAATCTAAAACATATATTACATGTCAGACTGTGGAAAAGTTTGTTGTATTGTGTTGTTTACATTACGACATTGCTTAATTATGAGAAAATACGCTACGCTATTCTAGACATTCTTCGAACTAGAAATTTTTGAAAAGTTTGAAGTTGTATAGAAGCTATGATATGATACATACATTTTAAGTAAAATACATATGCTAGTTTTGGCAAATATCATTTTCAAAAGAGATTTTTATCAGAGAAATAAAAATATTAAAGAAACAATAAGATGAAATACATTTTATATTGTAAAAATGATTTAAATGTAATATAATTCACTTTGTAAAATAAGGAGGTAGTTATGAGTTTATATAGTGATTGGAAGAAAAAAATTCAAACTGTAGGAGCAAGTGAACAAGAACAACGCGAATTTTGGAACGATTTTTGTATGCAAGAAAAGAACATATATGAAAAGATATTAGATAATGGAACAGCTTTGATTGAAGGAACTGTTGAAATACTAGCAAAAGATTATAATGTGTCAATTCATTACTTTATGGGATTTTTAGATGGAATTAATGATAGTATCAAGAAAAAGTTAGAATTGGATAATATCGAATTAGATACCCAGTTAAAATTAGAAATTGATTTTAAAGAGCTGTATAAAAACATGTTAGCTGTCCCAGCAGAGTGGCTCTATAGTTTAGAGCAATGGAATACAGTGTTTAGCTTGGAAGAAAGAAATCAAATTAGAAAAGATTTTAATCGGTCAAAGATAGTATTTAATAATAAAATAGGTAGAAATGAACCTTGTCCTTGTGGAAGTGGGAAAAAATATAAAAAATGTTGTGGTTAATTACTAAAGAGAATAGTATAAATGTTGAATTATAGTTTAGATATTATGCTTTTATTTATGCATAAAATATTTATAGAATATTTGTAATTTATATTTATCTTAAAAGTTAAATTTGGCACATAATATAAAAGATAAATCTTATCTGACGATATGAAATATTATTATTTGACTTATGTGTCAGTTCATTTAAAAAATATTTATAATTACGCAAATCTTTTAGTATATTGATTCTGTGATATATTAGAAAGTAGATGTTTAAATACTAAGAATTTGTTAAGTACAAAAGGGTGATAATAGCTAAGATTATTTCTGGAGATAATCTGCTTATTAGTTTGTTGAGTGGATTTATCGAATTAGGATTTAAACTTAAAAAATACATATAGGAAGCTATAAATTTCATATTTGTCAAGGGATTTACAGTAAGTTCAGTTGAACTCTTAAAAATATCTAAGACAGTATTAGTATTTTTAATTAAATTTATATTTTCATCTAATAAACTATTCACCATTACGAATATTTCTTTAATCAATTGATTTGGGGTATATATTTTGAGCCTATCAATGGAGAGATTACTAGCAGTAATTTCGATTAAATTCAATGCTTGATCCTGTCCTTTATATTGTGTATAACCTATAAAACGTGATATTTCATTTAATAATTCTGATTTGCTTAGAACATCATCAATGCCTAGAAGCAAAGGAAGCTTTATGCCATTTTCACCTTTAAGAAAAGTTCCTAACCTACTATTGAAATTCTTTAGAATGCTATCATCCTTATTTAAGGTTATGTAATAATTGGTTCCATGCAATTTGCCGAATTTTTTTAATGTGTCTAAATATCCAATCTGAATATTCTTTCTCATTATTTTTTGATTAAAATCTAAAATCAAACCAAGATATTCAGAATTATTAATATTTTCTATATTCAGATTATCGTATTTAAGTTTTGCTTTAAATCCTGGAGCTGGTAGGTCTACTGTGATAAGGTTGTGATAACCTTCAGAAGCTAATAAATTAATTGGTAAATTATCATATAAACCGCCATCAATAAATGTATCTCCATCAATTTGATGTTTTTTAAAAGTTGGGAATGCTGCACTAGCAAGAAGATAATCCATAAGTTTTCCTTCGGGTATTTTTTCAATCATTAATTCTAAAGGTTTAAAATTGTTTAAAGATACTGTAACAATTCCTAATCTAATATCTGATTTGCGTATTTTGTCTTCATTTATATATTTTGCAAGATTTTTTCTTAAGGGAGTAGTATCAAGACCGCCTTCAAAAAGGTAAGATTTAAAAGATTTACTAAAAGATTCGAAGTCGCTTTTTGACCAATCAGTAACAAATTTGGAAGTAATCTGTTTATTGACATTAAAAACTTGATCGATTGTTAGATTTGTCCAAAAGTCTACCGCTCCTTCAAACTCATTTTGTGCAATGACTGCTCCATTTAAAGCGCCTACAGAAGTGCCTGCTACTGCATTAATAACTATATTCATTTCTCTTAAAGCTTTCCAAACGCCTACTTCAAAAGACCCTTTGGCGCCCCCACCACTTAAGACTAAACCATACTCCATAGCTTGAAACACCCCTCATATTAATACCAAGTATTAACATTATATCATAAATACAGTGCATAAAGAAGTGAGGAGTATTTTTAAAAATAGTTG
>JBMNCR010000068.1:0-3802 GCA_049366695.1 Eubacteriaceae bacterium
ATATGATGAATTAGATAATGAACGCATTGATTTGGATTTTTGCTGGGTTTCTTTGAAAGAACTGAAAAACGGTTTAAAAGTATATCCGTTAGAATTGATTCCATATATTATAAATGATAGCGGTGAAACTGTTCATTTTATTACAAAAGAAGTGTAATTTTAATTTTCCGGTTTTGTCCTTATGAACACCCGCTCCACGTAAACCCTTTCCGGCGTTTCCTCTTTTGTAAACTTTTTGCTTTACAACCACTATTGTTTTTTCCTTTGTTTGTTAACTGCCTTTTATGCCCGGGTATTATATGGCATTGGGTGGGGGGAGGGAAGAAATAGACTCATTGGTAAAAGAAAATATAGGAATTGTATTGTTTATATATCATACTAGATGTATAATCGTAAAAAATACAATAAGAAATTATATATTTGTGTGCAGATTGATAATTAATATTGAGATTATTAAATGAGTATCATAACTAAAAAAGAACTTCCTGACCAATTATGGCTTAATGGTAACATTCATATGCCCATTTGTTTAATAAATTCATATGAATTATTACTAAAAAGATATGATGTCATGGAAAAGGCATTAGATCAAAATAATACTGGTAATATTATTGGAGGGATCACATTTGAAGATACAATTGAGCATTTTGCTAGAAGATATGGCGTTAGTTCCTGTCGTATAGAAGGTTTGCTTATTGATCCAGATAATGGGTTCCTTTCATTGTCAGAGGATTTAATAAAAATATTATCTGAAGGTAAAATATTTTTATTAGATATTGCTTGTGGCACTGGCAGTGTTGGAGCGAGTCTGTTATCGACATTATATATTTTAAGAAAAGAACGTATAATGCCATGTCTACCATTATCTATACAAATCGTCGGCGGTGATTGTTCACAACCAGCATTAAAAATATATGAACAAATGATGGAAGAATTGGTAAATATTTTGAAAGAAACAGGGATTGAAACGAGTCTTAAAACTGTTGAATGGCATGCCGAAGATTCATACAAAACTTCAGAATTATTTGATTTTATCTTTGATAAATATAAAGATCTAGATGAATATATAATATTTGTTGCAAATTTCTCTGGTTCAATGGATAACCATTTTGATGAATATAAAGATTCATTTCAACATTTATTTGATAGGTTGCATAACAAAAGTTGTACTATATTATGGGTAGAGCCAGGTGATTCATCAAGTGGAAAAAGTTTATTTAGTAAGTTAAGTAAAAGAATTAATACTAAGGCATGGGGGAATTCTAATCAAGTTGGCCCAATTAATTATGAATATAAATGGTTCCATCCATTTCAAAAAAGACAATTGCCTTGCAGAATATTGTTAAAGACATATGACAATAATAGAAGTAAAAAATGAACAAATTCTCAAATGTTTTAGCAGTTCGTGCGTTGAATCATTGGCGTAATTATAATATACCTACTTATTTAGGTTTGCGTTTTCTATTAAGGCAGGTACCAAAGTCACAGTCATCTGATTTTTTGACAAAATTTATTATGGATAAATTCCCCCTTAGACAAATGGGTAGATATAGGCGTTTTTTACGTTTTAAAAGCATTTCCCCTGAAGGTGCTATTAAATATAGACATATGTTTGCCGCTAGCCCATCAACTTCATTAGCTGAGGCATATGTTTTACATATATTATCTTGTTTAAATACTTTTAAAAATAAACCTTATATATATAGTAACTTATGGCATAAAAATAATAATACTGGTAGATATTTTAGATATTTTTATTCAAGTTATAGTGAAAGAAATTATAAAATAACCCAAATAGCTAAAGGCGATCCTGATTATTATATTGTATCTACTGATATAAAAAGTTTTTATCCAAGTATTAATCAACAAGTTGCCATGGATATTTTTAATACGAAGATATCTGATATGAAGAATAGAGAACATAAAAATTTAATTAGTGATACATATAAACAACTACTCGATTGTACAGATCAGGGCATACCTATTGGGCCTGCATTAAGTGATATATTGGCTAATGTTGTTCTTGAACGAGTAGATAAAGAAATGTACTCTCTAATAGAAAATAGGTATTTTAGATATGTTGACGATATTATTATGGTTCTAAAAAAGAATGAAATATCGTCAATAAAAAATCGGTTAGAAAAGTTAATTATTCAGCAAGGATTGGAGTTAAATCCAGAAAAGGATGATGTAATTTCGTCAAGGAAATGGATAGACAATATTTACAATAAAGAAGAAAAATTTGCAAGCCGACAATTCAATCAGTTATTAGATAGAATACATCTTTATTTGTGGAACGATCCAAGTGATAAAGGTAAACTAGATGAAAATCTCAAATATAATGGCATTGCAATGCCTATTAGTCGTTATAAAGTAGATGTTACTTATGGCAGATACCATAGATATATGAAATATTTAGTAAATTACAAAAAAACATATAGAATGATACTTAATAATATAAAATATGAATCCTATAAAACCATGAATGATGATATCCAATATTTAGAAAAAGTATTTAATGATTTAGTATTAAAAATCAATATTCAGTCTGAGAATAATAGTAATTTAATTAATAAATTAAAAATGCAAAGGTTACGTTATTTCTTAAATAGACTTATATATCTTACACCATATAATGATTATTATAAGTTAATAAATGTTGCTCCTGATACAACAGAATTTTATGAATATAAAATATTATTAGAATCTCTTTTAAATAGCTCTATTGATCAATTAGTTAAATTACCAGGGCCAGTTATTTCTACTTTTTCTTCGGTTTATCGAGAGTTATCGCTAGGGGAAATAGATATAAAGTATGATAAAATAAATAACGAGGAAAATTTTGATAGTATCGCTACGTTAACTGCTTTTGGGTTAGTAAAACCATCGCAAGATTGGGTTTCAAAATTAAATAAAAATGATCAAGAATATATAAAATTTTGTGCATTTACTCCATTTAAATCACGAATTTTGACTGACTTTTCATACGAAGATGAGTTACGTACTTTACAAATAAATGAAAGTCTGGATGAAAAGCTTCAAAAGACGCTTATAGATACGAGGTTTAATGATCTTGAGTGCATTAATTTTGATGCTTTATTATTAAGTGACTATGATTATTGAAGATAATGGAAATATAAATAAAGAAGAAGCGGTAAAATTAGCCCAAAGTTTGGTTAATAGGAATGCTTTAATACTTGATACAGAAACTACTGGATTAGGTGAAAAAGATGAAATAGTTGAAATAACAGTTATTGATATGAAAGGACAGGTTTATATTGATACATTAATTAAACCAACTATATTAATACCGCCGAATGCATCAGCTATTCACAAAATTAAAAATATGGATATAATTAATTCTCCATCCATAATTGATATTTATGGCGATTTAGCGTATATATTCAAAAATAATATTGTGGCTATTTATAATGCAGAATTTGATATAAGGTTAATATGCCAATCATTAAATGCCCATGGTAAAAAATTTCCCCATAACAATAATAATGTATGTTGTGTAATGAAACTTTATTCCCAGTATAGTGGTATCTATGATGCATATAAAAGAGGATATCAATGGTTTAAATTAAGTGCTGCAGCATCTAGATTAGGTATAACAATACCTTACAATCTTCATCGGGCAAGAATAGATACAGATATAACTCGCCAAATTATATTAAAGATTGCCGGAAATTAGTACAATTATATGTTTTTAAAATTTAATATTGCAATCAAAACCCACCCCACCCCCCGAATACCAATTACACGTAGCTTTTGTTTACGCCGTGTCGTATGGTTTTCT
>JBMNCR010000069.1:0-3252 GCA_049366695.1 Eubacteriaceae bacterium
CTCAAAAGACCGCAAGGTCTTTTCTGATCTGCTTTCCTTTAACTGGTTTACTAGAGAAACGGTAGGGACGGCAGGCTGTGTGAAAACGATGAATATCACCTTAATTTTTGAATATATGGTATAATATACATATAATTGTGGAAAATTGAGGTGTAGTTATGTCAAGATATATTCATAAAGAGTTTGATAGAAAACAAGTTACTTTCATACCAGAATCCTACGATGATAAGATAGCTGATGATAGTCCTGTACGAGTGATAGATGTATTAATAGATAGCTTAGATATGCAAAAACTTGGCTTTACATATTCTACACCAAAACAGATCGGAAGAAGACCATATAATCCTAAGGATATGTGTAAGTTATATACATATGGCTATTTTGAGGGAATTCGATCCTCAAGAAAACTTGAAAAAGAATGTCATCGAAATGTAGAAGTTATGTGGTTACTCAACAACTTAAAGCCTGATTTTAAAACGATAGCTGACTTTCGAAAAAATAATAAACAAAATCTAATGAACGTATTTAAGCAATTTTCTTCTATATGCAATGACTTAGGATTGTATGGGAAAGAGATGATAGCTGTTGATGGCAGTAAATTTAGAGCAAATAATGCCCGAAGAAAAAACTATACAAACCGAAAAGTTGAAAAACAGATCGCCCACTTTCAAGAAAGTGCAAATAAATATATGGAGCTACTAGATATCTGCGACTGTTCAGAATCTGAGGAAACTGTAAAATTATCCAAAGAAGAAATACAAGAAAAAATAAAACAAGCAAAACAGAGAATAGAAGAACTAACAGAACTGAAAACACGTATTGAAGTAGATGGAGAAGTTTCCATAACTGACCCTGATGCCAGACATATGGGGGTAAGTAATAATGGAACAGATATCTCTCATAATGTCCAAATAGCTGTAGATAGTGAACATCACTTAGTTGTTAACCTTAACACCTCCTTTACCATATATAACCGATAAACGAGGTGTTGTCTTACATTTTTTTCTGAAATTATTTTTAGTTTTTTCAATAATTTCTGCTATATCCAATAATGGTGATTTTGTAGGGTAAGTATCCTCCAGGTCTTCCAACCATTTAAATTCTTAGTTAATCCACCTTTTATACTTTCGTATATTCATTATTTCTAGTTATAGTATCTTTATAAAAGCTTGTTACAACTACATAACCAAATAAAATCTGCCATAGTATAAGAAACATACTATTTAATATAGTAGGAAAAATGTTAATTCCAACTATAGTGATATAATGATGAGATGCAAAAAATAATGAAGGTATTCCCATAATTAATAATTTTGACAGATTTATTTTCCATTTCCCTTCTAGTTTTTTTTGATTAAGTAAATATTCAATTCCTAATATCATGCCAAAAATAATATACATAAGGTAATCAAACAAAATTTTTACAAAAGGGTTAAATGTTTCATTAACATAACTTGATGTAATATTATCTAACACATAAGCGATAAAAATGTATACACTTAAAAATAGTATAAATATAATGTACTTTCTCCATTTTTTTATATTCAACTTTATACTCCTTTCAAAATTTTGCAGGAGCACATGCTCCTGCAATGAAAATTAAAGTAAACTCTGATGGTGTAATGTATAAGTTTCACTTCCTCTTGTAATAGTACAATAAGTATTAACACCAACACCATCATAACTTGAGTTTGCTGTGGTAGGACCCCAACTTGAAGGTGTATAATAGTTGAATGTCATACCACTAGGATATCGATTCATAATTTGGTTACTTCTGTAGATACTTCCATCTGCTGTCCAACCGTTATTTCCGATTCGTACATGTTTATTAGAAACACTTAGTTGATAATCTGATATTGTCCATCCACCTGTAACTCTATCAATTAGTATCTCTTGCGGACTAGTATTCGTTCCTGTCCAATATGTAGTTGTATATGCTTTAACACCATAGGATCCATCCCAAGTATAATCATATACTGTACCACCAGAACTCAATATTACAAAGTCAGTGGTTACATACGATGAAGTTTCAACTCCTGAATTGCTTCTTACAGTATTAAGTTTTTGAGTTGTTGAAAAAATTACTGGTTTTAATTTACCATCACTAAATTCAAATTCATTTAAGCTATGATTATCTTTTTCGAATTCCACTTTTGTCAATGATATCTTTTTATCTGTTATTTCCTTTTTTGCTTTTTCAAAAAGTATATCTAAATCTGTGACTTCATCCTTCTGATAAATAATTTTCCATGAATCTTCTTCATCTGAAGCAGCATATGAAATTGATCCCATAAAAAACATAACCATTAAAACTAATAATATACTTGTTATTCGTTTCATTTTTTTCCTCCTTAAAATTCTAATTTTTGATTAAGGTACGTTTCATTAACATATGACCTACTTTCCTCATTCTGATAAACATACCCATAAAATACTTTCCCATATGAATAGCCACTATTACATACCAATTTTGATTTTGGCTTATTGCAACTAATGAACCATCTCTGTTTCATGGCCAATTTTTTAAGCTATCCAGCTTCCATCTTCTTTTTTACTCAAATATGTGCTGATTCTGATTTCATTCCTTTTATACAGTGAGGATAAAACCACAGTTTTACCGTAACTGCCAATAATAATGGAATTGTAGAAATGAAATAATTATGTAAACATTGGTTGAACAATTTTGTTTTCTGTTTGAATCGTTTTGCTCCCTTTCTTGCATAAATCGTTTTATGATTGTTGTCAGTATCAGACATAAGAATACCTATTTGCTCAGGATTATTTTCATAATGAACACCTCCTTTACTATATATAACCATTGAAAAGTGTTTTTTGTTACACCTTTTTTAAATTTTTTAATTTTATGAAAATCATTAGCAACTACATATGACAGAATTTTTGTATCATTAACAAATTAATATACGTTTTCTTCACTTACTTTTAGAATTACATTTCATACCTTTCCCCTGTTATTAATGTTTGTTTAGCTGATACCATAATAAATAATCATCAACTTATCAAATAGAAATAACAGGTCCTCGTATTTAATAGATATAAAAAGTCCCATCACCTAAGTTTTTAAATTAATGATGTTCAAACAGTGGAGATGCGGAATTCTGCTTTAAGTCTAATTCCTTGACATTACTTAGATAAATAGAAACAATGGGGACGGCAGGCTGTGTGAAAACGATGAATATCACCTTAATTTTTGAATATATGGTATAATATACATATAATTGTGGAAAATTGAGG